>JBAULH010000173.1:0-2223 GCA_049578085.1 Candidatus Deferrimicrobiaceae bacterium
GCCCGGCGGTATGATGCGTTACGGTATTCCATCCTACCGGCAACCGAATTACATTTTGAAACAAGAAATTGACAAGATTCTCCGCCTGGGCGTTGAATTGGAATGTAATGTCAAGGTCGGAGTCAACATATCCTTGGATCAATTACGCAATGAATATGATGCTGTATTTTTAGGGATGGGCGCCCAAAAAGGTGTATCGATTGATATCCCGGGCAAAGACGGGGAAAATGTTTTTACCGGAGTGGAGTTTTTAAAACAGGTCAATACCGGCAAATGGGTAGAAATCGGTAATGATGTTGTGGTCATCGGCGGCGGCAATACCGCCATGGACTGTGCCCGGGTGGCCAAGCGTCTGGGAGCAAATGTGAGCGTTGTTTACCGACGCACCCGAATGGAAATGCCTGCGATCACCGCTGAAATTGACGAAGCCATGGAAGAACGCATCATGTTTCGGTATCACACCAACCCGGTTAAATTAGTATTGGATGAAGGCCGGGTCGTCGGTCTTTTGTGTGTTCAAATGGAGCTAAGAGAACCCGACGCCAGCGGCCGGGCCAGACCGGTTCCCATTACCGGATCAGAAGCCTTCATACCCGCGGACACCGTCATTATGGCCACAGGACAGGCCGTGGATTATGATGGAATCGAAATCCAGACCGTAGATAAAAGATGGATCTATACCAACGAATATTTTATGACCGATATGGACGGCGTTTTTGCCGGTGGCGATGCCGTGGCAGGTCTGGAAACGGTCTCTTTGGCCATTGGTCATGGAATGCGTGCTGCTTCCGCAATTGAAGATTACATCGAAGGAAATAAAGAGAGCGAATTGGCGCAGCCGCCCGTGGTCATCTCAAGGGAACTGAACACGTATTACTATCAGCCGGTCAAGCGATATGAGAAGGATGCCAGGCCGATCCACATGAGACTCAAGGGTTTCAAAGAGATTTATTCGAATTTTGACCCGGATGATATTATTGCAGAGGCAGAACGATGCTTTAGCTGCGGGCTCTGTTTCGATTGCGGCAACTGCTATATGTATTGCCCGGACAATGCCGTTAAAAAGTCGAAGACAACAGGATTTTACGAATTTGACTACGACTTCTGCAAGGGATGTGGTTTGTGTGCAAAAGAATGCCCCTGCCATTATATCCAAATGACCCTGGAAAAGTGATCCTGCTTTCGTGTAGTAATTATAAAGCCGCAGCATTCAGACGTTTAAAAAGCCTTCCTTCATCAGGAGGGCTTTTTTTTTAACTCATGTTCAAAGTTCCATGGAGCTATTAAACAAATAAAAACACCTCGACCTTTGAAACAGTTACCAAAGGAGAATAACAATGGTGGAGTTCAAGTATCAGGATATGTTTCCTTTAAAAGATGATACGACAGGTTATCGTCGACTAACCGATGATCATGTTTCTTTAGATTCTTTCAAAGGTAACGAGATATTAACCATTACCCCGGAAGGATTAACCCTTCTGGCTGAACATGCGTTTAAGGATGTTTCTCATCTTCTGAGACCTTCACATCTGTCGCTTTTGGCAAAAATTCTCGACGATCCTGAAAGTTCCGATAACGATCGGTACGTGGCCCTTGAAATGCTGAAGAATGCGGTCATTTCCGCAGATGGTATATTTCCCATGTGCCAAGACACAGGCACAGCCATCGTAATGGGGAAAAAGGGCCAACAAATCTGGACCGGCTTTTGTGACGAAGAAGCGCTTTCAAAAGGAATTTTCAATGCCTACACAACCAACAATCTGCGTTACTCACAGAATGCACCTTTGACCATGTATGATGAGATCAATACCGGATGCAATCTTCCGGCACAAATTGAAATTTATGCCGTCGAAGGAAGTGCTTATCACTTTCTTTTTATTGCCAAAGGCGGCGGATCTGCCAACAAGACATATCTTTATCAGGAGACAAGAGCGACGTTGACTCCGGAAAGGCTGGCTATGTTTATGAAAAACAAGATGAAAACCCTGGGTACAGCTGCCTGCCCACCCTATCATCTTGCATTTGTTGTCGGCGGGACATCTGCCGAATTCAACCTTAAAACCGTTAAATTGGCCTCAGCAGGATATTTCGATTATCTCCCGACTTCCGGAAATCAATGGGGTCATGCATTCCGCGATTTTAAACTCGAAGCAAAACTGCTTGAGATATCTCGAAACCTCGGTATCGGTGCCCAGTTCGGCGGAAAATATTTCTGTCATGATG
>JBAULH010000174.1:0-12384 GCA_049578085.1 Candidatus Deferrimicrobiaceae bacterium
CCTCAAGCACCCGCAACAGCTTGCTCTGGAGGTTATGCTTCATCTCCCCGATCTCGTCGAGAAGGATCGAGCCGCCGTAGGCCATCTCGAAGATGCCTCGTTTATCAGCCTTGGCGTCCGTAAACGAGCCCTTTTCGTGCCCGAAGAGTTCGCTCTCGATGAGGTGCTCCGGGAGGGCGGCGCAATTGATCCCGAAGAACGGGAAATGCCCGTAGGAGTCTTTTCGATGCATAAAATGATGGATGTACCTCGAGAAGAGTTCCTTGCCGGTACCGCTTTCCCCGGTGATGAGGATGGTGGGGACACGGGCCGTCGCCATCTTCCGGGCCTTCGTCATCAATTCCCGAAGTATCGCGGACTCTCCGATGATTTCCTGATGCAGGATTTCCGAGCTTACCTTCCGCAGGTAATCGACCTCCCGCATCAGGTTCCCTTTTTCGACGATGCCTTTTATGACGATCTTGACCACGTCCAGGTCGAAGGGCTTGGTGAGGTAATCCACGGCACCCAGCTTCATCGCTTGGACCGCGGTTTCCGCGGTGTCGTCGGATGTCAGCATCACCACCTGGGTGCGGATTCCTCGTTCCGTCAGCTCCTTGAGGATGTCGATCCCGCTTTTTCCGGGAAGCTTGATGTCCAGCAACGCCACATCGGGGTCAGTGGAGCGGATCTTTTCGACGATCTCATGAGAATCGGTTTCCGCATGCACCTCGTAGCCTTCCTTCTTCAATGCCCTGGCCAGCATGGAGACGATCAGTTGATCGTCGTCCAGGAGAAACACGCGACCTTTTGCGCTCATTCCGCGACGCCCTCCTCCGGGGGGATCCGCGGGAGAAGAATCTCGAACTTGGCGCCTCCGCCCGGATTGTTCGCCGCAGCGATGGAACCTCCGTGCTGCTCGACAAGTTGTTTCGAAATCGCCAGGCCCAACCCGGTCCCTTTCGGCTTCGTCGTGAAAAACGGCTCGAAGATCTTCTCGGTGTTGCCTTCCCCGATTCCCTTCCCCGTATCCGCTATCTCGACCCGGATGCGGCCCGATTCCTCCGAGAAGGACGTCCGGATCGTCAGGGTTCCCCCTTTCTCCATGGCATCGATCGCGTTCAACATGATATTCAGGAAAACCTGCTGGAGTTGCATGAGATCCGCCATGGTACGAGGAACGGGGCGAAAATCCTTTTCGATCCGGATCCCGTCGGATTTCCCCGGATGGATCGCATCGGATTTGATGTAGAAGGCAAGAGTTGCATGCAGAAGGTCATTGACGTCCAAGGGGGACAAGGTGGACTTCGGCGGTTTCGCGAAATTCAGGAAATTTTTCATCAGCGAATCCAGTCGCGTGATCTCCTCGATGACTTTCCCCAGGACGGCGCGGTCTTCTTCGGATAGGGAGGCTTCCTCCGACAGAACGTGCATGGCGACCTTGATCCCGGCGAGCGGGTTCTTGATCTCGTGAGCCAGTCCCGCCGCAAGTTGCGCAACCACGACCATCTGTTCCGTCCTCTGCATTTTGACCATCTGATCTTTCAGGGAACTCGCCATTTCGTTGAACGAGACCGCCAGTTCGCCGAATTCGTCCTTCAATCCCTCGACGCGATAATCCAAGTCCCCGCCTTTGAGCCTTCTCGTGAAATCCAGGAGCCTCTCCATCGGATTGGTAATCTCTCTGAGGACAATATACGCGAGGGTCCCGGACAGCAGGGGAATGATCCCGATCAGAAAATAGAGAATGTATTTCGTCTTTGCGATCGTCTGAAGTACTGTTTTTCTCCTCTCTTCCAGGTTGGCTCTGGTGATCGCGACCATGTTCTGGACATCCGTAATCAATGCCTCTCCGGCCAGGAAGGCATGGTCCTCTTCGCGGGAAAGGCGGGCGGAATTCGCCCGTATCGTCAACACCCGGCTCAGGGCATTCTTGTAGTCCTCGGTGCGTTGATGCAAGGTATTGATTCTGTTTACGATTCCCCTGTTGTGATGGCAGTCGTAACATGAGGCGATGATATTTCCCATGTTGATGATGTCTTTTACGAATGTGTCGAAACTCCTCGGGTAGCGCGTGTCCTTCAGCAACAGGTCGGCTTGTACCCGCTTGATCTGGATCAGATAATGCTCGCGTAAGATTTCCACCCGGTGGAGCATGATCATGTTGCCGAGACGCGACGTGGAGGAATTGATCGTATAGATGATGTAGCCACTTCCGAAAAAGGTGATCACGGTAATAATGCCCAGGCCGATGAGGATCTTTCTCTTCATTCGTAGTTACTGGTTGATGTAATCGTATTTCGAGAGATCCAGATGGATTTCGTGAGCATAGCGGTATACCGGGTCGTAATCCCTGTCCGTCGTCGGGATGAATTTTATCGCCCCGAACCGTTCCAGAATTTTTTTCCCTTCCGGGTCATCGTGCATGGCGAGAAGGGCCGCGCGGAACTTCTCTCTCAACGTTTCCTCGATGTCTTTTTTCAACGCAAGCCCGTTCTCCGGTACGTCCGGGGATCGTTCCAGGATGACCAGCTCCTTCATGATCCGACCGTCCTTCTCCGACATGCGCTGGAAAACGGTGTTCTTCGCGGCTCCCACGTCCGTTTTTCCGTTGAGCACGTCCAGGATGGCGTCTTCGTGGGTTCCCGTAAAATAGGTCTCCCGGAAATACGTACGGAAGTTCTTCACCCCGTGTTCATGGAAATATTCCAGCGGGAGAAGGTATCCCGCGGTCGTCGCCTTGTCCACGAAAGCGAACCGCTTTCCCTTCATGTCCGCGATCGTTCTGATGCCGCTGTCCTTCCTCACGAAGATCAGGCCGTGGTACGTGGACGTGTTGTCGGAAGCCAAAGGGCGGGCGATGACGGACACCCCGAGTGTTTCATGGGCAAGCGCGTAGGTGAAGCTCCCGAAAAAGGCTCCGTCCAGTCCCTCGGATCGGAAGTTGCTGATGATGTTTCCGTACCGGGGCAGGATCTTGAGATTGATCCCGACCCCGGTTTTCCCGGAGAGATAGTCGGCCAGCGGTTCGTAGCGTTCGATCTGCTTGAATATGTTCTGCTCGGGGATCAGGCCGATCAGGATCGTTTTTCCCGGGGGGATCTCGGTTTGGGGAAGAGGCTTACCCTTGCTGCACCCGGCCAGGAGAGCGAGACACAGGCCGAGAGTGAGGAGTCGCCCTGCCATCTTGCGTTGTGGACTGCGCATACCCTTTTTCGTATCCCCTCCTAATCTGTAGGATCCTCCCGCGCGAGGGGAAAATGATCCGGATTCCCCGGTCCCCCTACCCACCCTTCCGTCTCCCGGGGTGAATCCGGAGCGGCGGGAACGGATCGACAGATTAATCTTACTATTATATCGCCCTTTTCCCGGGGATCGAAGGCCAACGGAATGGCAGGGGTCGGGAAGATTTGTGCCCCGGACGCCCGCCTCGGATGTTGCTATTGTACATCTCATTTCGTATGATGAGGCGATCATCCGTTCGAATACTGTCGACAATCCGGCGAAAGACTAGCCAACATACCGTCCCGGAAAGGGGAAGGAGGACCATCGTGGGAAGGAATATCGTCGAGAAGATCATCAAGAACCATTACGTGTCGGGGGAGAGGAAACCCGGCAGGGAGGTCGGGATCCGGATCGACCAGACGCTCACGCAGGACGCCACCGGGACGATGGCGTACCTGCAGTTCGAGTCGATGGGCGTCTCCCGGGTGAAAACCGAGCTTTCGGTCTCCTACGTCGATCACAACACCCTGCAGGAGGGATTCGAGAACGCCGACGATCACCTTTATCTCCAGACCGTCGCGGCGAAGCACGGGATCTACTACTCCCGTGCCGGAAACGGCATCTGCCACCAGGTCCATCTGGAGCGGTTCGGCGCCCCCGGAAAGACGCTGCTCGGCTCCGACTCCCACACGCCGACCGGCGGCGGGATCGGGATGATGGCGATCGGCGCAGGGGGTCTGGACGTCGCCGTGGCCATGGCGGGCGGACCCTTCTTCCTGACGTATCCCCGGGTGATCAGGGTGAACCTCACCGGGAGCCTGCAGCCCTGGGTGGCGGCCAAGGACGTGATCCTGAAAATCCTGGAGATTCTCACCACCAAGGGAAACGTGGGTTGCATCATCGAGTACGGCGGGGAAGGGGTGGCTACCCTGTCCGTCCCCGAGCGCGCCACGATCACCAACATGGGGGCGGAGCTGGGCGTCACCACCTCGATCTTTCCGTCCGACAGGGTGACGAAGGCATTCCTTAAGGGCCAGGGAAGGGCAGACCAGTGGGTAAACCTCAAGGCCGATCCCACGGCGAAGTACGACCGGGTCATCGACATCGACCTCTCCGCCATCGAGCCGATGGTGGCCCAGCCGCACAGCCCTGACAACGTCACCCGCGTGAAGGACATCGCGGGCAAAAGGGTCGACCAGGTCCTCGTGGGGTCGTGCACGAACGCCTCGTACAAGGACATCACGACGCTCGCAAGAATCATGAACGGCAAGGTGATCCCGGAAAACGTCTCCTTCGGCGTCGCCCCCGGCTCGCGCCAGGTCCTCCAGATGGCGGCCAAAGAGAGCAGCATCGCGACCCTGGCAAGCTCCGGGGCCCGGATCCTGGAGACGGCGTGCGGCTTCTGCATCGGGGCGGGGCAGGCGCCCCCCTCGGGCGGCGTCTCGGTTAGGACCAACAACCGGAACTTCGAGGGGCGCTCCGGGACGAAGGATGCCGGGATCTTCCTCGTCTCCGCCGAAACGGCCGCGGCATGTGCGCTCAAGGGGGAGATGGCCGATCCCCGGGACGTGGCCGCCGATCTGGGGATCGAATACCCGGACGTGAAGGTCCCCAAAAAGTTCCTGGTGGACGACTCGATGGTGTTGCCGCCCGCGCAGGATCCGTCGGCGGTGACCGTGCGCCGGGGGCCGAACATCGGGAATCCGCCGGAGAACGTGCCCCTCCCCGACTCCCTCCAGGGGGAGGTGGCCCTGAAGGTGGGGGACAAGATCACCACCGACCACATCATGCCCGCGGGGGCGAGGCTCAAATACCGCTCCAACATCGGCAAGTACGCCGAATTCGTCTTCGAGGGGGTCGACCCCGGATTCAGCAAGCGGGCGCTCGAGAACAAAAGTAAGGGGATCCATAATATCGTCGTGGGCGGGCTGTCCTACGGCCAGGGATCCTCGCGGGAGCATGCCGCGATCTGCCCGAGCCACCTGGGCGTCCGCGCGGTCATCACCAGGTCGTTCGAGCGGATCCATTCGGCCAACCTGATCAACTTCGGGATCGTCCCCCTTCTGTTCGCCAGCGAGGAGGACTACGACCGGATCGACCAGGGGGACCGGATCGAGATCCCGGGCATCCGGGAGGCGATCACGAAGGGATCGACGGTAACGGTCCGGAACGCGACGAAGGGGTTCGAGTTCGAGGCGAAGCACAGCTTGACCGAACGCCAGGTCGAGATCCTCCTGGCCGGTGGCCGCCTGGCCTACACGAAGGAGAAGGGCGACTTCTGAGGGGGATACCGGCAGGACCGGCAGACCCGAAACAGGCGTAACGGAATGGGGCGATCCCCCGTGAGGGTTCGTCCCGTCTCTTTTCCCGAGCAGGAATCAGGACGTGGATGGTATGATCTACCCGAGGCGGAGCCGCGCCGCGAGGCTCCCGGGTCCACCCGGAGGAGACAGATGCCGCGGGACGACTGGAAGTACGACGAAGAGATGTGGGACAACGAGGAGGGGGAGAAGAAGAAGTCCTCTCCGGAGAAGCAGTGCCCGCAGTGTAGCCATTGGCTTCCGCGCGAATCCCCCCACTGCGACTGGTGCGGGAAGGTGTTCGAGGACCGGGACGGGTCGTAATTATTCGATCAGAGCGTACCGGGGGAGCACCCCCGGCGGAATATCCTCCACGAACCGGGACGGCAGAGACAGCACCGTTCCGGATGCCCGTTCATAGATATTTATGGGATAGGTAAGAATCAGGATGTCCTTCGCCCGCGTCGCCGCGACATAGAGGAGCCGCCGCTCCTCCTCCATCTCTTCCTCGTCTTCCGCCGCCCGCGCCAGCGGGAGCTTGCCGTCCAGCACCCAGAGAAGGAAGACGACTTTCCACTCCAGCCCTTTGGCCGAATGGATCGTCGACAGGGTGAGGGTGTCACCGTCCCCTTCGGGAGCCACGATCTGCCCCACGGAGGCCTCCGGCGGCTCGAGCGTGATCTCCGCGAGGAAGGAGGAAAGCGTGCGGTGTCGCGCGCAAAGGGAATCGAGATGCTCGAGGTCCTTCAGCCGCCGCGGGTAGTCGTCGTACTTCGCCTCCAGGAGGGGGCGGTAGTGAGCGAGAACCCGGGCCAGGGCCTCCGCGGGCGGTGGCAGTGTCCCTGTCGTGAGCTCCCGCAGGCACCCGGACAGCCGGGCGGCGCCTTCCGAGGCCTTCATCGCGGCAAGCGAGGAGAAAACGGGGGCATGCGATGCCGACTCGTAGGCGCGTCGGGAGATCTCGGCGCTGCGCTTTCGTCCCACGCCGGGAATGAGCATCAGCACCCGGGAGAGACTCAGGGTGTCCCGAGGGTTCTCGACCAGCCTAAGATGCGCGATGACGTCCTTTACGTGCGCGGTTTCCAGGAACTTGAACCCGCCGTATTTCCGGTACGGAATATGCCTCTTGGCGAGCTCGACCTCGAGATCGAATGACAGGTAGGCGGCCCGGAACAGGACCGCGATCTCCCGCAGGGGGATGCCGCGATCCTCGTGCAGTTCGAGGATCCGGTCCGCGACGAAGAAGGACTGGATGCGCTCGTTCGGGGTCGACAGGATCGACGGTTTCTCCGCGCCCCCCCGGGTCGTGAACAGGCGCTTGGGAAACTTCTCCGCCGCCCGGGCGATGATCTCGTTGGTTACGTCCAGTATCGGCTGGACGCTTCGGTAGTTCTCCTCCAGGTAGACCACTTTCGCTCCGGGGAAGTCCGAAGGGAAATCGAGGATGTTGCGGAATCTTGCGCCGCGGAACGAGTAGATGCTCTGGGAGTCGTCCCCCACCGTCATCACGTTGTCGTGGGTGGCCGCCAGGAGCCTCAGGATCTCCGCCTGGATGCGGTTGGTGTCCTGGTATTCGTCGACCAGGATGTGCCGGTACGCCTCGGAGACCGCCCGCCGGATCCCTTCGTGCTCCCGGAGGAGGGTGGCGAGGTGCACGAGCAGGTCGTCGTAGTCCATCAGGTTCCGTTCCCGTTTCGCCGCCTCGTAGAGACGGTGGATCCGGAGGATGTCGTCCAGGCAGTACAGGAAATGCGGCGTGTCCCGCTCCGCGGCGGTGGCGACGTCCTCGCCCCGGTTCACCGCCCGGCTGTAGAGGTCCGCAAGGGTCTCCTTCCGCGGGAACCGCACCGTCTTGTGGGCGACGTGGATCTCCTGCCGCAAGAATCCGATCAGGTCCTCCGAATCGGCACGGTCGAGGATGGTGAAGTTCCCGCCGAACCCGATCGCGCCTGCGTGGCGGCGCAGGAGGGTGTTGGCGAAGGCGTGGAACGTGCCGCCGGCCACCTTTTCGCACCGCCGGTCGAGGAGGACAGAAGCCCGCCGAAGCATCTCCTCCGCCGCCCTGCGCGTAAAGGTAAGGAGAAGAATGGAAGCGGGCGGAACGCCGGTCTCCACGAGCCGGGCCACCCGGTAGATGAGCGTGCGGGTCTTCCCCGTTCCGGCTCCCGCGATGACGAGGAGGGGACCGTCCCCGTGGAGGACCGCCTCCCGCTGCTGCGGGTTCAGCACGCCCTCGTAGTCGATTCCTCTCCCTTCCGCCGGGATTTCCCGGAGGGAATACCGCTTCGGCGGAACGGGCCGTTTTTCAGGCGGCATAGCAGTACAGGCACCCGTGCCGGCAGGTATGGTACGAACCGATATCCCGGGACGACCGACAGAGGCACCCGGGGCGCACCGGGGAGGGGGAGGAGGGGATATCGGCGCCGGGGTACAGGTCCTTGAGGTACCCGCCGTCCACGCAGGCGCCGGGGGGGATGCCCCACCCGGCGAAAAGGGGAGTGCAGCAGGAGAGCATCTCGAAACCCCGCCCCCGGCCCAGGGCGGCGATCCGTTCCACCGCGGACCGCAACTCCCCCGACGCTTCCCAGATCCCCGGGAGGTGGCGTGTCGCCCGCAGGCTCTTGCGATAGGGGTGGGCAATGCTCACGGTGCAGCGGGGCGACAGGCCGGCCAGGGCTTCCGACACCCTGTCGAACCGCGCCACCAGGGCCTCGGCACCCTCCCCGGGAAGGAGCGGGTCGAACCTCCACAGTACGCGCCGGGGACCGAGCGTATCCGCCAGTCTGCGGAAGGCCGTGACCGTCTCCGCAAAGGGAGGGACGAAGGGCTCGATCTCCCGGGGAAGCCCCGTCACGGTGAAATGGAACACCGACCGGTACCCTTCCCGTTCGATACGTGAAAGGACGGGGAGGAACGGACGGGGATCGCGAGTCCAGAAGACGAATGCCGCCACGCGGTCCCGGGAAAGGGAGACGGCCGCCGGTTTGCCGGAATAGGGGTTCCGGTATTCGGCGATCCCGCGGGAGAGGCAGGCGGAGAACCGCTCCGCGTGGAAGGCGGGCACGTCGGTGCGACGCGATGCGCTGACGATGACGGGCGGGATCACGATCGTATTGTACCACCCCGCCCGCCGGGATTCTCGGTGTGGAAATCCTCTTGCGCCCGGTGGAATCCGGGAAATGGGAAAATGTTTCGGGGGTTTTCTTTCTTGACAGGGGATATGCCGGTTGATACAGTTTGCACTGTTTCAAATTTTGGGCAATTTGCTCAGGTTTGACACGCATTTCAAGAAGGAGGTACACGCAATTGGCTCAAGGCACCGTGAAGTGGTTCAACGACGCGAAGGGGTATGGCTTCATTGCCCAGGAAGGCGGACCGGATGTATTCGTCCACTTCAGCGCCATCAAGTCGGAGGGCTTCAAGTCGTTGAAGGAGGGTGAGCGCGTCGAATTCGAGATCACAGATGGCCCCAAGGGACCGCAGGCGGCAAACGTCACCAAAGTGATCTAAGAACAGGGCTTATGCGGCCCGAGGGGGGTAAACCCCCGAAAATTAAAGCCCCGGCGATTTCTCGCCGGGGCTTTCAACTTTATGGATCCGAAAAAACCGCTTCCCCTCCTCGTATCCTCGGTGGACCAGGCACGGCAGGTCCAGGAACGCCTCCGCTCCCTGGTCCGCCTTGTCCCGCTGCGTCTGGACCGCGTCCGTCTGGTAGGGGCCGCCGACGTGACCTTCCTCGGCGTGAAGGAGATGGTGGCGGCCGCCATCGTGGTTTTCGACATGGCGTCGAAGGCAATCCTCGAGGAGCGGACGGCCGTCTGCCGCGTCCGGTTCCCCTACGTTCCCGGCTACCTCGCTTTTCGCGAAGGCCCGGCGGTCGCCGCCGCCTGGGAAACGCTCTCCCATAGGCCCGACGTCATGCTTTTCGACGGTCACGGGGTCGCCCACCCTCGGCGCATGGGAATCGCTTCCCACATGGGGGTCCTCCTGTCCGTGCCGAGCGTCGGTTGCGCCAAGAAACGGCTCGTGGGGGAGCATGAGCCCCCCGGTCTGCGAAAGGGGGACACGGCCCCCTTGATGCTGCAGGGGGAAACCGTGGGGGCCGCCGTTCGGACGAGGACGGGGGTCAAGCCCGTCTTCGTGTCGCCCGGGCACCTGGCGGACTTTCCGTCGTCGGTTGCCCTCGTGCTCGCCCTCTGTTCCCGCTACCGGATCCCCGACCCGGCCAGGCGGGCCCACCAGTTGACCCAGGAGATCCGGAAGGCGAGATAAAGGCAGGCAGCGCGCGCCGCGATGATGTGCCCGATTGTGAGGGCGTCGGGACCGGCTCCACTTCCTCGGAGGGGGGCCACTTGACGAAGTCGCTCGCCTTGCGATGAACCTGCAAGGCTGCGCCAAGGGGGGACACTCCTTTTTCACTCGACGAGGAAACCAGGAGTGTCCCCCGCCATAAGCTCCGCCCGGCGTCCTCCCAGCCGGGTGCACGACGTAGGGGAGGAAGAGTTCTTAGGAACTTCCCGGTTCTTAGGAAGTCGCGATCACTTCCCGGGCGCGGCGGGTGTCCCTTGCGGGGCGGGGGCCTGCGGGGACGTCCCGACCGGCGCTGCGGGGATACCCTGCGGCGACGGGGGGATCGCGGGCTGTTCCACCGGCCCCGGCATCGTCTGGGCAGGCACTCCCCCCTTCATGATGCTCGAAGCGGGCCGGTTTCCCGAAAAGTACGCCAGAAAGAGGGACGTGAGCATGAAGATGACCGCGGCCGCGGCGGTCATCTTGCTCAGGAAGCTGGTGGGGCCGCTCGAACCGAACAGGGTCTGGGAGGAGCCGCCCCCGAAGACGGCCCCGATATCGGCCCCTTTCCCCGTCTGGAGAAGAATGATGAGGATGAGCGTCACGGACACCACGATGTGCAGAATGATGATCAGGGTATACATTACGCTTTACGGTTCCTCCGTTATCGGTACTTCACAATTTTCGCGAACGACCCGGCGGAAAGGCTCGCCCCGCCGACGAGCGCCCCGTCGATGTCCTCCTGGGCCATCAAGGTGGCGATATTCTCCGGCTTGACGGAACCCCCGTAGAGGATCCGCACCGAGACCCCGGCCTCGTCCCCCCAAAGCTGCTTCAGTCTACCACGGAGGAAGGCGTGGACCTCCTGGGCCTGCGCGGGCGTGGCCGTTTTACCGGTGCCGATGGCCCAGACCGGCTCGTACGCCACGACGATTCTCCCCGCGGCCGACGCCGGAACCTCCACGAGCCCGTCGCGAACCTGCCTTTCCACGACCTCGATCGTCCTGCCCGCCTCGCGCTCGGCCAGCGTTTCCCCCAGGCACAGGATCGGTACCAGCCCTGCGGCGAGGGCGGCCCGGACTTTCCGGTTCACGAACCCGTCGGTTTCCAGGAAATATTGCCGCCGCTCCGAGTGACCGATGATGGCGTAGGCGGCGCCCGCGTCCCGCACCATCCGGGGGGAGACCTCCCCCGTGAACGCCCCCTCGTCGGCGAAGTGGATGTTCTGCGACGCCACGCCGACCCTCGTGCCGCGCGTCAGATCCGCGACGACTGCGAGGCAGGGGAAGGGGGGGGCCAGAACGATCTCCACGCGATCCGCATCCGCCACGAGAGGAAGAAACTCCCGGACGAAGGCGGAAGCCTCTTGCGCGGTCTTGTACATCTTCCAGTTGCCGGCGATGATCGGGGTGCGCATCCCCCTAGGCTGCTCCTGCCACGAGCTTGGCCAGGTCCACCGTGCGGCAGGAGTATCCCCACTCGTTGTCGTACCAGGCGAGCACCTTCGCCATCTTCCCCTCGATCACCTTGGTGGAAAGGGAGTCGAACTCCGAGGAGTAGGGGGTATGGTTGAAATCGATGGAGACCAGCGGCTCGTCGACGTACCGGAGGATTCCCTTAAGCGGCCCTTCCGCCGCCTTCTTGACCGCCGCGTTGATCTCTTCCACGGTCGCCGCTTTCGACAGCTCCACCGTCAGGTCCACCAAGGAGACGTTGGATGTCGGAACGCGGATCGCCATCCCGTCGAGCTTCCCCTTTAGCTCCGGGATCACGAGCGACACCGCCTTCGCGGCGCCGGTGGTGGTCGGGATCATGGACAACCCCGCCGCGCGGGCCCGGCGGAGGTCCTTGTGGGGGAGGTCGAGGATCCTCTGGTCGTTGGTGTACGAGTGGATCGTGGTCATCAGCCCCCGCTCGATCCCGAAGGCGTCGAGAAGCACCTTCGCGACGGGCGCGAGGCAGTTGGTCGTGCAGGAGGCGTTGGAGATGATCCGGTGCTTCGCCGGGTCGAACGCCTTCTCGTTCACCCCCATGACGAAGGTGGCGTCGGGATTCTTGGCCGGCGCCGAGATGATCACCCGTTCCGCACCCGCCTTGATGTGCTTTTCCGCCCCCTCCCGGTCGGTGAACTTGCCCGTCGACTCGATGACTACCTTCACCCCGAGCTTCTTCCAGGGAAGTTCGGAGGGGTCCTTCGCGGCGAAGACCTTGACCTCTTTCCCGGCCACGACGAGCGCGTCGCCCCGGACCTCGACCGCCTCCTCGAACCGCCCGTGCACGGAGTCGTACTTCAGGAGGTGGGCAAGCGTTTTCGCGTCGGTGATATCGTTGACGGCCACGATCTCCAGCGCGGTGTCCCGGTATGCCGCGCGGAAGAAAAGACGTCCAATCCGTCCGAACCCGTTGATCCCGACTTTGACGGCCATGTCGATTCCTCCCGGCAGGATGATTTGGTGAAAAGGGCGAAGGAAAAGATAGCAATATACCTTTCCCCTCCTCCTGTCAATTCGGGAAGGCCTTCCCGGATCGATCGCCCGTCGTGCCCCTTGACTTTTTCCGAAAGTTTAATACACTTGTTTCAAACATATGT
>JBAULH010000175.1:0-4787 GCA_049578085.1 Candidatus Deferrimicrobiaceae bacterium
AGGATGACAGCCGTGGGGGCATCCCGATGAGGCACCGGGGCTTTAGGTGCCGGCCGTTCCTCTGCGGGAAGGTGCGTGAGAAGATCATCCAATCTCCGTGTCTGTTCCTGGGTCTCCCGGTAACGGCGACGAACGAGAAAAGAAAGGGCGATGAAGACCCCGGTGATGAGCAGGGTGATCCATCCCCCCTCGGGAAACTTGATCCACACCGTCGCCGACAGGATCGAAGAGGTAAGCAGGAAACCGACTCCGTTCAGGCCGAGCTTGCGCTTCCACCTCCCTTCCCTGTGTCTGTCCCTCCACCAGTGGACGCACATCCCGAACTGGGAGATGGTGAATGTCAAAAATACGTTGATCGAGTACATGATGACGAGGTACTGCACGGAACCGCCGGTGATGTACAACATGAAGAATGCCATGCCTCCCATGAAGTACACCCCGTACTTGGTCACCAGACGGTCGGAGAGATGGGCGAACCGACGGGGCATGTAGGAGTCGACCGCCATGCTCGCGAGGACCTGGGGCCCTCCGAGGAACCCTGTCTGGGCGGCAACGAAAAGCAGCACCGCCTCCGTCGCCATGACGAACCCGACGAGGATCGCGCCTGTTTTCTCCCCGCCGAAATCCCCGACAAGAGCCTCGAAAAGGACGGCGTTCAGCGTCTTCCCCGAAACCGGCCGGATGTCGTTCAGCACATAGCCCAGGATGATCCCCCCTGCGATGAAGGAAAGGGAGACGGCCATGTACAGCATGGCCCGTTTCCCCGTATGCACCCTGGGCTCCCGCAGTGTCTGCATGGAATTGCTCACCGCCTCGATTCCGGTGTACGTCCCGGCCCCCATGGAATAGGCGCGCATCAGGAAAGCGGCCACTCCGAACCACCCCACCTCCGAAACGGCGGAGGAAAGGTCCGTCGACACCCGGGTGGCCAGCAACGGCATGTCCGGAAAGTGACGCGTGACTGCATAGAGGAGCAGGGGGACATGGGTGAGCAGGAAAGCGATGAAGATGGGGGTGAGAGCCTGGACAGACTCTTTTACACCCCTCAGATTGAGCCAGACCAGAAACAAGATGACAAGGGCGATAGACAGGAACTTGTACGACTGCCAGGGAAGCGGCAGGGCGCTGTAAACCGCATTGACGCCTGCGGCCACGGAGATCGTTACGGTCAGCACGTAATCGATGACGAGGGCAGACCCGGACACCACCCCCGCCCTCTCCCCCAGGAGTTTGGAGGCCACGATATAGCCCCCTCCCCCGGAAGGAAAGGCCTCGATGATCTGTGCATAACTGCCGGAGATGATGAATACCGTCACCATCGTGGCGAGGGCAATGAAGATCGCCAGGACCGTATGGTCCCCAAGCGCCAGAAACGCCTCTTCCGGGCCGTAGGCGGAAGAGGAAATGCCATCCGCGCCGAGTCCGACCCAGGCAAAGAAGGCGATCAGGGAGATCTGGTGAAACACCTTCGGGTCGAATATGTTGCGGGGGGCACCGAAAAGGAACCGTTTGGCCCGCGCGAACCAGGACATGACGGGACTCCATCGTACGTCTCGGCCTGCAGGGCCTCTTCAGGAAGACTATATTATGCTATTCCTGCCTCCGTTCACCGTCAATACATGCCATCCTGCTGCTTCCGCCACACGGAAGCGGCCAGGTGAATCTCCGGGGACGGCCGTTCATCTCAAATGGGCGGAACGAACCTATGGTAAAGGAGGTCGGCATGGTGCGCATCATCGGGACGATTCTGTTTCTGTTGACGATGGTCGTGTCCGCCCACGGGGAGATCCGGGGGGAGCCGGTGGAATATGTCGCCGGGGATACGACGATGAAGGGGTATCTGGCCTACGACGACAGTTTTTCGGGCAAGCGGCCGGGCATTCTGGTGGTGCACGAGTGGTGGGGGAACAACGAGTACACGAGAAAGCGCGCCCGGATGCTGGCCGAACTGGGGTACGTCGCCCTGGCGGTCGACATGTACGGCGAGGGGAAGCAGGCGCAACATCCCGACGATGCAGGGAAGTTCTCCGGTGAGATCCGGAAGAATATGCCCCTCGCGCGGGAGCGGTTCCTCGCCGCCCGGAAGGTGTTGGAGCAGAACAGATTCGCCGATTCCGGACGGATCGGCGCCGTCGGGTACTGTTTCGGAGGAGGCGTCGTCCTGCAGATGGCGCGTGACGGAGTGGACCTCGTCGGGGTGGCGAGCTTCCACGGCGGGCTGACAACGGATTCTCCCGCGAAGCCAGGAAGCGTAAAGGCGAAGATCCTGGTCTTGACCGGTGCCGACGACAAGTTCGCCCCCCCCGAGCAGGTCGAGGCGTTCCGGAAGGAGATGAAGGCGGCCGGCGCGGATTTCCGGATCGTCTCCTATCCGGGGGCCCTTCACGGCTTCACCAATCCCGAGGCGGACGCTTACGCGAAGAAATTCAACCTGCCGATCGGGTACAACGCCGATGGGGACAGGAAGTCCTGGGCAGAGATGCAAACATTTTTCCAGGATATTTTCCGGAAATAGAGTGCACAAGGATATACTTGCGGAAGAATCCCTCACGCGGCAATCCTGTCGTTACGTATTCGAACCTATTGACCGACGGAGGAAGTGATGAGACGAAAAGTAATACCTGCTTTCCATGCCGCGCTTTCCCTGGCCGTCCTTTTCCTGGGAGGATGCGCGGGGCCGGCCCAACTGAAGGTGGAGCCGATCGCGACGACGGAAAACCCCGCGGCACAGATCAATCGCCTGGAAAACGACGTGGGAACCGCCCGGAAAGACCAGGTCAACGCGCTGTCCCCCACCTGGTTCGCCAAGGCCGAGACGTCGCTTAACGGTGCGAAGAAAGGGCTGGCGCGCGGGGAATCGTTATCGGAGATCCTGCAGAACGTCGCGGTCGGGCGGGCCCAGCTTCAGCAGGCCGGGGAAATGGCCAAGGTGAGCAAAGCGACGCTTCCCGACGCCATCAAGGCCCGCGATCTCGCCATGGGCGCGGGCGCCACGGAATTCGGGAGGGATTTCGCCGAAGTGGAGGATTCGTTCCTCGACCTGACAAAAGCGATCGAGAACAACGACCTTGACTGGGCAAGGAGACACCAGGGGAGGGTCGTGAACGCTTTCGACCAGCTCGAACTGCGGGCCATCAAGGAGAAGACCCTGGGGGAAGCCCGGGGACTGATCGAGAAGGCGGAAAGAGAGGGAGCGAAGAAACTGGCCCCGAAAACGCTGGAGGTGGCGAAGCGAAAACTGGCTGAGGCCGACAAGTTCATCTCCGGGCAGCGATATCAGAAGGAGAAGTTGCAGGAGGTCGCCTCCGATGTGGTATTCCACGCCCGCCGCCTTGCCCAGGTGACCCGGGAGAGCGAAAAGGTGAAAACCATGCAACCCGAGCAGATCACCCTCTGGGTGGAGGGGATCCTTGGACGGGTGACGGGGAAGCTCGCCGCGCCGGACATGCGGAATGAGAACTTCAACGTCCAGGAGGAGAACATCCTCGGTTCGATCGACGGGCTGCAGAAGGACCAGAAGTTCCTGGCCGAAAAGGTGAAGACCCAGCAGGCGGAGATCGAGACCAAAAAGAAGGAGCTGGCCGATCTCCAGGAATCGACGCGGAGGCAGCTCGCATCGCTGGACGAGGCCTCGCAGAAGAAGATCGCCGCACTGGACGAGGCCTCGCGGAAGCAGATCACCGCCTTGAAAGGGGAGGCCGCGCAGGTCCGGGCCGAAAAGGAACGGCTTGCGGCCGAACGGGAGTTCCAGCTCAAGTACAACGACGTCCGTACCTTCTTCGCCCCGGACGAGGCGGAGGTATACAAGGAGGGGAACCACCTCGTGATCCGCATGCGTGCGATCCGCTTTCCGGTGGGCAAGGCAGTGATCATGCCGGACAACTACGGATTGCTGAGCAATGTCCAGCGGGCCATACGGACATTCGGGGAGCCCGACGTCACCGTGGAGGGGCACACGGACAGCACGGGGACGAAGGTCCTGAACGACCATCTGTCACAGAAGCGGGCAGAGGCAGTCCGCTCCTATTTGGTGGCCAACGAAACCTTGCCCGAGGACCGGATTTTCGCGGTCGGCTACGGTTCCAGCAGGCCCCTGGCAACCAACGACACCGAGGAGGGACGGGCCATCAACCGGCGGATCGACGTGGTGATCACGCCCGTTTTCCAGACGAGCCAGTAAATACCTTAGGCACCTGGCGAAGGGGACCCCCGGGCGCATGGGGGTGCCCGGTAACGGATCGCAAGCTCTTCGAATCGATCACTCTGGCGGGCGACAACCCAGTCTTACGCAAAGGGGGCAGGAAATGAAGGGCTACAAGGTAATCCTCGGACTCATTGCTTTGGGTTTTGCCGCGGGCATTTTCGGAGGATACCGAATATGGGGAACGATAGATGAAGGGAAAACGGATATAAAGCAACTGTTGCAGCAATTGAATCAAGAGGTGGATCTCTTGGAATCGAAGAACAGGGAACTGACCGAATCGTTGGAGGCGTCCCGGGGGGCAACCAACGCATCGGAGGCAATCCAAAAGGAGAATCAGGATCTCAAAGACCAGCTGCAGAAGGCCCTTCAGGAGAAACAGGGATGGGATAACACCTTGGCGGAGGTAAGGGCGAAGGAACGCGAAAACCAGGATCTTATGGACCAGCTGCAAAAATCACAACAGAAAAACACGGAGAAGGAGGGCCTGCTGAACCAGGTACGCGGTGAACTTTCGGCGGCCAGGGAGGAGGCGGCACAGGGGGAGAAGCTCAAGGGATTGACCGACGATCTGAACGCCCGGATC
>JBAULH010000176.1:0-2258 GCA_049578085.1 Candidatus Deferrimicrobiaceae bacterium
GCCTGATAAGGAGAATGACGAGCAGGATCACGAAGGAGAAAAACCGGGTGAGTGCGAACGGTTCAACGTGCGGGAGCAATGCGAACAGGGTATAGGAGCCGTTTTCGATGAGTCCGAAGACGATGCCGCCGAAAAAGGCGCCGTACGGGGAGGAGAGCCCCCCCAGGACCGCGATCACGAACGCCTTGAGGGTATACTGGCCTCCCATGTTGGGGTTGATCCCCACCGGGATGAACATCGTCAAAAGGACCCCGCTCGCCACGGTGAGCCCGAGACCTATGGAAAAGCTGAGCGCATATTGCCAGTCCACGTTGACTCCGCACACCCGGGCGCCCTCGCTGTCTTCCACGACGCTTCGCAGTGCGGTCCCTGCCCTGGTCTTTTTGAACCACAGATACAGGAGAACCGCGACCAGGATGCTGCCGGAAAATGCGATCAGCTTGGTGTAGGGAAGAACCGTGAAGGGAATCTTGATCTTCCCCAGGGCCCAGTTGTATCCCCGGAACTCCGATCCGAAGATCAGCTTGACCATCTCTTCCAGGATGACCCCGACGGAAAAGGTTGCGAGGAGGGAGGCGAGTTCCGGTCCTTTCAGCAGCCTCCTGACAAAGCTGTAATAGCAGATGAACCCGAGCAGCATCCCGATCAGGAAGGCGAGGGGAATGGCGAGGATGGGGCTTGCGTGCAGGGAGTTGAACATCCAGAGCGTGGTGAACGCCCCCACCATGATGAACTGCCCGTGCCCCACGTTGACGACCTTCAATACCCCGAAGATGAGGCTCAAGCCCATCGTCATCATCCCGTAGATCCCGCCGAGAATCAGACCCTGGATCAGGTTTCCCATCAACTGGTCGAAGACCATACCGTTCCCCCGCACGGCCCGAGAAAGAACCGCGATATGGCAGACAGAAAAATCTCCCCGGGGGTGATGCGACCCCCGGGGAGGGAAATCATCGGGACGTGCGGAACGTTCCCCCCGTCCCCTCCTGAAGTTACTTCTTGGGTACCGCCTTTACGCCCTTGACCTTTTCGGCGAACGTAGGCATCGGGTATACGAATTCGCCCGTTTTCGCGTCCTCGGGCCACACGATGACACGTTTTGCGTCCTGCCACTGGACGTCGACCATGGAATGTCCGACCTGCAACCCCGTGTCGTCGATATCCCATCCGCCGTAGAACGACATGAAGGTGAGATCCCCGAGGGCTTTCCTCACCGTGTTGGAATCGAGGCTGTCGGTCTTCTCGATCGCCATGACGAGAGCAAGGATGGACGCTCCGGCCTCGGCGGCATGATAGTCGGGAAGGATATCCTTGCCGGCGGCTTTCTTGAAGAGCGCCACGAATTCATCCTGTGACGGCCCGATCCATGCCATGCCGGCCTTCTTCGCGGCTTCCGCGGAGAACGTCACGCCGTATTCCCAGTGGGAGGGACCCATGACGCCCTCTGCGTTGGTCGTGAGCGCCTCGTAGAACGCGGGCAAGGTGGCGGACGCGATAAGGGAGAGAGCTTTCGGATTGATGTCCAGGTCGGCGAGCTGCCGGTTCAGGAGCTGACCGTCCTGGAAGTGGCCGCCGCCGATGAGGAAGTCGGGATTCGACGCCTTCATGGCGGAAAGCAGCGGGGTAAGGTCGGTTACGCCCTTCGGATAGGTCCGCTTGAAGACGACCTCGAAGCCGAGCTTCTTGGCATGCGCCTCGGCCCCATCCATCACGTCCCGGGCGAATTCGTCGTCTTCGTACACCAGCGCAACCTTTTTCGCGGTCGGGTCCTTCTTGTGGATCATGTCGAGGGTCCCCCGGTGATAGTTCGTCGCGGGACCGATCGTCTGGACGATGTACTTGAACCCCTGCTTGAAGATCTTGTTGCTCGCGCCGCCGTGGTCCAGGTAGATCATCCCGTATTTTTCGGCGACAGGGGCGCCGGCGAGGGTCAGCCCGGAGGTGTAGGGGGCCAACGTGAAGTTCACCTTGTCGACCGTGATCAGTCTTTCCAGGAGACTCGTGACGGCTTCCTTCTTGGATTCGCAATCGTATTTGATGTATTCGAGAGGTACTTTCTTCCCGCCGAGCTTCACGCCGCCATAGGAGTTGTTTACCCAGTCGACGATTGCTGCGACCCCGTTGGTCGACTGCTCCCCCGCTTTTGCGTGTTTCCCCGATAGAGTGGCCGGCTCGCCAATCCGGATTTTTCCCGGAACTTCGGCGAGAGCTGACGTCGAAAAAACAAACCCTGCAAGAGCAACGAAACAAAACACTGT
>JBAULH010000177.1:0-1894 GCA_049578085.1 Candidatus Deferrimicrobiaceae bacterium
AGCTTGCCCGGTGCCGGGCGCAGGCAAAGGGCGGAAGCGCGCTCGATGTCCGCGGCGGCAGGGGAGACGAGCGGCGTATGGGGCGCGCGACCGGGCAAAGCGGCCTCCCCCCGGTTCCTAGTGTACCTTCTCGTAAATAGCTTGACGCACCGAGAGCGTCGATGCGCCGCGCCAGCGAGGCGCGCGACTGAGGCGTACTGGAGCGAAGTACGGCGCAAGGAGCGCAACGAAGCTTTCGCTGCTGCAGCGGCGATCGAATGCCAAGATATTTGCGAGACGGTGCACTATAGTTTCCGGAAAACGCCGACGACTTTCCCCGCGATCCGGAAGGACGGGAAGCCGTCCGGCACGTCGAGGGGGGCATAGGCGGGGTTGGCGGGCTCGAGGCGGACTCCCCCGTTGCGGCGGCGGATTCGTTTGACCGTGGCCTCACCGTCGACGACGGCGACCACGATCTCCCCGTCCTCGGCGGTCTCCTGCGTCCGGACGAGGACGTAGTCTCCCTCGCAGATGTGCGCTCCCTCCATGCTGTCCCCTTTCACGCGGAGGGAGAAGATCTCCCCCTCGCCGGCCAGAGAAGGATCCAGGAGGAGTTCCTCCTCGGCGAGCTCGATCGCCTCCCGGGGGCTTCCGGCGGGCACCCGTCCCAGCACCGGGACGCGCAGGAGGGAGGGAAGCGCCGCCTCCCCGAGAAACTCGATCCGGCGGGGGGATTTCCGCTGCCGTCGGATGTACCCCTTTTTCTCAAGCAACTCCATGTAATAGAAGGCGTTTTTCTCTGCGATCCCGAAACGGTCCGCCACTTCCCTCGCGGTGGGGGCGAAGGAGCGGGAGAGAGTGAACTCCCGCAGGAACGTGAGAACCCTGCGCTGTCTGGCGGTCAGCGGTCTGCCCATATAGGTATGTTGACATACCTATATGGGCAGGTCAAGGGGGTGCGGGAAAGGGGGTCGCTACTCTCCCCGGAAGACGGGCGGACGTTTCTCGAGAAACGCCCGCACTCCTTCGCGGAAGTCCCCGGTCCGGGCGGACGCGGCGATGCGCTGACGCTCGTCCTCGAGCTGCGCTTCCAGCGGCTGGCTCAGTGCCCGGTTGTACAACTCCTTCGCCCTCGCGAAGGCGAGGGTGGGACCGGAGGCGATGCGCTCCGCCAGTTCCGCCGTCCCGGCTTCGAACGAGTCGTCGGGCAGGACCCGCTGGACGAGCCCCCACGCGGCCGCCTCTTCCGCGGCGAGCGTCCTGCCGGTCAAGGTAAGCTCCATGGCCCGATGGGTCCCAATGGCCCGGGCGAGGAAAAAGGTGGACCCGCCGTCCGGGGAGAGCCCGATGTTCTGGTAGGCTAGGGTGAAGCGCGCCGAGGCCGCGGCGACCACGAGGTCACCGGCCAGCGCCATGGCGAAGCCGGCCCCCGCCGCGACCCCGTTGACCGCGGAGAGGACAGGCTTGGGGGCTCGCCGAAGAGACGACATGAAGGCGTGCAGCCGGACCGTGAGCTCCAGGAAGTTCGCGGCGGCCTCCGCGCGGAAGGACCCCATCATGCCCACATCGCCGCCCGCCGAGAACGCCTTCCCCGTTCCGGTGAACAAGATGCAGCGGACGCCCGGGTCGTCGCCCAGGGACGAAACGGCGTCGAGCAGCTCCTTCCCCATTTCGAAATCGTACGCATTCATCCGGTCAGGCCGGTTCATCCTCATCGTTGCCACGCCCCCCTGCCGTTCGACGATGACCGCGCTCATCGGGCCCCCTCCTTCCCCGTTCGTTGTCCCCGCCCACTAAGCGTTGTACAACGTACCGGTACGGTTGCGCTATAATTTTGCCATGCCCGGTTCCCGGATGATCTGCCCTTTCTGCGGGGCGGATCTTGTCTACGATTCGGTGCTTCCCGTTCTTGGCC
>JBAULH010000178.1:0-1904 GCA_049578085.1 Candidatus Deferrimicrobiaceae bacterium
GCCTGGGATCGATGCCCGACTACGCCGAACAGGTCCCGCCGCGCGACCGCTGGGCGATCGTCGCGTACCGTCGGGCGCTTCAATTGAGCCAACATGCCAGGTTGGACGAGTTGCCCCAAGCGGAAGAACAAGCCGCCACCCGCGCACTGGAGCAGCGTCGTAACGCCGCAATATGAACTTAGCCGGCTGCGCCGGGACCTTTGGAGCCGGTGGCGTGCCGGGCGTGGTTGGGTGCTGGACGTGGGCTGCGTAGTCCGTAAGCTGTTCTTCCAGGGACAGCCATGTGCAGCGTGGACGCAGACACGTTCAAACAGATCTTCCGGGATCATTGGGATGCCTTCAAGGCGCGGTATCCCACTTTCGACATGCCGGACTACAAGACGGCCGTCCAGAAAATGCTCGACTGCGGCGACCCGGAGAAGATGGGCTACGTCCAGTACCGCTGCCTCTTCTGTGGCGAAACCCGCCGGATCGCATTCACCTGCAAATCCTGTTTCTGTCTCTCCTGTGCCCAACCGCGGATGGCCCAATGGTCCGATTTCATCGGCCGCCGCCTGCTGCCCGGCGTCACCTATCGCCACTTCGTGCTCACCACCGCCGACTTCCTCCGCCACTGGTTCTATCAGGATTCCGACCTGCTCAGCCAACTGATGCGGACCGGGTATGCCTGTCTCGAAGACATCTTCCAGATCACTGCCGGCAAACCGCTGGACATCGGCTGCGTGATGGTCCTGCAAACCTACGGCCGCTCGGGAGAGTTCAACCCCCATCTGCACATCCTCGTCACGGCCGGCGGACTGACCGAGCAGGGCACCTGGAAAGCGGTAACCTTCATTCCCTATGAACTGATGCACAAGAAATGGCAGTACCATCTGCTCCGGATGTTGCGAGAGCACATCGACGATCCCCGGGTCCAGCAGGACATCGACCGCGGCTGGAAGAACTACCCCAACGGCTTCGTGGCCTATCTCCAGCCAGGAGACGTGCCGCCGGGTGGAAAGGGCTTGGCGGAATATCTGGCCAAGTACGTCGTCTCCCCGCCGATCTCCGTCCGGCGTCTGGAAGACTACGACGGCCACCAAGTGAGCTACTGGTACGAAGACCACAAGACTCAGGCCATTGAACACGCCACACTGCCGGTCCTGCGCTTCATCGGCCGGATGGTGCAGCACATCTTGCCCAAGGGCTTTCAACGCATTCGTCACTTTGGCCTGCACAGTCACACCCGCTACCAGCAGGTGCGGGAGCGATTGGCCACACTCCGCCCCGCCTCCACGCCGCTGGATCCCCGCGGTTACCGCGTGCTGCCTCGGCCCGCCTTCACTCAGTTGTTCCTCGCCACCTTCGGACAGGCCCCCCTGCTGTGTCCCCGCTGCGGCACGCCGATGGACTGGGAATTGCTGTATCATCCGGAATATGGGATTCTCAAACAGGCCCAACTCTTCGAGGAGGATCCACCCCATGAACGAACTGCCTCCGAATGCTCCGGACTGGCTGCGGCAGATGTTGGAGAAGATCCCTTGGCACACCCCATCACACTGGTACAGCTACCATTGCCGTTCCTGTAACCACCGCGACTGGGTCGAAGACATCGTGGTCGACGCGTTTCCGCCGACGGAACCGGGAGGATGCCCCTCGCTGCTCTGTCCAGAATGCGGAGGCGTGTTCCTCCGGGACCCCTCCGTGCCCGAACAAGAGTCGTACATGAAGCCCGAATCTGGCTGAGCATTGATTCTCGCCCAAACAACCACGACTGTCGGACCGCAGATACGCGCCTCCAACCCAACGCCTCTTCTCAAGGCTCCACAAACTGCCTCCTGTTACAAATTCCTAGTGGATCAAGTTAGCGCTGTAGTATTAAGGGGTCGGAAGCAATCCTGTTCGGCACGGGATTTGCGCATCGC
>JBAULH010000179.1:0-2224 GCA_049578085.1 Candidatus Deferrimicrobiaceae bacterium
GATCCTGCTTGGAGGACTGCTGGAACGTCGGAAATCTCGTCGTAGAAAATCCAATGGAGGCGGGCTCGTAGAATGCGCGAAACGGAAATTCGCGGAATCGCCAGATGAGGATATCAAGATCTTCCTCAGGGAAGAAAAATGGCCCCGATGATCGAGGATAATTTCAATAAACTGATTGGAGTAACGGTATGAGCCCCCCCATGAAGCGGATCACCGTCCATCACGTGAAAGATGCTAAAAAAGTGAAGCGGCCTGTTGCGTGGCTAGTAGTGGGACGTCGAGAGGAGAATCTGGTTGGGAATCTGTTGGAGGTGGGGCGGAACACGAAAGTGACGATTTCTTCCTACTCAACGCCCCGATGCCTTCCCGATCGCTTTTGATGTAATCCTGTTGTTGGGACCCTGCGCGCGAAATCCGGCCTGACCCCCATACCGTCGCCTCCCATTCACATTCCCCTGTTTCCCCCCGGCCATGTCCTAACAAACCCCTGGGGTACCCCCAAGTCCTTCGGTTAAAGACCGGGTTCTTTTCCCACCGCTTATTCGGTGGGAACCTGTTGCTTCGATGCGATCTTTTGCATCTTTTCGGTCGCCTTGAGGCCGTGGCCCGTGAGCGGGGCGACGACGGATCCGGATCGGACGCCCGGGTGCTTGAGGAAGGCCGCCACCGGCAGGGCGGAGGTCGGTTCCACGTAGAACCCCTTGCGGCCCAGAAGGAAAAGCGCCTTCTCCACCTCCTCGTCGGACACCGCGAGCACCTCGCCGCCCGTTTCCCGGACGATGTCGACGATCTCCTTCCCGCGCACCGGGGCGGCGATGGCGACTCCCTCGGCGATCGTCTCCCGGGTCTCGATCGCGGGGACGGCATCGAGGTTATCCCGGAACATGGCCAGGAGGGGGGCGCAGTTCCGGGCCTGCACGGCGATGTGGCGGGGCATTTTGCCGATCAGACCGCTTTCCATGAGCTCCCGGAACCCCAGGAAGGACCCGATCAGGAGCGTCCCGTTTCCCGCGGGCAGCAGGAGGGCGTCCGGAGCGTGGAAACCCAGCTGCTCCCAGACCTCGTAGGCGAACGTCTTCGTCCCTTGGAAAAAGAAGGGGTTCCAGGAGTGGCTCGCGTAGTAGGTCCCTTCCGCCGCCGTGAGAGCCGCGTTTGCCGTGTCTTCCCTGCTTCCGGGAATCCGGCGCAGGGCGGCGCCGTAAAGAAGGATCTGTGCCAGTTTCCCCGGCGAGGTGCTTTCAGGCACGAGAATCTCGCATTCAATCCCCGCCCTGGCCGCGTAGGCGGCAATGGCGCATCCGGCGTTCCCGGAAGAGTCCTCGACGACCCGGGCGACCCCCATCTCCTTCGCTTTGCTGATGAGCACCGCGGCTCCCCGGTCCTTGTACGACCCCGTCGGGAAGAGCTGCTCGAGCTTGAGAAGAAGGGTTCCTGGTCCGAGGTCGGTCGGGATCATCGGCGTCATTCCCTCATCAAAGGACACGATGTGGGCGTCGTCTTCAACCGGCAGCGCCTCCCGGTACCGCCACATCGTATGCTTGCGCCGGAGGATCTTCTTCTTGTCGAAGCGCCCCCGGAACCGTACCTCGAGGAGCCCCGTGCAGTCGCACCGCCACCTCGGGTCGTTCATCGGGAACGTCGCCCCGCACGACTGGCAGAGAAGGCTGTTCACGGTTTCGTTTCCCTGGGGATCTTTCTCCCCGGCTATTTCTTCATCAGTCCTTCCAGGCTGAGGAGCGGGGTCGCGCCTCCTCCCGAAAGAACCACGTTCGGGACGGTGCCGTTCCACTTGGCGATCGCTTCCCGCATCGCCTCAATCTTGCGGAGCTCGATCATTTCCGTTGTAATCTGCCCCTTCTGGAGCCGCAGCGACTCGGCCTCCGCTTTTGCCTGGGCGATCTTCTGCTCCGCCTCGATCTTGATCCTCTCGAGGTCCCTCTTGGCCCTCAAGGCAAACTGCTCCGCCTCCTGCTTCGACTCGATCGCATCGGTGAACTTCTTGGAGAAGCTGAAATCGATGACCGAGAATCCATCCACATACAGGTTGTAGTCGGTGAGCTTATCGCTCAGGGCGTCCTTGATCGCGGTGCTTACGGCCTCCCGCTCGCCGATCAGCTGAACCGCGGTGTACTTGGCCGTCACGGCCTTCACCGCCTCCTGGACGGTCGGATCGATGATCCTCTCCTTGAACGCCGCCCCGATGTTCTGGTACACCCAGTTGGCC
>JBAULH010000180.1:0-2868 GCA_049578085.1 Candidatus Deferrimicrobiaceae bacterium
ATCCGCCATGTTCGGGGCAAGGGCGAACCACTGGAAGGCCACTGCGGCAAGGGGCGTCGCGTTGAAGGCGTCGATCAGCCCCGTCTGCAAGCCGGGAAGGATGTCGACGACTGAAATCGGCACGGGCCGGAACCCCGCCTTCTTGTAAAGCTGTGTCAGGGGCTCGTCCCCGGCGCCGATGTACAGCTTCATGGCCTTCATCTCGGAGGGATGGGTGAAAGGCTCTCTCGCGAAGAAGTATACCCACCCCGCGTCCCCCCAGTTGAGGACGACGTACCCCTTCTCCTCGAGGCGCTTCTCCAGCAGAGGGGAGAGATGGTCTCGGACGTAGTCGAACTCCTCGTTGGAGGCGTACATCATCGGCACGTGCAACCCATAGAAGGAACGGTCGAGGAAGGCAAGTCCCATGCCCGTGATCGCCGCGGCTTGCAGCTGCCCCACCCGCATCTTGCGGAGCATCGCATCCTCGTCCCCCACCACCCCGCCGGGATAGATGCGCAGGACGACCGCTCCCCTGGAGACCTTTTTCCATTCCTCCCCCATTTCCCGCAGGACCCGGTGCCACGACGACCCCTCCGGTGCGATGGTCGCCATCTTGATGACCGTGGGACCGCCGTACGCTGCGCGGAAGGAGAAAAGGAAAAGAAGAACGGCGAAACCCGCCGCCTTATTCCAGAAAGAGTTCATCCACTCTCCTCTCCAGCCATCTCGCCTTGCGCTGCGCGAGGAGGTTGGCGAGCCGGAACTCCGGGGCCTTTCCCCGCGCGTCGAAGGCGAGCGCCCGGGAAAGAAGCGTTAGGAACTCCTTCCTGTTCTGCGTTCTCACGGATACCGTCTCGGCGAACGTCACCAGGGGGGATATCTTCATCCCGCCGCCGAGCTCCATCGCGCGAGCGAAATGACGCCTCGCCTCGTCCATCGACCCTCCCATCGCCTCGGGGCGTCCTCCCTCAAACGCAATGAAGTATTCATGGATCACGCCCTGATCGTAATCCTCCTGCAGCGCGAGAGCCCTGCGCACGAGGGATTCGGACCGGGGCAGATCCGCGAGCATGTGGGGGTCGCCCCCCGAGAGCGAGATCTCAAGGCTCCAAGAGGCGGCGGTCCAGAAAAGCAGAGGGACATCCTCCTTTTCCGCCATCGCTGCCGCTTCCTTCGGATCGGTGAAAAGCCGTTTATGGAATCCGGGATGGGCGACCTCGAGACCTCTCCTACCATACTCCTTCGCCCTCTGGAGGAGGCGCCTCGCTCGTTCTTTGCCCGCGACCGCCCGTTCCCCGTCTTCCTCCTCCACCGCATCCTGCCAGACAAACGCCGTAGCGTACTGCGTGAACCCCCGGCAAAGGGAGGCGAGCAGTCCCCGGTGATCCGGCTGTTGCTCGAGGAGAGCCTCCTCCGCCTTGAGAGCGAACGGAACGGCTTCACGGACCAGCTCGGGATCGTTGTCGGACGCAAAGACCTCGCCCCCGGCCAAGATGCCGTCCGCCACCCTCCCGAGAACGTAGGCCCGGGGAGAGCACCCCACGGACGACGCCAGGAGAAGCAGTGCAAATACCGCCTTCACCGCGCGCAACCTATTTCCCGTTGGATGCCTCCTTCCGGGGACCGTTTCCCAGCGCTTCGCTCACCTTCTGGCCCAGCTTTCTCCGGCGAAAGGGTTTCCGGAGAAACCCCGAAAACCCCGACGCCACGATCTCGCCGATCCTCCCTCTCTCATCATACCCGCTGGCCAGGACCGCCCGGGCGGAGGGAGATATGCTGCGGATCTCCGCGAACGCCTCTTCGCCGGTCATCCGGGGCATCATCATATCGAGAAGGACAAGGTCGATCTCCCCGCTTTTCTCCCGGTAGAGGTCGACCGCCTCCCTCCCGTCGCGGGCCTCCAGAACGCGGTAGCCGAAGGACTCCAGCATGGCGCGGACCATGCTCCGCACGTCGTCCTCGTCATCGGCGATCAGGATGGTGCCCGTCCCGCACAAGGGAAACGTCTCCCCCCTCTCCTCGACGGGCGACTCTCCGACCACGGCGGGAAAGGAAAGGGAGAACGTCGTCCCCTTGCCCACTTCCGAGGTCACCCGGATCAACCCGTCGTGGCTCTCCACGATGCCGCGAACCGCCGCCAGCCCCATGCCCCGGCCGACGAACTTCGTCGAATAGAACGGCTCGAAGATACGCGAGACGGTTTCCGCATCCATACCGGACCCCGTATCCGACACCTCGAGCACCAGCTTCATCCCCGGGGAAATAGCGCCGGAGCCGACCGTCCGTTCCGTCCCTTCTCCCGCCGATGATCCGCCGGAGGGAATCTTCTCCCCGCGAGTCCGGAGGGTGAGAACCCCTCCGCCGGGCATCGCCTCCGCCGCGTTCAGGCACAGGCTCATGATCCCCTGCTTGATCTGGAGGACGTCCGCCAGGATCGTGGGGGCGTCCTCGTCGAGTTCGAGACGCACCTCCACCGACGGGGGAAGCGTCGATTTGAGAACCGGAGTGTCCTCCCGGATGATCCGGTTGATCGGAACGATATCCGGGCTTTGCCTTCCCCGCCCGGCGTACGCCAGGAGCTGCCGCGTCAGCTCCGCCGCCCGGCTCCCCATCCGTTCGATCGTGGCAAGATATCCGACCGTCTCGTCGTTCCCCGCCAGCAGCAGGGAAAGCATCTCCGCCGCACCGGTGATCCCCATGAGCAGGTTGTTGAATTCGTGCGCCACCCCCCCGGCCAGCATACCGATCGTCTCCAGCTTCTGGGTTTCAAACAGGCGGCTTTCCATCGCCTTTCGCTCCGTGATGTCCCTCGAGATCCGGAGAATCTGGGACGGAGAGCCGCCCCCTCCCCGCACGGCGGAGCAGACCGTCTCCACCTCCGTGAAC
>JBAULH010000181.1:0-27478 GCA_049578085.1 Candidatus Deferrimicrobiaceae bacterium
AAGAGGATCGCCCTGCTGAAGTTGAACCCCGTGGGGGAAGTGAGAGCGTACAGCATGATCGGGAGCAGCCGTTCCGTCCTCACGGTGGACATGAGTGCCCGCGCCACGTTGTACAGCATCGCGAACCGCCGGGCCCGGGCCTGGTTCTCCTGGGCCAGCTGCTGCGCCTCCAGGAACATTCCCGAGTTCTCGATCATGTTGGCGAGCTGACTGCACACCGTCTGCATCAGGTGCATCACTTCCATGTCGAAGACGACCTGCGGCGAACAGGAGTAGTAGTTGATGACGCCCAGCGCTCTCCCCTTGGAGATGATCGGAAGTCCGAGGAAGGAGGTGACCCCTTGGCGGGAAAGCGCGAGGAACATCGGGGAATCCTCCGGCCCGTTCATGAGAAGGGGTCTTTTCTTCCGGAATATCTGGCGCGCAAGGAGCTTCCCGTGGGCGCGCATCTCTTTCTTCAATCCCGGTCGCTCGTAGCCTTCGTCCACCATGACCTTGAGAACGGACCGGTTCTCCCCCGTCAGGCGGATGGTGCATCCATCGGACTGCAGTAGCCGTGAGGTGGTCTTCGCCACGTACCCCAGAATCTCCCGCACCTGAAACGTGGAGGTGATCGCCCGCCCGATCTCGTTGAGCGTGATGAGCGCGGACACTCGCTTCCGGGCGTCGAAATACAGCCTGCTGTTCCGTATCGCCCCCCCCACCTCCACTGCCACGGCGGAAAAAAGCCGGACCGCCTCCTCGGGAAAGGTGATCGGGGACCGGCTCGAGAAGTTCATCGCCCCGTAAAGGTAGACGTCATCCATGACGGGAACGGACAGGATCGAACGGAAATCCCGAATTTCCTGGGCCACCGCCAGAGAGGGCGGGGAAGCCTGCACGTCGGGGAAAAATACCGGGGCCCTTTTCTGTGCCGCCTTCCCGGCCACCCCTTCCCCCGGCTTCATCCGGAAATCGAACTGACTGCAATCCTCGATCTCCAGGCAGGACGAAACCCATGGGACGAGGTAATCCCCCCGCGGGTCGCGCTGGTAGATGCAGACGCACTCCGCCCCGGAATCCCGGGCAAGAAGATCGCATATGTGCTTGAGGCGGTTCTCGATCTGGATGTTCGAGTTGGAGATCTCGACGACCCGGGAGAGGAGGGCGAACTTTTCGGTCGGGTTGTCCATGGGACCGGTCAACCCCGCACGCCCTTTTTCCTGAGCGCCTTCACATAGGCGGACACATATGCCTTGGCGGACGCATCCCAGGAGAAATCCTTCGCCATCCCACGTTTCACGATCGTCTCCCACCGCGGCCTGTCCGCGTAGGCGACCAGGGCTCTCGAGAGGGCGTCATCGAGTTCCGCCAGGTCGTAGCCGTTGAATACGAACCCCGTACCCCGGGCGGGGTCCTCATCGGCATCCACCACGGTATCGGAAAGTCCCCCCGTGTTCCGAACCACGGGAACCGTGCCGTACTTGAGGCTGTAGATCTGGTTCAGACCGCATGGTTCGTACTTCGACGGCATGAGGTAGATATCGGACCCGGCCTCGATCTTGTGCGCCAGCCGGTTGTCGAACGAGAACCGGAGGGAGATTCTGTCCGGGTGGAGACGTCCGATTTCGGCCATCGCCTCCTCGTATTTCCTCTCGCCCGTTCCGAGGATGACGACCCGGACGGGCTGCTTCGCCAGCCAGTCCCCGATCTGCTCGATCAGATCGAATCCCTTCTGGGCGGTCAGGCGACCGATGACTCCGATGACGGGCTCCTCCACGGGCCCGGTCCACCCGAATTCGGCGAGAAGGTCGTCGCGGCAGACCTTCTTCCCCGTCAGGTCCTTGCCGGAGTACCGGGCGGCGATCAGCGGGTCCGTCTCCGGGTTCCAGTCCTCGTAGTCGACACCGTTCAGGATCCCGAACAGGTCGGCCCGACGCTCGTAGAGCACGCCCTCGAGCCCATGGCCGTATTCCGCCGTCTGGATCTCCCGGCTGTAGGTGTCGCTTACCGTGGTGAGGATGTCGGAGAAGACGAGACCCGCCTTCAGCACGTTGAGCTTGCCGTAGAACTCCACGCCCTTGGGCGTGAACAGTTCCCAGCCAAGCCCCGTGATCGGGAGGTCGTGGTTCCAGAACAGCCCCTGGTATCCGAGATTGTGAACGGTGAAGACGGTTCCGGTGGATCGGAACGCCTCCCCGTGGGAGTAGAGCGTCTTGACGTAGGCGGGAACCAGGGCCGTCTGCCAGTCGTTGCAGTGCAGGATGTCGTAGGAGCGTCCCGACCGGCCGATCCATTCCATGATCGCCCGGCAGAAGAAGGCGAACCGCTCACAGTTATCGACGTAGTCGCCGTCCTTCGTGCCGTAAAAGAACTCCCGGTCGAAATACCGGTCGTTGCGCACCAGGAACGCCCTTCCCCCGTCGCCCGCATCCGTCTCCATGACGATGCCGATCTCCTCCCTGTGCCCCATCGGGACCCGCACGGGAGGACCGGAATGCTCCAGAGGGAAACGATCCCGGTCCACCGTCCGGTAGAGCGGCAGAATGATGTCGGCCTCCACACCGATCCTTCGAAGCGCTTTCGGCAGCGACCCGGTGACGTCGGCCAGTCCTCCCGTCTTGGCGAACGGGACGATCTCGGAAGATACGATGAGGACCCTCATGGCGACGTCCGTTTCTCCCCTACGCCGGCAGCTCCCGTAGGAACTTCGCTGCCTCTTCGGGCGGTATCGGGTTGATGTAGAACCCAGAGCCCCGTTCGAACCCGGCGATTTTCGTGAGCCTGGGCATGATTTCGATGTGCCAATGGAAGTACTCGGAGGCCCCGGCCTGGAAGGCGGCGCTGTGGACGATGTAGTTGAAGGGAGGGTTCTCCAGAGCCAGGTTGAGCTTGCGGAGCGTGCGCCGGAACATGGCCCCGAGCAACCGAATCTGGTTTTCCTCGATCATCTCGTACGCGCACTGATGTCGCTTCGGGACGATCCAGATTTCGAAGGGAAACCGCGGCGCGTACGGGGAGTACGCGAGGAACTCCCCGCTCTCCTCGACGATACGGACCTTCTGCTCCATCTCCTGCACGACGATGTCGCAGAACAGGCACCGGTCGCGGAACCGGAAGTGGTCCCGGCAACCGGTCATCTCCTCCATAACCGCCTTCGGGACGACGGGAAGGGCGATCAGCTGGGAGTGGCTGTGCACGAGGGAGGCGCCGGCGGCCGGCCCGTGGTTCTTGAAGATGATGACGGACTTGAACCTCTTGTCTTTCTTCAGATCGAGAGTTCGCTCCCGGTACGCCCGGAGTACGTCGGCGACCCTCTCTTCCGGGAGATCGAATAAGTCGACGTCGTGGCGCTCCGTCTCGATCACGACCTCGTGGGCCCCGATGCCGTTCATCCTGTCGTAGATCCCGTCCCCCGCCTTCCCGAGGTCTCCTTCGATCCGAAGCGCGGGGAACTTGTTGGGGACCACACGGAGCGTCCACTCCCCGTTGCTTGCCGCGTGGGGATTCGGGTAGACCAGGATCTCCGGGGGGGTCATCCGCTCGCTCCCCGGGCACAGGGGACAGAACCCCTCCTTTCGGATCGTCTTCTCCTGTGGAAACTCCTGGGGCCGGCGCCCCCGTTCCGTGGAGATGATGACCCACCGGCCCACAATGGGGTCTTTTCGAAGTTCCGTCATGATTCCTCCGGTAATGGCGTGGAAGAAACGTGAAGGGGCGGACGAACCTGTCGCCGGGGGCCTGCGGCCAAAATCCCCTTATCTGCTTTCCTCCTCCTCGGCGACCGTCTTGCAATCGATACACAACGCGGTAACCGGCCTCGCGACAAGCCGCTTCTCGCCGATCTCCCCCCCGCACCCTTCGCAAATGCCGAACGTGCCGTCATCGATCCGCTTCATGGCCTCCTTGATCTTGGCAAGCAGCTTGCGTTCCCTGTCGCGGAGACGGAGGGTGAAGTTCCGATTCGATTCCAGGAGGGCCCGATCGGTGGGGTCAGGGAAGTTCTCCTCCGTGACCGAGGTCATGTCGGAGACTGTTTTCCCTGCCCCGGCCAGCAGATCGTCCGTCTGGCGCTGGAGCTCTCCCCTGCACTTTTCCAAGACGCGGCGGTCCATCCCGCTCCTCTCCCGAGTGGCCACGAAATCATTATAGATTATATTTTTCCCGCCGGGAGAGGAAAGGAAGGGAGAGAAGAAGGAGCGTTGGACTCCGGCTACCGGAGGCGGAACCGAACCGGTACTTCCACCCAGCCGGGATCCGATGGAAGCGGTGCGGCCCGGACCACCCCCCTGCTCGCGGCCTCGTCGAGCCGCGGGGCCCCGCTGCTCCGGGCGATGCGGATCTCCCGCGGGATCCCCCCCATGCCGATGCGAATGCGCAGGAGCACCTCCCCCTGCTCCCCCCGCCGCACGGCCTCCTCGGGATAGATGATCCGGGACTGGATCCGTTCGCGAAGAAGGGCCGTCCCCGCGCCGGCACGGAAGTCTCCCCCCGTCCGGCCCGGATCGGAGGAATCCGGCGATGGTGCATGAAATGCTTGTACGGCGCCCGTCGCCTCCTCACCGGGGGCGGGCAATTCCAACCCGTCCCCGGATTCGACCGGAGTTCCCGGGACCAATGCGTCGATGGCGGCGTCCTCCTCCCCGGGTCGCATGACCTCCTCTTCGACCGTCTCCGGCCCCCGGGGGGGTAGGGAGGGAGCGACGGGTGGAATCTCCTTCTCCCGGGGGGAAAACGCTGGTCGGCGCGATTCCCCGGCCGGCGGACGGGGAACCGATCGGTTCGCCGCTGCACGGGTCCTGCCGGGGGCCTCGACCAGAAAGACGTCCACAATCATCTTCCGGGGGCCGGCCGCGGAACCGGCACCCAGAAGGCACAGGGAGGAAACCGCCAGGAGATGGGCGGATGCGGACCAGATAAGCGCCCGGCCGATCCGCGACGCCTCCTTTCCTGCCGTTTTCGCCTTGGTGGCGGGCATGCCGTCCTTTCCTCCCCTTCCCCGCTTCCCTTCAGATCTTGCCCTCGGCCCCAAGGAGGAAGTTGAATCCCGGGGACGGGAAACCTTTCCGTTCCTCGTACGTCCTGTCAAACAGGTTCTGTACCTTCCCCACCAGGCTGACCTCCCGGAAACTGCCCCTCGAAGCTTTCCAACGATACCTGGCGAAAAGGTCCACCCGCGCGTACCCCGGGCGCCGGATGTCGCCCCCGTTCGGAGGTGCGTCGAGCTGGTCGCTCTCCACCCGCCAGTCGATGCGCCCCTCCCATCGGGGAGACGGTCGCAGGAGGAGGGAGAGGGTGCCGCGCTGTTCCGGAATCCCGAGAATCCGGCGCCTGTTGGCGGCGTCCCACGTGTCCGTGTAGGTGTAGACCAGAACGGCCGAAACCGCCTGCGTTACTTCCGCCTCCACCTCCGCCTCCACGCCCCGCGAGAACGCGCTCCCGACATTGCGCAGCTGCCCGAAACCGGCGGGGCCGGCAACCGAGTCGTCGAACTGGATCAGGTTTTTGAAATCCTGGTAGAACCAGGTCCCCGAGATTTTCCCCTTCCCGTCGAAGAGCGCCACGTCCGCCCCCGCCTCCCAGGAGACCGCCACCTCGGGGGAAAGACCGGGGTTGCCGATGAACGGGTCGGACTTCTCCGAGAGCGTGGGGACGCGGAAACCCCGGCCGGCTGCGGCCCGAATCCTCGCTCCGGTCCCCGGAATCTCCTGGTAGAACCCGATCTTCGGGTTGACCTCGGTCCCCGCCTCGGAATTTTTATCCAGGCGCAAGCCGAGACTTACCCCCGTGCCATCCCGCACCCTCAGCTCTTCCTGGAGGTAGACCGACCGGTTGATGGTCGAGGAAGCCAGGCTGGTGTCGCCGAAGTTGGACAGGAGGGTATCGGATCCGCGGTCCTTCTGGTACTCGAGGCCCAGAAACGTCGTGGACCGATGCCCTGCGACATACCGTCCCTGGAGACCGAAGGTCGTCTTTCGGGTCTTCGTCGTGTCGTCGAATTCGAAAGGGGAAACCTCGACGGGGTCGGCCGGGTCCTTCTCGTGGAAGGACTCGTGGAAGACGCTCCCGTAAGCGGTGACGGCGATCGTCTCCGATGCAAAGATTTCCCAGCGCGCGCCGGCAAGTAACCCGCGCCGCGTCAGCTCATGGTTCTGGTCACGGGGAGTCCCGAAATCGACGGGGACCTCTTTCCGCTGGTCCGTGGAGAGCAAAAGGGCGTGGAGCCTCCCCCACCCGCCGGTTTCGACTTCCCCCGACCCCAGGAAGGAGACAAGGGACGTGTCGTCGTTCTCGACGATCCCGTCGCTCTCAAAGCCATTCGCACCCAGGTAGAGGTTTCCCCCCTCTCCCGCCCCCTGGGCGAATCCGTTCCAGGTCAAGGTATTGTAGCTGCCCCCCGAGGCTCCCACCCCGTATTGCCTTCCCATCTCCCCCTTCCGGGGAAGGAAGTTCACCACCCCCCCCATGGCGTTGGACCCGTACAGGGCGCTCTGGGTCCCCCGGACGACCTCGATGCGCTCGAACCCGTCCACGGGAAGGGAAGAGATGTCGAACTCCCCCAGGGTAGGGCTGTTCACCGCAAACCCGTCGATCAGGACGAGCGTATGCGTCCCGAGACTTCCCCGTATCTTTATGTTCTCTCGGTTCCCCGCGCTGCCGGTTCGCTGCACATCCACCCCGGGGATCCCCTGGAGGACGTCCCCCGCCACGAGGGGGCTTTTTTCCTCGATCTCCTCGCGCGTCACAACGCTAACCGCGGACGCCTGCTCGGACACCTTCCGCTCCACCCTCGTCGCGGTGACCACGATCGGCGAAAGCCGGGTCGCCTCCTCCGCCCGCAGGGCACCCGGGACCGCCGCGGCGACGGCGGCCCACGCTACAACGGTTCTCCTCCACTTCCGTGCCCTCATCGTGTCCTCCTCTCCCTCGAAAGGGGCTTGTGTATATCGCGGGTCGGTCCGGATCTTCTGGCTTCCGGCTTCCTACTTCCTGCGCCTTCCCGGGACTGCCTTTCCCAGTGGCTTTTCCGCAGGGTTCGTTCCGGTTACAGATGCGGGGCAGCGACGGATTCCCACCGTCTTCCCCGGATGCCATCCCCGTTCACGGGGGGCATTCCCGGCCCTTCTCCTAATCCCAACTCGGGAGCGTCCCTCTCAATGCAGTTACCCGTACGGACCCGGTGGCCGGGTTCCTGTCGCACACGGCATCCACCCCGAACGCCTCCCGGATATTCCCGGGCGTGAGGACCTCCCCGGGCCGGCCGGCGGCGCGGACCTTTCCCTTCGCCAGCAGAATGATCCGCTCCCCGTATTCCGCACAGAGCGACAGGTCGTGCGAAGCGATAAGGGCAGTGACACCGCATGATTCCGCGAGGCGCGTGACGATCTCGAAGAACATGACCCGGTGATAGATGTCGAGGAACGCCGTCGGCTCGTCCAGGAGCATCACCTTCGCTCCCTGGGCGATCGCCCTCGCGACGGCCGTCCGCTGCCGCTCCCCCGCGGACAGTTCGCCAAGACCCCGCGACCGAAGATCGGAAAGGGAGGTCATCGCCAGCGCCCGGTCGACTTCCCGACGGTCCGCCGCCGTCGGCTGGCCGAAGAACCCGTGGTGGGGAAACCGGCCGAGCATCACGTATTCCTCCACCGACATCGGAAAATCGAGGGGGGGGTCCTGCCCCACGACCGAGAGGATCCTGGCCATTTCCCTCCTCCCATACGAAGACGGGGAACGATCCAGGACGGTCGCCTCCCCGGCATTGGGACGGATCAGGCCCGAGAAGATCTTGAGGAGCGTGCTCTTTCCGGCGCCGTTCGGGCCCAAAAGGACGGCAACCTCTCCCTCCCCGACGAGGAGGTCGACGCCCGCCAGCACAGCCCGTTCTCCGTACCGGAAGGTAAGTCCCTTTGCCGCCAGGAGGTCGTTCCTCACGTCCTTCCTCCATTGCGGCGCAGAAGGTAGAGGAAGAACGGCGCCCCGCAAAGGGCAGTGACCGCCCCCACCGGGAGTTCCCCCGAAGGGCCCGCGGTCCTCGCCAGCACGTCCGCCAGGATGAGAAACGTTCCCCCGAGAAGGAAAGCGGCCGGCAACAGGCGGCGGTGGCCGGAGCCGACGATCGACCTCGCCCCGTGCGGCACGATGAGCCCCACGAACCCGATGAGGCCCGAGACCGCGACCACCGAGCCGGCAAGAAGGGATGCGGTGAGGTAGACCACCGTCTTCACCCGCTCCACCGGCAGTCCGCTTTGAAAGGCCGCCTCGTCGCCCAGGAGCAGCAGGTCCATCCCCCGGGAGAGGAGAAACAGCAACACCACGCCCGCCGCCACGTAAGGGGCGAGCAGCCCGACCCTCCCGAGAGTGCCGAGGCTCAAATCCCCCATGAGCCAGTAGACGGCTCCCGGAATCCTCCCGGGGGGAGCGAGCGCGACCATCATCATGATCAGGGCGTTTAAGAACGCGCCTACGATCACCCCCATCAGGATCAGCCGCTCCCGGGAGACACCGCTCCGGCGGCGGGCCAGAACGAACACGACCGATGCCGCAAGCGCGGCCCCCAGGAAAGCACACAGCGGAAGCGGCAGGAAGGAGTCGCCCGGCAGCAGGAGCCTGGCGGTCATCGCCCCGACCGCGGCGCCCCCCGAGACGCCGAGAATATAGGGGTCGGCCAGCGGATTGCGCAGGAGCGCCTGAAACGCCACCCCGGAGGAGGAAAGGGCCCCTCCCACCAGTGCCCCGAGAAGCGCCCTCGGGAGCCTGAGTGTGAGGACGACCCGCATGGCTGTCTCCCCGGCACCGTCGGCGCTCCCTCCCGAAAGGATGCGGAAGACCTGACCGAGCGTTATCGGCAGGGGACCCACGGACAGGGAGAGGACCAGCGCGCCCGCGAAGGAGGAACCCAGGAGCAGGAACACGATCGCCCTGTTTCTCACCGCGTCGACCCCCTTTCCCCCGCCGGGGAGGCAGTCCGCCGCACCCGCCACGCGGAGAACACCTTGGCCACGCCTTCCAGGGCGCCCACCATCCGAGGGCCCGGTCGCGTGACCAGATCCCCGTCGAGGGTTACGACATCGCCGTTGCGAAAGGCGGGGACTTCCACCCAGCGGGACACGTCGGGGGAAAACCCTTCCACTCCCGTCATCCCGGCCACGAGAATGATGTCGGGACCCGCCGCGATAAGATCCTCCACGGAGAGACGGGGATACCGTCCCGCAAACCTGCCGGCCGCGTTTATCCCTCCCGGAATGCGTACGAGCTCGTCCAGGAAGGTCCCGTTCCCCGCGGCGATGATCGGGGAGGTGGACACGACGAACAGGACGCGGGGGGAAGGGGTGCGCTTCTCCCGGGAGACACGCTCCGCCCGGGCCCGGAGGGCATCTGCTTCCCTGCGCCCCTTCCCGGGAACGCCCAGGAGCGCCCCGACCTTCTCGATGGTGCGAAAGACCGCGGCAAGGTTCTGGGGTCCCACCGCGAAACAGGGGATCCCCATCGCCTCGAGGACCCTTATCCTCTCTTTCGGATTTCCGTCCGTCGTGCAAAGGACCAGGTCCGGGGCCGTCGCGACGATCCTCTCAACGTCGGGATCCACGATCCCGCCTACCCGGGGGAGAGCAGCCGCCCGGGCCGGATAGTTGCAAAATCTCGTCACGCCGACGAGCAGGTCCTCCCGCCCGAGGAGAAAAACGATCTCGGTGAGGTTCGGCGCGAGAGATACCACCTGGCGGGGGACTGCGGCCAGCCGGACGGAAACCCCGCGGTCGTCCTTCATCACAAGAGGAAACGAAGCCTGCGCCCGGGGCGGGCAGGCAAACAGGAAGAGAAGAACGGCGACGGGAAGGAGCCAATGGACCCCGACCCGGCCCGCCGCACGTCCCGCGCTATCCGGCAGACGCATCAAAAAAAAACCCCCAACGCTTCCGGAGAGGAAAGGTTGGGGGATGGTTGGTGCCGACCCGCCGTCCCGACCCTTCTCCCGCGAAAGGTGATCCGGGAAAACTCCCTGTCGGGCCGGTCTCCTGGCTCCCGGTTACGAACCTACTCTCCGCGCCTTCCCGGAGGATCTCCCCCAGTGGCATTGGTGCGGATTTCGTCGCCGGTTACAGTTGCGGGGCAGCGATGGACTTTCACCATCTTCCCGATACCCGTATCGGGCGCCCGACGGGAAATTCTATTTATCACGGACGATCCACCAGGTATTGTGTCGCGCCGGTACGCGGTAGTCAAGCAGACAGACCGGAATGCCAGGGAATCGCGAAATCGTTATCGGCCCCAGTCGCGGAGACGATCGGCGACCAACCGCTCCCGGTCCGGGTCGCGCCCCGCGGAGGCTGTCAGGAATTCGGAATAGGCCTTTCCCGCCGCAAACCTGTCTCCTTTGCGCTCAAGCACCGTACCCAGATGATAGAGAACGTCGGGGTCGTCCGGAAAGATCCGTCTGGCAGCCAGCAGGGTCGTTTCCGCGTCCCTGTTCCGGCCCTGTCTCGCCTGTGCGATCGCCAGGTTCACCCTGGCCGCCGACGATCGCGGCTCGATGACGACTGCGCGTTCGAACATCCCGGCGGCTTCCTTGATTCGCCCCTCGCGCATGCGAAGAAGTCCGGCATTCACCAGGGCCGGCGGATACTCGGGGTCCAGGGTGAGGGCCTTCTGGAACGCGTCTTCCGCATCGCCGGTCTTCCCCAGCTCCACCAACGAAATCCCCAGGCCGTTCCAGACCTCGATCAGGGCCGGGTTCGACGAGACCGCTTCCCGGAACAGGCGAACCGAGGTCTCCCAGTCGCCCTGCCCCTGGGCCTGGACCGCGCCGTTGTACTTCGCGAGCCACTCCGGTTCCGCGCCATGGAAGACCGGATCCTGGGACGGTACGGAAAGGGGGACCCCCTGGGAAACGGCTGCGCCGGATGCAGATGACCCGCGGGATTTTCCTTTCGGTGAGGAGCTTCTCCCGGAATTCGCGGCCCCTTTTCCTCCGGCAGCCCTGTGGGCGGGCGTCGACCTGGAAGCGGGCGGGTCCTTTCGAACGATTGGCGCAGGAGCCCCGGCGTCCTTCGTCCCGCCGTCCGAAACTTCCTGCCCAAGGGAAACGGCAGGCGCAGGGGAAGATGAGGGAGATGGCGACGGTACGGCGACGGGCGAACCGGCAGAGGATGTCTGTCCGCCGGGCGCGCCATCATTGTGGGAGCGCACGGCGAAATAGACAACGCCTGCCACGATCAGCAGCACCACGACCAGGACTGCGCGGGCGGTCACGCGCCGTTTGCGGCCCGGCGGGAAACCCGGACCGTAGGATGCGGGCGAGGGGAGGCCCGGCGGGCTCTCTCCTCCCCCCCCGTTCTGCGCTTTCCGCAAAGCATCCTGGAGCAGGCTCATGCCATCCACCCGTACAAGACCAGCGCGGCAAGAAGGGCAAGCGGCGGCGACACCCAGGGAACCCACCTAAGAAACCGCCTGCCCATCCCCTGGCTATCCGAGAGCGACTCCGTCGCCCTGTATACGTCCTCCCGCTCGATCCTCGCCCCCCCTCTCAGGTAAGAGGAAAGGAAGGCCCGGTCGCACAGCATGTTGATCCTTCTCGGCACTCCCTTCGACCGCCGGCATATTACCTTTTCCGCCCCGGAGGAGAGGAAGGCGCGCCCTGCCCCTCCCGCCACCCCGAGGCGATGGTCGATGTACCGTGACTGTTCCGCAACGGTAAGCGGCAGGATCTCCGCCCGCACGGTGACCCTCTGGTTCAACTGTCTAAGCGAATGGAGGGAAAGCTTATCCTTCAGCTCCTTCTGCCCGATGAGCACGATCTGGAGGAGCTTCCTCTTCTCCGTCTCCAGATTGGAGAGGAGGCGGACCTGCTCCAGCAGCACGGGGGACAGGTTCTGCGCCTCGTCGATGATCAGGACGGGGCGTCTTCCTCTTTCCGCCTCGGACAGGAGATACCGGTTCAGGGCGTCGAGATAATCCTTCTTGGTCCCGTTCGTCGTCTCCACGGCGAAATCGTCCAGGATCCCGCGAACCAGCTCCTTCTCCGTCAGCATCGGGTTCAAAACGAGCGCCGTGCTGAAGGCGCCGGAGAGCCGTCGCAGGAGGGCCCGGCAGACAGTCGTCTTCCCCACCCCGATATCGCCGGTGACCACGATGAACCCTTCCCCCGTTTCCAGTCCGTACAGCAAGTGCTCCAGCGCCTGCTGGTGGCTCGCCGACAGGAACAGGAATTCCGGGTCCGGGGTCAGCGAGAACGGCCGCGCAGTCAGATGGAAGTATCCCTCGTACATGTCATTCCCAGGGGGTAAGCCCCTTGCCCTCTCCTTCCGTGCCGTATACCCACGGTCTCCCGCCGACGTGGAATCCCCGCTTCGACCGGCGTACCCTGTCCTTCTCCTCCGCCGCGACCTCCACCGGTTTCTCTCCCCGCAGAATCCGCGGCGTGATCAGGATGACGAGCTCCGTCTTCTTCTTCTGCTGATCGGTGTGCCGGAACAGCGAGCCGAGGAAGGGGATGTCTCCCAGGAGAGGGACGGAACGGATCGTTTCCTGCGTCCGCTCCTGCATCAGTCCCCCGATGAAGACCGTATCCCCGTCTCCGACCGAGACCACCGTGTTCGTCTCCCGGACATCCACGATCGGCGCCGTGTTCCCGTCGGGAGCGGTCGCCTCCCCGACCTTCTCCGTGATCGACGGGTGAATAGCGAGCAGGATCCGACCGTCCTGTCCGATCTGCGGGGTGACGCTCATGATGATCCCCTCCGTGATGCTGTCCGGGGCGTAGGTGACGAACGCCGCCGTGGTATCCGACGCGGGCGTAACGGTGGCCCGGAAAAAGACGTCCTGCCGCCCGATCCGGATGATCGCCCTCTGATTGTTGAGCGTGGAGACTTTCGGCGCCGAGAGGACGTTCACCTGTCCCTGCGTGGAGAGGGCGTCCAGGAACGCGTCGAACTTCGAGCCGGCGACGCCGATCTGGAAGGCATTGGTCCCGCTCTTAAGCGTCTGGCGGACCGCGGCGCCTCCCGCAAGGGACCCGGAGAGGGAGAGCGAGGAAAGATCGGGGAATGCGGTCCAGTCGATCCCGTACTGCGTGGAGTCGTCCAGTGCGACCTCGAGGATGCGGGTCTCGATCATCACCCCGATTCTCGATCGCGCTTCGAGCGTGGCAAGGTATTCTCCCACCTGTTCCACCCGGCCCGGGAAATCAGTGACCGCGATCGTTCCTGTTGCCCGGTTGAGAACGACCTTGCCGCCGTCGGCGGAAAGCATCGACTGCACCTCCTCGACGATCCCGGACCAGAAGTCGAATTTCTCCTCCGTGCTCACCGTGTTGACACTCTGGCTTTCCCCCCCCGAGGAGGAAGAACCGCTCACCGATCCCGAGGTGGAGGACGAGGAGGAACCCGAGGTGGAAGTAGAGGCGGTGAGCGAGCCGGCCCCCGTGCGCGAGGTAAGCAGGTAGTCCAGGGAGAAGATGCGGGTGATCCGGTTCGCCGGGAGCACCCGGACCGTCTTCCCGAAAAATTCGAGTCGGCAGCCGAGCAGGTCGCAGACTTCCGTCATGATCTCGGGGGCGCTGGCCCCCTTGATGTCCATCGTGACCGTGCCCGAAACCTCCGGGGAGAGCACGAGGTTGAAGTCGTTCTCCTTCGCGAGGGAGAGGAAGACCTCCCGTGCCTCCGCTCCGGCGAGCACCATGGTGTAGCGGGGAGCGGGCTTCCGGAACTCACCGGGCGACTGCTTCACCCCTTCGAACGCCCGGACGGGGGCGTCCGGGAGAGGGGAGACGGCTCGCTGCCTGTTTCCCGTCACATCCCCTTTCGGAGCAGGAACCGGACCGCGGGCGGCGGTCACCGCAGGCAGGGGATCCTTCCGCACCCTTTGGGGCGTTGCACAGCTCCACGCCGACAGACAGAGACCCGCGCAGGCGACCGCCCCCATCGCGCGGAATATCCTGTAGCGCACCACTAATTTTACGTTCACCGTTTTCCTCCTCTTCCTTCCGATCCTGATATCGCGGGCTTGAACATTTCCACCACGCGCGTTTCGCTTCCCTTGTGCATCACGACACGGTACGGATCCACCTGTTTCACAGTCCAGTCCCCGACCTTCCCGCCGACGGGAACCAGGCGGCTGCCGAAAATCGCCATTTCGGTCGAACCCGCCACCACCGTTCCCCGGAGATCGGCGGGGATTCCCCTTCCCTCCCCCGGGTCGGACGGCCCTGCGGAAACACCCGACCCTCCGGCCGCGGAAGCAGTGCTCCCGACGGGGAGAAAGGGGTTTCTCTGCCAGGACCACGCGATCTCCGGTTCCGGACGGTCGACGCGGCCGAGAGAATTCGATGACTCCTGCATCACCGGAGCCAACTCCGACCCTCCGGCAGGGATTCCTTCCGGACCCTCCCGGCCCGACTCGGTGGCAGGCCGTTCGACGGGTGCCTCTTTCCCGCGAAGCGGAAGGAGCCGGTACCCGACGAGAATAAGGGCGACAATGGCCAGCGCTGCCGCCACTTTCCTGTCCCGCATGATGTCGCGTAACCGGCTCATGGGCCCGCGGGCCTCCGGTAGAACGCGGACAGCTCCACGTCCGTCTCCATTTCCCCATCCTTCTCGCGGACCTTAAGCGTGTTGACCGACAAAAGCCTTCTCATTTTCGGGACGCCGTCAAAAAACTCGGCCATGTCCCGATAGGTCGAGCAGAAGGCCAGTTGAAGCCGGATCTCTCCGGGGCCCCGATTCTCGCCTTCCCCTGCTTCCCCGGCCACGAGCGAAGGACCCGCAACTGCGCCCCTCATGGAGGCAGACCCTTCCGAGGGAAGGGAGAGACGGAAACTCCGCAATCGATGACGGGCGGCATGTCTTCCCAGTTCCTGCAGCAGACTTTCCGTTTCGGGGGAATCGGGAACCTTGCTCCGCCACTGCGCGACTCTTTTTTCCAGGATGTCGATGTCGCTGCGGGAAGTGCGCGACATCTCATCCCACGCCGACAGGGCCGCCTCCATGTCCGCGTTCGCCGCGACGACCTCCGCCTGGAGTCGGCGCAACGACGCAAGCTTCGAAGAGAAGACGAAAAAGTAGGAAACCGCGGACAACGCGAGGAGAACGAGAACGAGCAAGTGTATTTCTTTGAGCTTCGCTATTTTTTCCCGAATCATCTTCGTTCCTCTCCCTCGTTCAACCGGAACGATACGCGGAACTCCTGCTCGTACCCCATCTCCCTGTCCGCTTCCTTCCGAGGCCGGATGTCGACCGGGACATACTCCACATCCGACAGGATCCCTCCCTTGCGCACGGATGCGACAAACACGTTCAGCTTGTCCTGGACCCCGGTCAGCGTCTCCCCGTGCACTTTTCCTTTAATCTCCGCGCGGAAGCCATCGCCGTTGCGGGAAACATCGAGACTCGAGAACGTCATCGTCTCGGGCACCGGCGCGCCGAGCTGCACGAAAAATCCTTTCCACCGGGTAAAAGGCGTCCGCAGGGCCTGTTCCCCCGCCGACGCCTCCCGGGCCACCCGGCGCAGATCCCTCCAGCGAAGGAACTCTTCCTGGGCAGACGGGTTCAGATTCGTCCCCGCGGACAGGGAAGCCAGCACTTGCCGATACCGGGTTTCCGCGTTATGCAGCCCAAGGTAGAGAAAGGCGTTCGCCGCCAGGAAGATGGCGGCGATCGCCGCCACAGCGACGAGGGTCTTCCAGCGCTCCCTTCGGCCGATATATTCCTCGGGAAGAAGATTTACCCGGTCCGCCTCCTCTCCCAAAAGGGCCAGCCCGATCGGAACGGAAAAGCCCGCCGGGTCGGTATCGAATACCCCCGGATCCTTCACGGCGGAAACCGCAGGATGCGGGGCGATCTCGAAGCGCAGCCGCTCGGCGACAAGTCTCTTCATCACCTCGGAGGGCGCCATCCCGCTCCAGTAAATCTGCGAGATGGACCCTCCGCGGCTGAGCTGCCGGTAATACAGGACCGTTCGGGTCAACTCGGTCATGACCCGCTCCGCGGCCGTCTCCACTTCGGAAAGTTCGGCTGCCTCCTCCGGGGCGCCTGCCGCCGGAAGGTCCATGAGATGGTACTCGGGGACTGCGGGAGCGAGACTCCCGGTCGGCTGGAAATCCGCGGGGAACTCCCGGGCAAACCGGAGTTTCCCTCCTCCCGACACCCCGATGACGGCTCGGGACGGGTCGGCATGGAGAAATCCGACGACGTTGTCTGCCTGGTCCTCGGGATGCAACACGGAAAGCGCTAGGGGGACCGAGGTGATGCGGACGGGCGTAATCCCCGCTTCGATCAGCAGAAACACCAGCCGCCGTATCTCGAACTCGGGGATATAGACAGTGAGAACCTCGTGGCGATCGACCCCCCGCTCGACCTGTTTCCCTATGACCTCCCCCGTCACCTTTAGCTCGGAAACCGGGGTGGAGATCTCCTCCGCGACCTTTCCCCGAAGCAGAGCATCCCGGGTCTCGCCGGTCGTGGGAGGGAGGACATAGATCCGATGCTCGATCTGCGGTCCGAAGTAGCTGACGACCGCCCTCCTTGCGGTGAATCCCCGGCTCGACAGAAACTCCCGTAGGAACCGCCCGACGCGAACCGGCTCGCCCCCCGGCCAGTCCGTCGCGGCCGCCAGGGTGACTTCGAGCGGGCTGGTCCCCGGGACGTATTCCATCGCCCGGATCACCTTCGGGGAGATCTCGAGAGCCAGCATTTTCCCTTTTACGCCCATTTCCGTCCCTACCGCATGTACAGGTTGAGTTGCGCCTGTTGACCGTTTCCCGGCACGTATACGACCGCCTGACCAGCCACCGGAGGATCCGGGGGGATCGTGCACACCGCATTCACCGCGTGAAATCCCGAGTGGAATCCGACCGGGATGCCGAAGGTGTAGGGGGGGGCCGCCGGCGTTCCCGCTACGGCTCCCGCCTGGACCCCGCTGTTGGAGTAGTTCAACGTCACCGTCGCGTTCATTCCGGGGAGCGACGGGTTCAGGATGTACTGGCTCGCGGTGTTGTCCGTGTGCCACACGTAGAGGTTGACCAGGAGAGATCCCCCGATGTTCACCGCGTTGGGCGGATAGATGATGTCGTCCGCCGTTCCCATCGCCCGGTCTTTCCCCGCGCTTCGGATCTGCCCGGTTCCGGGGTTTCCGTAGGCGTACGGAGTTCCCCACGAGTCATTGAGGTACCCGGCTGCGTCGAAACCGGTGTTGATGTAGGGGCCGAACCATCCGATCTTCACCCCCAGCAAGCCGTTTATGCCCAAAGGCTGTCCGCCCCGAACGTTCAGTTGCGCCAGGTTCGTCGGCAGCCTCCCCATATCGCCGACAAACCCGGAGGTGGGAACGGAGGGGGTCCCCATGATGGCCCCGTAGAGTTCCTTCACTTCGTTCCGGGTGTTCTCCTCCCGGGACTGGTTGAGGATCTGCGCCGCGTACGGGACGGCGATCGAGGCCAGAATCGAGATCACCGCGATCACGACGATCACCTCCAGGAGGGTGAATCCGCGCCGTCCTCTCACGAGGTTCCCCCCATCGCCCCGACCATCTTGTACAGCGCCAGGAAGAAGGAGAGCGCGGCTCCCAGCACCACCGTGGCGAGAAAAATGACGATGGCCGGCTCCAGGATCGCGAACGTCTTCTTGATCGTCTTGGGGACCTCGCGGTCGTAATGCTTCGACACGTTCTCCAGCGTGTCGTCGAGCCTGCCGGACGATTCGCCGGCCGACAGCATCCGCACGACCATCGGAGGAAACTCCCCGGATTTCCCGAGCGACGCCGAGAGGCTCCCTCCGGCGGTCAGCTCCTCCCTCGCGGTGCGCACGACGGAGGCGATCACACGATTCCCGATGACCCTCTCCACCACCCACAGCGAATGGACCGTCTCCACGCCCGCCCGGAAGAGCAGACCCAGGAAATGGCTGAAGCGGCTGATCTCGATGGACCGGATCATCTGCCCCACGAGAGGAAACCCAAGCTTCCACGCGTCCACCCGCAATCTCCCCGCCTCCGTGCGCCGGTAGAGGCGAAGGGCGACATAAACCAGGACGAAGAACGCGAGCAGGTACATACCGTAGTCCCGAAAGAACGTGCTGATCGCGATCACGATGCGCGTGGGAAGAGGCAGCTCCACCTGGGCCGCCTCGAAGATCTTGATGAACCGCGGAAACACGAAGGTGAACAGGATGAAGATGAGCCCCATGACCGCGGACACGACGGTCAATGGGTAATAGGTGGCCTGCCGGATCGTCCCCGCCAATTCTTCCTGCCAGGTGAGAAACTCGGCCAGGTCGGCCAGGACCCCTTCCAGGTTCCCCGTCGTCTCTCCCGCCCGGACGATGCTCACGTAGCTCTCGGGAAACGCCTCGGGGTGGAGGGCAAGGGAATCGGAGAGTCCCGCCCCCGCCTGGACATTCCGCCGGACGTCCCGAATCACCTCTTTCAGCACGGGGTGTTCGGTCTGCTCCGCCAGGTCGCCCAGCGCCACGACGATGGAGATCCCCGCGCCCAGGAGCGTTTTCAGATGATAGGTGAACTGGATGACGTCGCTCCGCCGGATCTTCCCCCGGAAGGAGAAAAGGTTCGCGCCCGCTGACCGCTCGACCGCCTGGAGAAGGTGAAGCCCCATGGAGGCGAGGACGTCCCGGATGCCGTTCTCGTCGGGGGCCAGGAGCGTCCCCCGCACCTTCTTCCCGTAGTCGTCAATCGCGCTGTATTCGTACCGAGGCAATGTCCCTACTCCCCTGAGGTCGTCCGGACCGCTTCTTCCAGCGTGGTGATCCCTTCCCTCGCCTTTCTCACCGCGTCCTCCCGCATCGTGGACATCCCCTCCGACTGGGCCACTTCCAGCAGTTCCTGCGTGTTCGCCCTTCGCATCACCAGGCGGGTGATCTCCGGGGTCACCTCCATGATCTCGAAGACCCCCACCCGGCCGCGGTAGCCCGACTTCCCGCAATGGTCGCACCCCTCCCCCCGCACGAAGGTCCCGGGGTCCGACCCGGAGGGGATGCCGGCGCGCTCGAGTATCTCCTCCGGGGGGGTGTAGGGAACCCGGCACTGGGGGCAATTCGTCCGCAACAGCGCCTGGCCGATGATCGCCCGGACCGACGAGGCGACGAGGAACGGCTCCTGCCCCATGTTGATCAGCCGGGGGATCGCCCCCACCGCGTCGTTGGTGTGGAGGGTGGAGAAGACGAGGTGCCCCGTCAAGGCCGAGCGGATAGCCAGCTCGATGGTCTCCGCGTCCCGCATCTCCCCGACGAGGATAACGTCGGGGTCGTGGCGGAGGACGGCCCGCAATCCCGAGGCGAAGGTCACCCCCGCCTTCACGTTGATCTGGCATTGCCGGATGATCGGGAGTTCGTACTCCACCGGGTCCTCGAGCGTGATGATGCTCCGGTCGAGCGTGTTGATATAAGAGAGGGCGGAATAGAGGGTCGTCGTCTTCCCCGACCCCGTCGGGCCACAGACCAGAAGGATTCCGTTTCGGCTTTCGATCGCATGGCGGAACCGGTCGAGGGTTTGCTCGTCGAACCCAAGCGCGTCAAGACCCATCACAAGCCGCGACCGGTCCAGGAGGCGCAGGACCACGTTCTCCCCCTGCATCGTGGGGAGCGTGGAGACCCGGAGGTCCACTTTTTTCTTCCCCTGAAGAAACCGGATCTTGCCATCCTGGGGCTGCCGGGATTCCGCGATGTTCAAGCCCGCGAGGATCTTGATCCGGGCCGTGACGGCGGGCTGGAGGGTCTTCGGCAGGGACGGCCCCTGCCGCAGTTGTCCGTCGATGCGGAACCGGATCCGAAGGATCTTCTCTTCGGGCTCGAGGTGGATGTCCGTCGCCCCGTCCTGCACCCCCGTCAGGAACAGCTGGTCCACGAGCCGCACGATGGGAGCACCGGACGCGAGGTCGGCCTCGGTGACCCGGCCAGCCTCGACCTGCCGGACCGATTTCTGGATGATCTCCTCGAGGGTACCCCCGCCGGTGTAATAGTGGTCGATCGCCTGGAGGATGCTGGATTCTGTCGCGGACACCACTTCCACGGAGTGCCCCGTCGCGCGCTGGACCTCGTCGATGGCCAGGACGTCGAAGACGTTCGCCATCGCGACCGTCAGGCGCGGCGGGTCCAGGTGGATCGGGATGATCTTGTACCGGCGTGCCATCGCCTCGCTTACGCACTTGACCGCGACGGGGTCGATCAGGGAGTTGTCGAGCTGCACGAAAGTGACGCCGGCCTCGGAGGCAAGGACCGACGAGATCAGCTCCTGGGTGACGAATCCCAGGTTGATGAGGATCTCCCCGATCCGCTCCCCGGTGCGCTTCTGCTCCCGAAGCCCAAGTTCAAGCTGGTCGCTTGTTACGAGTCCCGCCTCGATCAGGCGTTCCCCCATAAGCTTCCGCTTCGGCGACGTCTTTGCGGCTTTTTGCGCCTCCACCGTCTTCATGTGTTTCCCTTCCGCTCCCGATCAGAAAAAAAGCCGAAGGGATTCTTCGGCTTTCCTGCCTTTTCTTCCGTCCATTTCCCTACTGGATGCGGAACGCGATGTCGTCCCCTCCCGGGGTGGTGACGGCTGCGGCGATGTTCGTTTCCACGACGCCGTTCTTCCCCGCGGAAAGGACCCACACCGGCGGTGGCGGGGTTGCCGTCGAGCTCCACTCCTGCGCGTTGATGACGTAGGGTCTGCCCCACGGATCCGGGGGGAACGTCGTCGCGTACGGGCCGTTCCACCGGTTATCCCCCGTCGCCGGGTACGTGTGCCCGTTCGTGACAAGATGCGTGTCGAGCTGATTCCACCGGTTCCCGCCGGCGGCGGCCCAGCCGGTTGCCGTCCCGAAGAAGGCGGCGGCCGGCGTAGTCGCCCCGGTGTAGAGGCCGTTGTAGTTGTTGGCCGCGTTGTTCCGGTTCGGCCACCGTCCCAGGTCCTTCATCGCGTTCACCACCGCGGCGCCGATCACCTGCGTCTCGTTCCTGGCCTTTGCCACCTTCGAGTCGTCGATGTACTTCGTGATGAACGGGGTCAGGATCGCCGCCAGAATGGCGATCACGGCCACGACAACCACCACCTCGATGAGGGTGAATCCCCTTTCCGCCTGCCTGTTTCTCATCGTGCATTCCTCCCGGTTGCTTGTTTATGGTCTTACGGGGATGCTTTTGCCAATCCCCATCCTCTTATGAAGGTGTATCGGAAGACAATTTTGAAACTTTAATGGAAAAACAACAGGAAAAAGGGAGGAAATCAGTGGGTGCGGGAAACGATATAGTCGGAAAGTGCCAACAGGCCGTCCCGGGCGGGAGAGGCAGGCAGGGAGCCGAGGTGTTTCTTCCCCCGGGCCACGAAATATCTTGCCCGACTATTGGTGTATTCCAGGCCCCCGTTCCTCGCGACCATTTTCGCCAGGAAGGAGACCTCCCGGTCGGTGAATTTCCTGCGGTCCAGGATCTCCCAGGCTTTGCGGCGGTCGCCGTTTCGTGCCTCCCGCAGCGCATGGATGAACGGGAGTGTGATCTTTCCTTCGCGCAGATCCTGGAGGGGCCGCTTTCCCAACTCCTTCTCGGTGCCCACGTAATCGAGGATGTCGTCCATGAGCTGGAACGCGACCCCGACCGACTTGCCGTACTCGAACATCCGCCTGCGCAGCGGCTTGCTGGCGCCCGCCAGGACGGCCCCCGTCTCGCTCGCGGCAGCGATGAGCGACGCCGTCTTGTGGAAGACGACCCGCAGGTAATCGTTCTCCGATATCCTCCGGTCGGCGGACTTCATGAGCTGGAGCACTTCCCCTTCGGAGAGGGAAACAAGCGTCCGGGCATAGATTCCCAGGACATCCAGATCGCCGTCCTCGGTCATCAGCTGCGAGGCGCGCGCGAAAAGAAAATCCCCCACGAGGATGCTGACCGAATTCCCGTAGACGATGTTCGCCGCCGGCTTGCCTCGGCGCACCACCCCGCCGTCCACCACGTCGTCGTGCAAAAGGGTCGCGTTGTGCATGTATTCGGTCACGACGGACATGACGATCCTGCGCGGGCCGGTGTAGCCGCACGCCTCCGCAACGAGCAGGAGAACCGCGGGGCGGAACCGTTTCCCTCCCGAAAGGGTGATATGCCTGCCGACGACGGGTATCAGGGGAACGGGGGACTTGAGCTGGGTGACGAGCGCCTTCTCCACCTTCCGCAGATCGCCCTTCAGGTACCGGAAGACGCCGTCGATGTCCGTACCTCTTCTTTTCATGGGCAAAAAAACTCTATCGTGGCGGGGTTCCCACTGTCAACCGCGGCACCGATCGGATAGCATGAAGCGGTGTACAAGAGGAAGGACGCCTTTCACGCGAAGGCAAAAAAAGAGGGGTACCGCTCCCGGGCGGCATACAAACTTATGGAATTCGCCGCGACGGAGAAGGTCGTTGCGGCGGGAGACCACGTGGTGGATGCCGGGGCCGCCCCGGGCGGTTGGAGCCAGGTCCTGCTGCGGCTCGTAGGGAAGAAGGGAAAGGTGGCCGCCGTCGACATCCTTCCGATGGACCCGCTCTCCGGAGAAAATTTCCGCTTCTTTCCCCGTGACATTACGGATCCTTCGCTTCCCGCGAAGGTCGTCGCCTTCCTGGGAAGGAAGGCGGACGCTATCGTCTCGGACGCGGCGCCGAACACGACGGGGATATCGTTTGCCGACCAGGCACGTTCGGCCGACCTGGTCCGCTCCGTCCTCTCCTTCGCGAGGGAAACGCTTCGCGAGGGGGGGACGTTTCTGGCCAAGATCTTCGAGGGGGCCGAGTCTGATGACGTGGTGAGGGAATTGCGGATGTCGTTCGGCCAGGTCCGCAGGGTCCGGCCCGCCGCAACCCGGAAGGAATCGTTCGAGCTCTACCTGCTGGCGCACGACTTCCGGGGGTCCTGAACCGCGCGACATTTCCCCTCCCGGTGCCAGATGCGCGCCCTCTGGCACCGGGGTCGAAGTAGCGGGAAAGGTACGGAGCCCCTATGACGTCTTCTTCCCCACATGGGCGAGAGCTTCCCGAACGTGGTGAACCGGCACCAGCGTCAACGGGAATTTCGCGGAGAGCCGCTCGGCGTTCGACGCCGGCAGGAGCACCCGCTTGAACCCCATCTTCGCCGCCTCGTTCAACCGGCTTTCCGCCATGGAGACCGCCCGCACTTCCCCCCCCAGCCCCACCTCGCCGAAGGCCGCAGTGCCGGACGGAATGACCTGATCCCGGTAGCTGCCGGCCACCGCGCACAACAGCGGAAGGTCCGCCGCTGTCTCCTCCAGCCGGATCCCCCCCGCCACGTTCACGAAGATGTCCTGGTTATAAAGCGACAACCCCGCTTTCTTCTCGAGGATCGCGCACAGCAGGACGACGCGGTTGGTGTCCACCCCCAGCGTGGTCCTTCGCGGCATCGCGAGAAACGACTGGCTGGCCAGCGCCTGGACCTCCACGAGAAGCGGGCGCGTTCCTTCCACCGCGGGAAACACGATCGTCCCCGACGTCTCCCCGGACCGCTCCGAAAGGAACAGCCCCGAAGGGTCGGCCACCTCGGACAGCCCCGTGGATCGCATCTCGAACACGCCGATCTCGTTCGTGGAACCGAACCGGTTTTTTACAGCCTTCAAGATCCGGAACGGGTGCCCTTTTTCCCCTTCAAAGTAGAGGACGGTGTCCACCAGGTGCTCCAGCACCCGCGGCCCGGCGATCGTTCCATCCTTGGTGACGTGCCCCACGAGGAAGACCGACACGCCCGCCTTCTTTCCGAAGAAGACGAGCCTTCCCGCGCACTCGCGCACCTGCCCGACGGCGCCCGGCGCCCCGGGAAGATCGGAGGTGAACATCGTCTGGATGGAGTCGACGATCAGCGCGAAGGGGGAAATCTCGGACGTCGCCGCGATCACACGCTCGATCGACGTCTCGGACATCAGGTAGATCCCCGCCGATGCCACGCCGAGGCGGGAGGCGCGCAGCTTCACCTGCGCCTCCGATTCCTCCCCGGAGACGTAAAGGACCGTCCTGCCCTCGCGTGCAAGGCCACTTGCCACCTGCAGGAGAACGGTCGATTTGCCGATCCCCGGGTCCCCGCCGATAAGCGTCGCCGAAGAGGGGACCACGCCACCCCCCATGACGCGGTCGAATTCCCCGATCCCGCACCGGGTGCGCTCCGAGGCACTCTCCGAAACGTCGGCCAGGAGAACCGGCTTCGATGCGGGGAACCCTTCCGAGGCGACGCGGTACTTCGCTTCCGGGGCTGCCACTTCCTCGACGATGGAACCCCACTGTCCGCAGTCGGGGCACCGGCCCAGCCACTTCGGGGAAGTGAAGCCGCATGCGGTGCAGGCGTACTCGACCTTTACCTTCGCCACTTCTTGGCCACCTCCCAGGCCACCTCCTCGAACGACCCCTTGCCGGCCCGGACGATCCGCCGCACATCACCGTACTCGGGGACGGGGCGCACGGAACCGTCCGGAAGCTCCGCTTCTTTTACCCGGACATTTCCGAAGCGCGTCTTGACCGTCCCCATCCGCCGGGCGAGCTTCAGCCGGTCGCAGGCATGGTACCGCAGGCCGATGGCGCTAGACAGGGAAAAGACGGCCGAGGAGACGATCTCGAGCCTCTCCTCCGGGCACAGGATGCGCAGCACCCATCCCGGCCGGTTCTTCTTCATCGTCGCAGGAAGCACGGCCACGTCGAGCGCTCCGGCGGCGAACGCCCTCTCCATCAGCAGTTCGAACCGCTGCGGGTTCATGTCGTCGATATTCGCCTCCACCTCGAGCACGCGGTCGTGGCCCAGCGTGCCGGGTACCGTCTCGCCCTCCACCACCCGAAGGATGTTCGCCCTCCCTGGGACCTCCCTGTGCCCCACGCCGATCCCGACGCCCCGGACGACCATCCCGGGTGGCCGCTCGAAGGAGGCATCGAATGCCCGAAGGAGCGCCGCGCCCGTGGGGGTCACCAGTTCCCCGTCCCCCTCGCCAAATCGCCAGGGGGCCCCGGTGAGGAGCGCAAGGACCGCCGGTCCGGGGACGGGGATCTTCCCGTGCGACGACCACGCCTCGCCGGACCCGCCGGGAAGGGCAGAGCAGAAAGCGCCTGGGGCGCCGAGACGCTCGAAGAGAAAGCAGGCCGAAACGATGTCGACGATCGCGTCCGTCGCCCCCACCTCGTGGAAATGCACCTTCTCCTTCGTGGTCCCGTGGACCTTCGCCTCGGCCACCGCCAGTTTTTCGAAACACAGGACGGCGCGGTCCCTGGTCCCCGCCGGGAGATTCGCCCGCCGGAGGAGGGATACGATTTCGGGTAGGTGTCTCGAGGATGTTTTCCGGGCGGAGAGCTTGACGCTTACCCGCGTTCCCGCCATCCCCGAGGAGGATGCGCGTTCGACGGAGAGAGAATACCCGCGGACGGGGAGACCGCGCAGCGCGCGGCGAAGCTCCTTCTCCGCTCCCGTGAGAGCAAGAAGCGCGGCACACGTCATATCCCCTGCGATCCCCGAGAAGCAATCGAAAAAGAGGACCCTGCTCATGACCCCCGGCCCGATGTGGTGACTTTTCGCTTCCACGAAACATATCACTTCCCGAAGGAATTGTCCTCGCGGGAACGACTGTTGCTCACAACCCCTTGCAGGCCGTTCCATATCCGGGGAGCTGGAGGAAGCCAATGGAGCCATTCCCGCGCAACTACCCTGCCGTAAAACCGAAACTGCTCGACCAGGTCCGCTCCGAACTTCGGAAACGCCACTACAGCCCTCGGACCGAGGAGGCGTACATTTCCTGGATCCGGCGGTTCATTCGTTTTCATGAGGTCAGGCACCCCTCCTCCATGGGCAGACCCGAGGTCGAAGCGTTTCTCTCCTTCCCCGCAACCGACCGCAACGTGGCGGCGTCCACGCAAAACCAGGCCCTCGGGGCACGGCTGTTCCTTTACCGTTACGTTCTGCTAACCGGCTTGGACTGGCTGGACGACGTGGTGCGGGCGAAAAAACCGAAACGCCTGCCCGTCGCCCTCACACGCCGGGAAGTCCGGGATATCTTCGGGAATCTCTACGGGCAGAACCGGATCGCGACAATGCTCATGTACGGCGCGGGGTTGCCCCTTCTCGAATGCCTCCGCCTGCGGGTGAAGGACATCGATTTCGGCTACCGGCAGATCACGGTTTGGGAAGGCAAGGGAAACCGGGACCGGGTGACCGTCCTGCCCGCGGTCGTCGAAGAACCGCTAAAAGAACACCTGGAAGCGGTCAAGATCCGGCACGAAATGGATTTGAAGACCGGGGCGGTTACGTTACACTGCCGGGAAGGTTGGAGGCAAAGTATCCCTACGCCCACAGGGAATGGGGCTGGCAATGGGTCTTCCCCGCCTTCCGAAAATACCGGGATCCCGCAACCGGGCGCTTTTACCGGCACCACCTCTACGAGACCGTCATCCAGCGGGCCGTGAAAAACGCATCGGCGCGCGCCGGAATCCCGAAGCGCGCCTCCTGCCACACTTTCCGGCATTCTTTTGCTACCCATCTTCTGAAAGAAGGGTACGATATCCGGACGATCCAGGACCTCCTCGGACACAGGGAAGTGAGCACGACGATGATCTATACCCACGTGCTCAACAAGGGAGGGCGGTGCGTCCGGAGCCCGGCGGACTTTCCGGTATGATCCTCCAAAACCATATCCCGACCCGCCTGCGCAACGATAGACAGTCTCCTCCGCCGCCTATCCATCTCAATACCAAACTCCAATCCTCCTCCAAACAAAGGATCCAATATATAAATTCCAATTATTCAAACAAATTCCCTACAGGAATATCCATGCGGATATCAACCTTTTTCCCACTTTATTATACTGACTCACAAACCGTCTAATTCTCGTTAGGTTCACGCTGCAAGACCATCAAGCCCTATCGGGCTTGACATGGGATAAAAATCTGGCTATATTATGGCCAGAATGAAATACGAGATCATTCTCGCCCCCGAAGCCGCGCAGGATCTAAAACGCCTCAAGGCACACGACCGGGCGGAGGTGAAAGATGCGTTGGAACGACACCTCCGCCACGAGCCGGCGAAAGTGAGCAAGAGCCGAATCAAACGGCTTCGGGGGCTCAACCATCCTCAATATCGCTTGCGAGTGGGAGGAATCAGGGTGTTCTACGACATCACTGGAAACCATGTCGAAGTGTTGGCCATTGTTCCAAAATCGGAAGCGATATCTTGGCTCGAAGAGATGGGGGATGAAATATGAAGAAGGTCGCGTTGTCCACCGTGAAAGATGACCTGTCGCGATTGCTCCGGATGGCGGAAAAAGAGGAGATCATAATTACTCGTCATGGAAAACCAGCGGGGGTGCTGATCGGGTTTGAATCTGAGGATGATTGGTTTGATTATCGCTTGGAAAACGACCCCCGTTTTCTGAAGCGGATTGAATTGGCACGGACCAGCTTAAGAGCTGGGAAGGGAATAAGATTGGAAGACATTTGATCAGCGGAACCTAACAACAGGCTGAAGCTGACGGTTCGCCTTTATTTTCGCTGAGCGCCCGCAGCTTAAGCCGAGCGTTAGAC
>JBAULH010000182.1:0-4766 GCA_049578085.1 Candidatus Deferrimicrobiaceae bacterium
GTACATACACAGCGGCTTGCCGGGGCTGGTAGGCTTGTCCTTCCTCCCCGTCGTGTATCACCTGACCCCCCAGGGCGAAGAGATTCTCCTGAAGCCGAAGGAGGAAGGGGTGAACATCTACCTGGACGAAGGGGGAACCGCCTCCCGGGTCCTCCAGGATTGGACCTGGTGGGTGAACGGGACAGCGAGACAGGACGCCCTGGGGGACTGTATCGGGACCGCTCTGCGCTACGGCCACTATATGGCGACTCCGGAAAAAAAGGTGATCATGATCGACAACATCGAATTGTTCCACCTTAATGACACCGACGTCCGGATCTTCGAGCCGATCTATGATTTTCTTCCCCGGAAGGTTTTCCCCGACGACCGGAGAAAGCGGGATGCTCTCCAGGAAAAAATGCGGGCCGAGTACGACGAGGCGTACCGGGACCAGATGCGAATCATCGTCCGGGAATGGGGGGAGATCGAGCGGTACCTCATCCAGATGCGCCGGCATGTCCGCACTTACACGGGAGAGGTCTTCGAGAAGGTTCTGGGGAACATAAAGGCCCGGGCGTTAGAAAAGCGATGAGGGGGGGGCACCTTTCCCCCGGGGGCTCCCGCAGCATGGCCTTGCGCCTCCTCGCGGCGGCATTCCTCCTTCTTGCCTCCTGTTCCTCCTTCTTCCGGACGAGCGTCCCGCAGCGGGAAGGCCAGCTTGCCGTCGCCGGCCTGTCGGCCCCCGTCGAAATCGTGCGGGACACGTACGGCATTCCTCATATCACGGCGTCGAACGACCACGACCTCTACTTCGCGCAAGGGTATGTGCACGCCCAGGACCGCCTCTTCCAGATGGACGTGGAAAGGAGGCTTGCCCGGGGCGAACTGTCGGAGGTCTACGGCGAAAAAGCGGTTCACGCCGACCGGCTCTTCCGGCATCTGGGTTTCGCGGCCCGCGCCCCCGGAATCCTCGCTTCCCTGCCGGAGAAGACGAAGGGAATTATACAGGCGTACTGCGAGGGCGTGAACGCGGCAATGGCGGCGCTGCGCGCCTGGCCGGTGGAGTTTCGCCTCCTCCGGACTCCGCCACGGGAATTCCTCCCCGAGGACGTCGCCGCCATCGGCCTGCTGAAGTCATTCGGGCTGGCCCAGTGGCAGGAGGAAGCGACGCTCTACCGGGCCTGGAAAAAGCTCTCCCGGGAGAAGGCGGAGGAGCTTATGCCCCGCGTGCCCGCCGGTTCTCCCGTTGTCGCTCCGGCGTTCGCCGCTTCGGCGCCCTTGGAGCTCTTCCCCTCGGTCCTCGTTGACGGGCTTGCTTCGCTACGGCGGTCGGTGGGGGATCTCCCCCGGTCCGGAGGCTCCAATGCCTGGGCCGTCTCCGGGGAAAGGAGCGCGACGGGGCGGCCCCTTTTGGCGAACGACCCCCACATTCTGCTTCCCTGCCCTTCCCTCTGGTATGAGATCCACCTCGTTGCCCCCGGCGTGGATGTTTACGGGGTCTCCTTCCCCGGCGCCCCTTCCGTGGTTATCGGGCACAACCCCGATATCGCCTGGGGGTTCACCAACGTGATGCTGGACGACGCGGACTTCTTCGTCGAGAGGGTGGACGGGGATCGGGTGATGTTCCGCAAGCAATGGATCCCGATGACGAAACGTGTCGAGAAGATCCGGGTACGGGGGAAGAAAGAGGAGGCGCTCACGGTGTGGGAAACGCCGCACGGCCCCGTCCTCTCCCCGGTCCTGCCCGAGTCGTCCGCCGCGCTGGCGCTGCGGTGGGTGGGGTTCGACGGGGGCGACGCGCTGGGAGCGCTCCACGCTCTGAATCGCGCCCGCAACCGGAAGGAGTTCCTGGCGGCCGTCTCCGGGTTTCCCCACCCGGCCCAGAACATCGTGTACGCGGACCGTGAAGGGAACATCGGCGTGGTGACGGCAGGACGAATCCCGGTGCGCAAGGGAGGAAGCAGCCTCCTTCCGGTCCCCGGCGACACGGGCGAGTGGGAATGGACGGGGACCGTTCCGTTCTCCGAGAACCCGCAGGTGTGGAATCCGCCGGAACGAGTTGTCGTCGCGGCCAACTCCCCCCCCCCGGGGAATTCCTACCGACACTACATCTCCCGGCTCTACGAACCGCCGGATCGGGGGAAACGGATCCTCCGGATGCTCTCGGAAAAAGGGAAGTTCTCCGTGGAGGAGTTCGAGCGGATGCAGCAGGACATCCTGCGGCCGGATGCGGCCAGGGTGGTCTCCCTCGCGGTCCGTGTCGCGCGCCAGCGGGAACGGGAGACGTTGGACTTCGGGGAAGCGGCCAGGATCCTCTCCGGTTGGGACCTGCGCGTATCCGGGGACAGTCCCGGGGCGACGCTGTACGAGCTCTTCTACGAAAAAATGATCGAGAACGCCTTCCGGGACGACCTGGGGAAGGAGTTGTTCGACGAGGCCTCCCGCACTTCGCGCCTTCTGTGGAACGTGATGGACCGGGCGATCGACCGGGGGGACTCCCTGTTCCTGGAGAATGCGGAGACCGGGGTCAAGGAATCGCTTGACGACCTCGCCGCCCGCTCCCTGCTGGACGCCATGGCGTTCCTGAAGTACCGGCTCGGGAATGTTTTCTCGACGTGGAAGTGGGATCGCCTCCACCAGGTGACCTTCGAACATCCCTTCGGAAAGAACCGGTACCTCCGGCGGTGGTTCAACATCGGGCCGTACCCCGTGCCAGGCGACGGGCGAACCGTCTTCAAGGAGGAGTTCCATCACGGCATGGAATTCTCGGTCGTGGTGGGACCTTCCATGCGCCAGGTCGTCCCGCTGGGATTCCGTTCGATGGCCCGGTCCGTCATCACGACGGGCGAGTCGGGACACTTTTTCGAGCGGCACTACCGCGACCAGAGTCCCCTGTGGCTCGCCGGCACCTCCCACCCGGACTGGACCGACAAAAAGCAGATCCGGGAGAACGCCGAGTCCACCCTCCGCCTCACCCCCGCGAAAGACGGCTTACAGTAAGGGGACGTTCTTAAACTTTTTAATGATTCCGGTCTCCGCGGGAAGACCGGGAAAGAAAAAACCGTTCAACCAGATAGAAACCCGCGGGGAGCGCGACCGCGATGCTTGCCACCTTCACGCCCAGGCGCACTGAGGGGGAGGTGACCCCGGTAATGTCACAGAGGAAATCCGAGATGTGCGCCCCGGCGAAAAACGCTGCGATGACCCCGCCGGCCAGCGCGACGGCGAACAGAAGCCGTGAACCGGTTCTCCTCGTTCCGCCGCGCCTGCCGGGGGTGGTCCCCGGATCTTCTTTCGGGCCTGGCGGCACCCTGTTTTCCGCGGGAGTCACCGGCGCACGGTGCTTACTTTAATGTTTTCATGAACTGGTCGAGCACCTTCGCCCCCCTCCCCATTAGCGCATGCGCAGGATCGTTTCCGTCATTCTCCCGCCGCCCGCCGGGTTTCCTTTTCGATCGGGATCCGGTTCTTGTTCATGGCAAGCCAGGCCTCGAACGTCTGCAGGGAAGGGTTCAGGGACCGCGCGACACCGACGTCGCGGGCTCCGCAGAACACATTCTCGAAATCCCGCTTGAACTGGAACATGTTCCCGAGGTCTTCGGCGCCCGGAAATCCCAGGCCACGGTACACCTCCGGAGAAATGTCTTTGTAACGCACCTCCTGCCCCAGCGCTTTCGTGAGAGCATCGGCCATCTGCGCTCCGGTCAGGTGCTCGCCGGCGATCCCGACGGTCTTCCCGATGAACTCGCCCCCCTTCTTGAATATGCCGTACGCGCACTTGCCGATGTCCTCGGAGGCGACCCCCGGCAGTTTCTTGTCGCCCATGGGAAACGTGATTTCCAGTTTCCCGTCCGCCCCCCACTTGGGTCCCATGCCGAAGTAGATCAGGTTCTCCCAATAGAACGACGTCGGAAGAACGGTCACCGGCAGGCCGAGATTGGTGAAAACCCGGTCGGCCTCTCCCTTGGCGTCGAAGTGCGGCACCTTGTACTTGCCCATGAGCGTGGGCATCCGGTCGTCGCTTAAAGGGACCCATTTGCGGGTGTCTTCGAGAGTCGACCAGATGACGTGCTTGAGGCCGGCATGGCTTGCCGCACGCGCCATGGCGGCGGCATGCGCATATTCCTTCTCGGGCGAAAAGTGCTCCCAGAAGAAGGTAACGCAGAAGGCGCCGTAGGCACCCCGGAATGCCTTTTCCAGACTCTTTTCGTCGCCGACGTCCGCCGCGACGACCTCGGCGCCAAGTCTTGCCAGCTCTTTCGCCTTGTCGGAGCCGGGGTTTCTCGTCAGGGCCCGCACCCGGTATCCGCCGCTCTTGTCATTCAAAATGGTGCGGCACAAGCCGCTTCCCTGCGCTCCCGTTGCCCCCACTACCGCGATGATCTTCTTTTCGTCCACTGCAATCCTCCTTGGTTTCCCGTCCCTGATGTAAGGTTGGCGGGTAATGTTTCAACATGATATGTGGTTAGATTTTCTTCGATGGAGAGAGGTTTCCCACGTTGTCCATTTTTCACCGTGATGTGCCGCCCATATGTTCGTCTCGTTTCTTATCGCGACGGTACCGCTTGAGCAAGGTATCGGAGAAAATGAATTTTTAACGTCAACGCATGATTCGGGATGTAATCCGAATCCTGAGGATTAAAGGAAATTTGTTCATCGGCTGGTGAAAGGGCTGGGGAAATAAAATCCGGAGCGGGCGGCACCGGCAGGAGGAGATGGATTATGAGTCCGATTTGTTATTCGAGGGGGGTATACCTGTTATTCCTGGTTATTCTGTTCATCGCATG
>JBAULH010000183.1:0-7022 GCA_049578085.1 Candidatus Deferrimicrobiaceae bacterium
GTCAGATATCCAGGAACAGCCAGGGAGACTTCGTTTTCCCGTCGCGCTCGTAAAGTGTAATCTCCCCTTCGTGCTGGAGCGTCAGGGCGATCTCGTCAAGCCCTTTCAGGAGCACTCCTTAGGGAAAGACCCGATGTCGAACCCGTATACCGTGCCGTCCGGACCGGTTACCGTTTGTGCGGGGAGGTCCACCGAAATCACGCCTCCCGGGGAATCCTCGAGGCGGCCGATCAGGCGGCGGACCTCGCCCGCCGCGAGTCGTACCGGCAAGAGTCCGTTCTTGAGCCCGTTGTTGTAGAAAATATCCCCGAACGAGGGAGCTATGACGACGCGGATCCCGAAGTCCATCAGGGACCAGACGGCATGCTCCCGCGAAGAGCCGCAGCCGAAGTTCTCCCCCGTCACCAGGATCTTCCCGCCCCGGTAAGGCGCCATGTTGAGCGTGAAGCCCGGCACTTCCTTTCCTCTCTCGTCGAATCTCCAGGCATGGAAAAGTCCTTCGCCAAGCCCCGTGCGCTTGATCGTCTTGAGGAACCGGGCGGGAATGATGGCATCGGTGTCCACGTTCTCCCGGTTCAGCGGGATCGCCACGGCCTTGAGGGTTTCGAATTGCTCGATCATCTCTTACATTACCTCCCGCACGTCGACGATCCTCCCGGTAACAGCCGCGGCGGCCGCCATCATCGGGCTCATGAGATGGGTCCGTCCCCCCGGCCCCATCCGTCCCTCGAAGTTCCGGTTCGAGGTGGAGGCACAACGCTCGCCGGGGTTCAAGCGGTCCGGGTTCATCCCAAGGCACATGGAGCACCCCGGGAGTCTCCACTGGAACCCCGCCTCGAGAAAGATCGTGTCGAGCCCCTCCGCTTCCGCTTGCTGCTTGACCAGCCCGGAGCCCGGCACGACCATCGCCGTCACGCCGGCCGCCACTTTCTTTCCCTTTGCCACTGTTGCCGCAGCCCGCAGGTCTTCGATCCGCGCGTTCGTGCACGACCCGATGAACACCTTGTCGACCGGAATGTCCGTGAGACGCGTCCCGGGGCGAAGGTCCATGTACCGCAGCGCCCGCTCCATCCTCTCCCGGACCCGGGGGTCCGGATGTTTTTCGGGGTCCGGGACGACACCGGTTACGGGAAGGGCGTCCTCCGGACTTGTTCCCCAGGTTACCTGCGGGTCAATCCGGGAGGCGTCGATCGACACTTCCCGGTCGAAGGAGGTCCCTGGGTCGGAGACCAGCGTCTTCCAGTCGGCCACCGCGGACTCCCATTGCGCTTTCCCCGGGGCCGCGGGGAGCCCCGAAAGATACGAGAAGGTCGTCTCGTCGGGCGCCACCATCCCGAACCGGCCCCCCGCCTCGATGGTCATGTTGCAGACCGTCAACCGTTCCTCCATCGACATCCTGCGGACCGCCTCCCCGGCGTACTCGATCGCGTACCCCGTCCCGCCCCCAGCCCCGATCTTCGCGATGATCGCCAGGATCACATCCTTTGCGGAGACGCCTGACCCAAGCTTTCCCGTGACGGTGATCCGCATCTCCCGGGGTCTTGTCTGCCACAGCGTCTGGGTGGCGAGAGCGTGCTCCACCTCCGAGGTCCCGATCCCGAACGCAATCGCCCCGAAGGCACCGAGGGTGGAGGTGTGCGAATCGCCGCACACCGCCGTGATCCCCGGCAGAATCAGGCCGTTTTCCGGGCCCGTGACGTGGACGATCCCCTGGCGGATGTCGTCCATGTCGTAAAGGGTGATGCCCGCCGCTCTGGCGTTTTCCCGCAACGCCTCGATCTGCTTGCGGCTGTCCGGATCCTCGATCCGCGTAAGCCGGTCCGCCGAGGTAGGCACGTTGTGATCCGGAACCGCCAGCAGGGACAGAGGGCGCCTGACTTTCCGGACCGCCAACCGAAGGGCCTCGAACGCCTGGGGGCTCGTGACCTCGTGCACCAGATGCCGGTCGATGTAGAGAAGGCACAAATCCTCCTGCCGTTCCGTAACGACGTGCCGGTCCCAGATCTTGCGAATGATGGACGCCATGGATCGTTCGATGCATTATCATGGAGGCACGATTCTTCCCGGGAGATATGCCCCGGGGGCCAGGAGAAAGCATAACTATTCGTAAATGGAAAGAATCTCCTCCCCCGCTGCGTGCATCTACTGTGCGGGGACACTCCTCAACGCTGGGGGGGGACACTCCTCAACGTACAACACGATATAGGAATGTCCCCCTTTGGAGTGTCCCCGTTACGCAAAAATCGGGAAAGAGAACTTTCCATGATGGATCGGACGCGGAAACACCGTAGCAGCCTGCTCACCGGAACTCCCGGAGGGGCGGATTGGGCCAAGAGGGCGGCGGCGCGCGCCATGCTCCGCGCCGTCGATTTCACGAACGAGGATTTTGTAAAGCCGATCGTCACGTTGGCCTGCCCTTTCACGAACGCCACCCCCTGTAACGACCATATCCGCGATCTTGGCGACATCCTTTTCCGGGAGATCGGCGAATCCGGGGGTAAGCCGTTCCTCTTCGGCACGCCCGTCATCAGTGACGGGGAGACGATGGGGATGGAGGGGATGAAATACTCCCTGATGTCCCGGGACCTCATCGCCGACTGCATCGAGACCATGCACGAGGGGTACGCCGCGGACGGGATCCTCACACTCAGCGGATGCGACAAGAGCATCCCGGGCGCGCTCATGCCCATCCTTCGCAATAACAGCATCGGGTTGACCCTGTACGGGGGGACGATCCTTCCCGGAAGCTGGCGGGGGGAGGACCTGACGATCGTGAGCGCTTTCGAAGCGGTCGGGGCCCACGGAGCGGGAAAGATCACGGATGAGGAATTGCACGAAGTGGAATGCCACTCCTGCCCCGGCGCCGGTTCGTGCGGCGGGATGTACACGGCCAACACGATGGCCTCGGTGATCGAGGCGATGGGAATGAGCGTCCCGGGGTCCGCCTCGCACGCGGCGGTGGACCGGGAGAACCGGATCTCGCCTTCGAAGCGGAAGGATTGCATCGATTCCGTCACGGCGCTCGTAGGGCTTCTCGACCGGGGAATACGCGCCCGCGACATCGCGACAAAGGAGGCGTTCGAAAACGCCATCGTCGTGATGATGGCGCTGGGAGGGTCTACGAACGGAATCCTCCACCTCCTGGCGTTGGCCCACGAGGCCCAGGTGCCGCTTTCGCTGGACGATTTCCAGCGGATCGGACAGAACGTTCCGCTGCTGGGGAACTTCAAGCCCTTCGGGAAATACGTCATGGCGGACCTGGACGGGATCGGCGGCATCCCGATGGTGATGAAGACGCTGCTCGACGCGGGGCTGCTTCACGGAGAGTGCCTGACCGTCACGGGGAAGACGGTTGCGGAAAACCTGGCAGGCGCGCCGACGGTCCCAGGTGGCCAGGACATCTGTTTCCCGCCGGAGCGCCCTTATGCTCCGCCCGGACGGCACATCACGGTCATCCGCGGGAACCTCGCGCCGGAAGGGGCTGTCCTGAAACTGAGCGGGAAGGAACTGGATCACCACACGGGACCAGCACGGGTCTTCGAGCGCGAAGAGGACGCGCTGGACGCGATCCTCTCCGGCAACATCCGGAAAGGCGACGTGATCGTAATCCGGCACGAAGGCCCGAAGGGCGGGCCGGGGATGCGGGAGATGCTCTCCCCTTCCGCCGCCCTCATGGGAGCCGGACTGGGGAAAGACGTCGCGCTGATCACCGACGGCCGGTTTTCGGGCGGCACGCACGGGATCATGGTCGGACATATCGCCCCCGAGGCGCAGGTGGGAGGGCCGATCGCAATCATCAGGGAAGGCGACCGGATCACCATCAACCCGAAGGACCGTTCGATTTCCCTCGAAGCGGGTGATGCGGAAATCGCGGGCCGTCTTTCCCGGTGGAAGGCCCCGGAACCGAAATACGGGCGCGGCGTCATGGGAAAATACGCAAAGCTCGTGGGAAGCGCGTCGCAAGGCGCGGTGACAAGCTAGATTTTCAAGGAAAACGGAGAACACGCCGATGGCAAGACGGAAGAAAACGATCAAGGGCGCGGAACTTTTTTGCCGCTCCCTGGTGGAAGAAGGGGTTACCTTCCTGTTCGGCTACACGGGAGGCGCGATCATGCCGGTGTACGACGCGTTTCCCCAGTATCCGCAACTCAAGCACGTCATGGTACGCCACGAACAGGCGGCGGCGTTTGCCGCCCAGGGAATGGCGCGTGCGACGGGGAAGCCCGGGGTATGCATCGCCACCTCGGGACCCGGGGCCACGAATCTCATGACCGGGATCGCGGACGCTCACATGGACTCCATCCCGATCATAGCCATCACCGGCCAGGTGGCGACCTCCGTGATCGGGACCGACGCGTTCCAGGAAAGCGACATCATCGGCATGCTCGTGCCGGTGACGAAACAGTCCTACATCCTGGACGACCCGTACGAAATCCCCCGCGTGGTCAAGGAGGCGTTCTATCTCGCCAACACGGGGCGGAAAGGACCGGTCAACATCGACCTGCCCAAGGACATCTCGAATGCCGTCATCCCGGATGAAGGCTTCGACGCGACGATCCGGTACCCCGTTCTCCCGCCGCCGGGAATCGGCAAGGACCAGCTGGCCCGGGCGGAAAAACTCATGGCCTCGGCGGAGCGACCCATCGTCTTCGTGGGGCACGGCGTCATCCAGTCGGGAGCGCAGGGCGAGGTCCGGCGGTTCCTCGAAAAGTCGAATATGCCGTTTTCCTGCACCCTTCACGGTATCAGCGCTCTCCCCGGTGATCATCGGCAATACCTGGGGATGATGGGAATGCACGGGACGGTGGAAGCCAACCGGGCCATCGAGAAAGCCGATCTGATCATCGCGCTGGGGATGCGTTTCGACGACCGGGTGACGGGGAAGCTGGATGAATACGCGAAGAACGCCGACGTGATCCACGTGGAGCACGACCCGTCCGAAATCAACAAGAACGTCCGGGCGACGGTCGCGATCTACAGCGATCTCAAGCCAGCCGTCATGGAGATGACGAAGGTCGTGAAGCCGAAACCGTACAAGGAGTGGTACGCGTTCGCGGCCAAAAACCGAAAGTATTGGAATAGCATTGACCCAATAAATAGCAGTAATGGAAGGGTAAACAGCGGCAACCTACTGATGGGAGCCGTGATCCGGAAACTGTCGGAAATTACGGACGGCAACGACAACGTGGTCGCCGACGTCGGGCAGCACCAGATGTTCGCGGCGCGGTATTACCAGTTCAACCGCTACAACACCTGGTTCAATTCCGGCGGGCTGGGGTCGATGGGGTTTTCGGTCCCGGCGGCGATGGGGGTAAAGTATGCCCGCCCGAAAGAGCGGGTTTGGGTGATCGTCGGAGACGGGTCCTTCCAGATGAACATCCAGGAGCTTGGCACCATCATGGAGCAGAATATCGACATCAAGATCCTCCTGCTGAACAACAACTTCCTGGGGATGGTCCGGCAGTGGCAGGACCTTTTCCACGGATCGCGGTTCATCGGAACCCCGGTGAAGAACCCCGATTTCATCACGCTCGCATCGGCGTACGGTATCTCTGGGGAGAGGGTCACGAAAGAGAAATCGCTCGAGCCGGCATTGCGGCGGGCGATGAAGCACAAGGGTGCCTACCTTGTCGAGATCGTGACCGACATGGAGGAGATGATCATGCCGATGATCCCGGCCGGCTCCCGATTCTCCGACATGAGGGTCACCCCATGATGCAGAAAAAACTCCACACAATCCTGGCATTCGCCCACAACCAGCCGGGAGTCCTGTACAAGCTGCTCTCCCTCATCCGGAAGAAACGGTACAACGTCGAGACGATCACCGTCGGGCACACGCACATCGAGGGGATCAGCCGGATGACGATCTCGTTCTCCCACGGGGAAGGAAACAAGATCGAGCAGATCGTCCAGCAGATCGCCAAGATCACGGAGATTCCGAGGACCGACGACGTAACCTACGAGAACGTGATCAACCGGGAGCTCATCCTTCTGAAGGTGAAGGCGTCCCCGCAGGACCGGGTCCACGTCACGGCGACCACGCAGATCTTCGGCGGGAAGGTCATCTACGTCGCACCCGTGCACATGATCGTGGAGATCACGGGAAAGCAGGAAAACATCGACAGCGCCATCACGATGTTCGAGGAATTCGGGATCATCGGGATCGCCCGGACGGGAGCCACGGTCATGCACCGGGAGAAAGAGGACATGGGACTGGACCGGATCGTACTTCCCGGGAGTCGAGTGGTACCCATAAGAAACAAGCGCTGAAGCGGCTGCAAAGCAGCTCCCGGCCCGCACGAGACCATTCGGCTCGTCATCCGTCTGTTTTTCGCCGGAACCCCATTTTTTCCCGGAAAAGGAAGAAAGATGAGTACCCATGGGTTCGGTGTCGACGAGGAGCAAAGGCCTCTCACCCTTGACATACGCCGGGAGGGAAGGCATAAAAAGTAAAGAGTATCGATGGGTTTACGTCCCGGAGAAGGGAGTCCATGAGGGTCATGCGGCACGTTGTTATCCTTCTGGCGATAGTGTCCGTCCTGGCGCAGGGAGTTCCCGCCGCCGACCTTGACACCATCGGCACGGTGCGGTCCTCCGCAGGCACTGCCGCCGTCACGCGCGGGAGGCACGTCCTGCCGGCAACCGCGGGGACGAAGCTCATAGCCGGCGACACCTTGACTACCGGTTCCGACGGATCGATGGGCGTGATCCTTCGGGACAATTCCACCCTCTCCCTTGGTCCGGGAAGCCGCATCGTCATCGAGACATTCCTCTTCTTCCCCTATGAGGGTAAGCTCGGGATGCTGGCTCGGATCACCCGGGGGTCCATGGCGTATCTCTCGGGTCTCATCGGCAAGCTGGCCCCCGGGTCGGCCCGTTTCGAGACCCCGATGGCCTCCATCGGCATCCGGGGGACCCGGTTCGCAGTAAAGGTGGGCGGGCGGGCCGCTCCGGAATGAGGGTGGATGCGTAGCCGCAGCCAAGGATCGGGTCCCAAGAAAGTGCCTCGCACTCTCCTGGCC
>JBAULH010000184.1:0-2537 GCA_049578085.1 Candidatus Deferrimicrobiaceae bacterium
GTCTTGGAGACGTTCCTCACCCATTACCGGGAGCACTTGCTGGACACGACCGTCCCCTTCCCGGGGGTCAGCGAAAACCTGGAGGCGCACAGCAAGGCGTTCGAGATGGCCGTGCTGACCAACAAGCCGATCGACATGACCCGAAACATCCTCGCCGGCCTGTCGCTCTCCCGGTACTTCGTCGATGTGCGGGGGGGAGACAGCTTCGACAGCAAGAAGCCGAACCCGGAAGGACTCCTCCGTATCATGAAGAAGCGGGGGACCTCTCCCGCGGAATCCCTCATGGTGGGGGACTCGGTGAACGATGTTCTCACCGGGCAGAGAGCCGGGGTCGTCACATGCGGCGTTTCCTACGGGATCGGCGCGAAGGGATTCGCGGAACATTCCCCTGACTTCACCATCGACCGTTTTCCGGAGCTGTTCCACCGGATCCGACCGATACGATAAAGGGAAACCGACGGAAGTGCGTATACGCGGGTCCTTCCCCATCCAGGCGGTTCTCCTTCTTACCGGGATTGCCTTCGCACTGCGCCTGGCTACCCGCTATCCCTCCCGGTTCCCGCTGCTTCAGCCCGACCTTTTGGGGGCGGCCCTGTTCCTCTATGCCCCTTTTCTGTACTACCGGCGGGGGCGGGCGCCCTCCTGGACCCGGCTTTCGGACGTGAAACGGAGTGGAGCCCTCTTCCTGGCCCTGGGGACGGCGGGAGCCCTGGTGTTTCTTCTCGTTTCCTCCCTTTTCTTCCCGCTGTTCTCCCCCTCCCGCGGAGCGTACGGGCCCCCGCTCGTGACATTCGTCTTCCGGCAGGCAATTCTCGTCGCCCTCCCGGAGGAGGTCTTTTTCCGCGGGTACCTGTACGACGTCTTCGAGGAGAAGGGGTGGGAGCCGGTCACCGCCACCTCCCTTCTCTTCGCGGCGGGGCACCTTGTCATCCACGCGTCGGCGTACCGGGCGCTCACCTTCTTCCCCGCCCTCCTGTTCGGTTGGGGACGCAAGAAATCGGGCAACCTCTACGTCCCCGTGTTCCTGCACCTCCTGTTCAATCTGATTCCCTATCTCCAGGCGTCCCTGCCATGAGCGACGTCCGGGTGGCGGCGGCTCGCGCCGAGACGCTGGAGGTGATCATCATCCTGCTGATCGCGCTGGAGATCGTGATGGGGCTGCTTAGGGCCTGACGGCGCCGGGGCTTTCTGGTACCATTCACGCAGATTGCCTGGGAGGGAACACGATGAAGGTACGGACCATCGACCAGCTTGATCTGTCCGGGAAGCGGGTCCTCATCCGCGTCGATTTCAACGTCCCGCTGGACAAGGCCGGCAACATCACCGACGATACGCGGATCAAGGCCGTCCTCCCCACGATCCGGCTGGCCCGGGAGCGGGGGGCGAAGACGATCCTTTTGTCCCATCTGGGGCGTCCCAAGGGAAAGGCGATCCCGGAGATGAGCCTCTCTCCCGCGGCAAAACGCCTCTCCTCCCTCCTCGGGAAGGAAGTTCCTTTTGTTCCGGACTGCGTCGGGGAGGCGACGGAAAAGGCCGTGGCGGCGATGCAGCCGGGCGACGTCCTCCTCCTGGAGAACGTGCGATTCCATCCCGGCGAGGAGAAAAACGACGAGGGGTTCGGAAAGCAGCTCGCAGCGCTTTGCGACGTGTACGTGAACGACGCCTTCGCGACCGCCCACCGGGGGCACTCGTCGAACGTCGCCGTTACCCGGTTCGTCAAGGAGAAGGCGGCGGGGCTTCTCATGAAGGACGAGATCGCCTATTTCGAAAAAGCCCTCGTCTCCCCCGCCCGCCCGCTGGCCGCGGTGTTCGGAGGGGCCAAGATCTCCGGGAAGATCGAGGCGATCAACAACGTCATCGGAAAGGTGGACAAGATCCTCATCGGCGGCGCGATGGCCAACACGTTTTTCGCCGCACAGGGCTACGAGGTGGGAAACTCCCTGTACGAGACCGGGATGGTGGAAATGGCGGGAAAGGTGCTGGCGAACGTCGCCGGCCGCAAGGTCAAGCTCTACCTCCCCGTCGACGTCGTGGTTGCCGACCGGCTCGACGCATCGGCATCCTCGAAGATCGTCCCCGCCCAGGAGATCCCCGTCGGGTGGACGGCGGCCGATATCGGGCCCGCCACATCGCTCCTTTTCAAGGAGGCGCTCCAGGACGCGAAGACCATCGTCTGGAACGGACCGCTCGGAGCGTTCGAGATCGCGCCGTTCGCCAACGGCACCCACTCGATCATGCGGGCTCTCGCGGAGAGCAACGCGATCACCATCGTCGGCGGCGGCGACACCGACACGGCGCTGCACAAGGCAGGCCTGTTTTCCCGGATGTCCTACGTGTCGACCGGCGGCGGAGCGTTCCTCGAGCTTCTGGAGGGGAAACGGCTCCCCGGAATCGTGGCGCTCGAGGAGTAAGGCGCACGGGAGGAGGAAGAGGCACAACCGGCCGGGAAGACCGTCAGGACCAGTATTTCTGCTTTTTGTGCTCCTCGATCTCTTCCTCCACCATGCGGATGTGCCGGCGCTCCTCTTCGAGGAGCT
>JBAULH010000185.1:0-26579 GCA_049578085.1 Candidatus Deferrimicrobiaceae bacterium
GCGAGCAGTAGCTTGGCGGCCATAGTCCCTCCAAATTATCCCTCATTCTAGAGAGAATCCGGAAGTTTTTCAACGAAAAGGAAGTCTATTTCCCCGCGGTCGACATCCGCCCGCCGCAATCGCACGACCAGCCGGTCCCCCGGGGATAGCCTTCGCTTCCGGACGATGCCCTGCCACTCCCCCCGGTCAGCGGAATAGCGGTATTCGTCGTCCCGCAGAGTCGATATCGGAACGAACCCCTCCACAAGGCAGTCGTCCAGTTCCACGTAGAACCCGTATCCGGTGAGGGAGGTGATGAACCCGGTAAACGTCTCTCCCGCCCGGGAGGAGAGATACAGGGCTTTCGCACGTTGCTCCACATCGCGTTCCGCCTCCATCGCCTTCCGCTCCCGCCCGCTCAGGTGCGCCCCCATCTCCTTCCCGGATGCGGAGACGCTCTTCACATAAGGGGCGTATTCCCTGTCCCCCAACGTCGCTTTGAGTATCCGGTGGAGGACGAGGTCGGGATAGCGGCGGATCGGAGAGGTGAAATGGGTATACAGGGAGAGGGCGAGCCCGAAATGCCCGACCGCCTCCGGGCCGTATCGCGCAAGCATCAGGCTGCGGAGCAGAAGCATGTTGATGTGCCTCTCGTACTTCCCCCCGCGGGCCGCCGCGGCCCACGCCTGCAGGCGGGAAGAGATGTCCCTGCCCTTTGTCGCCGGAACATTCATGAGAATCCTCGCCGCGGCCTCCTCGAAATCCTCCATCCGGTCTTCTGCTGGCTGCTCGTGGATCCGGAAAAGGAACGGCATGTCCCGGGAGGACAGGAACTCGGCCACCGCGGTATTGGCCAGAAGCATGAACTCCTCGATCAGCCGGTGGGATTCCCATCGGGGTACCGCCGCCACCTGCCGGGGGAGACCGCCCCGCACAAAGATCTTCGTCTCGGGGAGATCGAAGTCGAGTGCTCCCCGGCCGATGCGGGCTAGCGTCAGTTGTCCCGCGACCGTTTCCATTCGCCGGAGCATCTCCCCGATCTCCCCTCGGATTTTCTCCCGTCCCCTCCCGGCTCCCTGCCGGGCGAGAAAGGTATGCACGTCTTCGTAGGTAAGCCGTGCCCTGCTCCGGATGACGGAGAGGTAGAAGGAGGCCGGCTTCGGCTTCCCCTTTTCGTTGAAGGGGATATCCACGGTGACCGTAAGCCGGTTTACCCCCGCCTTGAGGCTGCACACGCCCTCCGAGAGGGACGGAGGCAGCATCGGGATGCACCGGTCGGGATAATACACGCTCGTTCCCCGTTCGTAAGCATCCCGGTCGATGTGTCCCCCCGCCGGGACATAGTGCGAAACGTCGGCGATGGCGACGAGAAGGCGATTGCGCCCCCGTTCGCGGACGAGGCAGACCGCGTCGTCGAAATCCCTGGCGTCCTCCCCGTCGATCGTGATGAACGGCATCCCCCGCTGGTCGACCCGCGGAAGTCTATCCGCTTCGCTTCCTTTCTTTTTTCCTCCCGCGTAGCGGACCGACGGCGGGATGCGACTCGCTTCCTCCAGTGCGTCTTCGGAAAAGGTCGCAGGCAGACCCCTCGCCGACGTGACGGCAAGGGCCAGAGTATCCATCGTGTGGCTTTCCCCGAGGAGACGCACAATCCTCGCGCGCCCTTCCTTTCCCGCCGACGGGTATTCGGCGATTTCCGCCAGGACAAGTTCCCCCGGAGCGGGATCAAGGCCGTCCGGCACCTCCGCGGGGAGAAGGAGATCCGCTTCACGGTCGCGGAGACGGATGAGCGGGCGGTTTCCGGCAGCGGCGTACCGGCCGACGAATTCCCTCATGCCCCGCTCTACAATACGGATGATTTTCCCGTATGAGGGAGCCCTCCCGCGGTGTTTCTCCAGCCGGACAAGTACGCGGTCCTTTGGCAGGGCGCCGGAGAGAGCGCCCCCGGGAATGCGGATCGCAGGCTCACCGGGGGAATCCGTGACGACGATGGATCTTCCTTCTCTCGTCATTCGCAGGCGTCCTTCCTGCTGGACCTCCCTCCTTCCCTTTCCCCCCTCTCCTCCACGCATGTCGCGGGACCCCACTGCTTTCCCTCTTGCGGGAATGCGCGGGAACTTCCCTCCTATTTTCCGCCCCCTCCCCTCCCCGAGGCTCTTCAGTGCCGCCCGGAAACCCCTTCGCTCGCCCTTGGCGACTCCCGCGGCGCGGTACCAGTCCCGGATGGAGGACATGCGATTGCGCAAGCCGTCCGCGTTCTGACGCAGCCACGTTTCCCAGAACGACCGGTCCCGCAACCGTATTCCCCCTTTCCGCTCCCCCGGGATCTCACCGGCGGGGCAACTTTCCCGTGTCCTGCGAAACGACCTTTGCTATAATTTTATTTCCCGCATCCCGGATGCCGAAGTGGCGGAACTGGCAGACGCGCTAGATTCAGGGTCTAGTGTGGGCAACCACGTGGGGGTTCAAATCCCCCCTTCGGCACCACAACCTCTCTTTATCCCATATCCATCATCCCGGAACCGCGGCAACTGCGCAAGCTCCTCCGCAAGCGGGAGTGTCACCGGGATTTCCCTCGGTTTGCCGTTCTTGGTCCTCCCGCCCGTGAGATATATCTGCCCGTCCCGGATGTCCATGCGGATGGCATCCCGTTCCGCCACCGCATCCTTTTTGTTTGCCCCAATAGCCTTTCGGATGCGATAGACTCCCATCTATCTCACCTCCTTCTTCGGCCTCCACTCCCATGCTAACTGGTTCGCTTCGGCGATCTGCTCCGGGATCATCTTGGTGGCGATAATATCTCGCTCCTTTACGACAACCTCTCTCGCTTCTGTTGGTATGTTTAACTGCGAAGCCGCGAGGTTGAACCACATATGCGCAAGCATATAGTCCTGCGGAACTCCTCGACCGACTTTGTACAAGAGGCCAAGGTTGTGCTGGGCTTCGGCATGTCCCTGCTCGGCGGCCCTTCGGAACCACTTCGCCGCCTCGGTGTAGTCCTGCGGAAAGCCTTGGCCATTGAAGTACATGGCGGCAAGGATGCACTGGGCATGCACATCGCCCTGCTCGGCAAGTGGTTTGATCTGTCGATACCCTTTCTCGTAATCCCCTCGTTCAATAGAGGCAATGGCATCCTTGACGCCCATCTAACTCACCTCCTCTCCCTTGATGGAACTGTGACCTGTCGATTGTTTGGGTAGTACCACTACCCACTCGCCGCACCAATCAATAGGTTCGACCATGGGAAACACGTGTTCTCCCCACGTGGGGCCGCGACCTTCGTATTGGGGAGGAAAACGTCTACAAAATCCCTTGGGAATTGAAACAATCTCACCGTACTCGTTTTTTTTTTGTAAATTGTGAATACCTGCAATTTTTACAAGTTTTCTCCATCCCTCACGCCCCCTTTCCGGGTTTGCGCTTCGTTCGCCCCTTCGGTTCCTCCTCCTTTAGGTAGGCGCCGATTGAACGCCGGAGCCATTCACTGAACGTGATGCCCTCATCGATCAATACATGGTAGAGCCTCAGCCGCTTGTCATGGGATAGTGGAGAAAATACTGCTCATGCTACTCGCCGCATGCGTCCTTTTCATTACGATCTTGCAGTTTCGATGACGCTGATGGTCGGATTGATGAAAATAGTGCGGCTTTTCTCTTTCTTAGAAGTCCCCCGTTAACCAATAAATCCCGAGGTGGCATTTGCGAGCAGCTAGCTGCGAAGCAAGTGGCGCGATCGCCGAGTCTCATGCGGACAAATACCCCTTCGGCATCAGTCATCCCTCCGTCAGGTGGCCGGTACCCGCAAGGTGACGAGGCATCCTTTGCCGGTGAGGTTCTCCACGGTAATGTCCCCGCTCATTCCGGAAAGGATATGGCGGGCAACGGGCAACCCCATTCCCGAATGCAGGGATTCCGGTTTGGTGGTGAACCCCTCCTCGAATATCCGGGGCATGATCTCCTGGGGGATTCCTGTCCCCTGGTCGGCAACGGTGACATGGAAGAATCCCTCCCGGACGGCGGTGCCCACGGTCAGCGCTCCCCCTCTCCCTGCCATCGCCTCCGCCCCGTTGAGAAGTACCGCGAGAAGAGCCAGCGCATAATCCCTGCTGTCTCCCCGCATCCGCCCCGCTCCTTCCGTGGCGGGCATCACAAGGGTGACGTTGCCACGACCCAGGTCGTACCGCGAGAACAGAACGAGTTCCGAAAGAGCGGTGAAAAAGGAAAACGACTCGACGATCGGCGCGTGGGGCCGTACGTAGTGGGAAAACTGCTTGATGATCGCCGCGATCTTCTCTCCCGCCGACAGGATCTTCCCTGCGCCTTCGAGCGCCTTCTTCTCTTCCGCCCCCATGGCCTGAAGAAGTTCCGCGAAACCGAGGACGACGCTCAGGTGGTTGTCCACCTCATGGGACACCCCCATCACCATTCGGCCGAACAGAGCGAGACGGAACTGCTCGATGGCTTTCCTATCCATGGGCTGCTCCCATTGGTGTTCCCGCCCGGGGATCCCCCCCCGCCACGACGACCCGGTTCTTTCCCTTCCGTTTGGCGAGATACATGGCATCGTCGGCGGCCCGGATCAGGCTGTCGATCTCGACGCCGTGTTCGGGATAGGAGGATACGCCGATGCTCACCGTCGTGTTCACCTTTCCCTGGTCGATATTCTCGATCTTCTTCCGGATCCGCTCGGCCACGGAAACGGCTCCTATCGTCTCGACCCGGCGGCGGAGGCGCTCGGCGGCGACCACCCCCTGGGCGGACACGGACTCGGGAAGGATGATCGCGAACTCCTCCCCGCCATACCGGCATGCGATGTCCACCTCGTAGGAAAGCTTGTCATCGCTTCTCCGGATTTGGGCCTTCAGGATATCCGCAATCGACCGCAGCTGGGCGTCCCCGGCGAGGTGGCCATATTCGTCGTTGTACTTCTTGAAGTCGTCCACGTCCAGTATGAGCAGGGAGAGCGTCCGCCCGTAACGCTTCGCACGCTGGATCTCCGAATTGAGCCGGTAGATGAAGTAGCGCCGGTTGTACAGACCCGTCAGGAAATCCCGGACCACCAGATCCCGCAGCCGGGCCTCCCGGCGGCGGACCGTCTCCATCATGAACGCCGCCACGAACGCCACGCAGAAGTTGGTGATGGTGACCCATCCCCACTTGATCATCACGTACGAGTAGGTTTGCTGAAGAATGTTGTTCTCGAAGGGCATTGCTACCGGGAGTATGATCCGGTAGAACTCGAAGTTGAGAAGGCCCCCGAAGGCGATCGAGCTCCCGAGGGCGATCGCGTAAGTGTCCGACTTCTTGTCCATGATCAGGGCGGCCTCGAGAGTGAGGACCATGTACATCGTCCAGAACCAGGAGACCGCGCCTCCGCTGAAGTGGACCATCACCGTCACGACAATGAGGTCGAAAAGAAGCTGTGCCTGGTTCAGTGAACGGACCTGGACAAACCAGCGGAAGCTGTATTGGAAAAAAGCATTGTAGGCGGCGACGAACATGACGGCGGCGAAAGGAGCGATCAGGTGGACGTACGTCAGGGACTCCACATCGGCGCTTTTGTCCTGGAAGAAGATGTGGACGACCACCCCGTATAACGAAAGGATCGCCAGGAGGATCCAGCGGGCCCGGATGACCAACTCCACCCTCCTCCTGTTCTCATTGAGGAGCTCCAGCTCTTCAGTCGTGGGGACATCTCCGGAAAAAAACGTCATCTTGTTCCACTTCTTCCTGAGGAACTTCCCTAGCCGGGACAGGCTCTCACGCGGCATCGCAGTCCTTCCCTGAAACATCCCGGAATTCCCATTTTCCGGTGCCATTTACCGACCACAACCATCTGCCCGTTTCGGATTTCCGTGGGCGGCGCACCTCCCGGAAGCCGTGCCACAAAGCGACGGGAGAACAACGGGACGCCCGGGTCCGTGATCAGAGCTGCTCGCCCAGGATTCCTCCCCGCCCCCGCCGTTTCGATTCGTACATCAGCCGGTCGGCGACATTCAGGATCGTATCCCGCTCCGGGGAATCCGGGAGGCACGCCGCATAGCCGATGCTGGCGGTAAAGGAAATCGTCGCCCCCTCCTTGGTGTCGAGGCGGACCTGGGAAATACCGGCCGCGATGCGGCCTGCTATGGCGGAGGTCGCCGCAAGGTCCGTCTCGGGAAGAATCACGGCGAACTCGTCTCCCCCGTAGCGGGCTGCCACGTCGCTCTTCCGAAGATGCGCGCAAAGGACGCCCGCCGTCATCATCAGAATGCGGTCCCCGACGATGTGCCCGTACGTGTCGTTGATTTCCTTGAAGCCGTCGAGGTCCAGCATGATCACGGAGAGGGAACGTCCGTATCGCACGGCCCTTTCGATCTCGATCAGAAGCCTCGTGTGGAACGCCCCGTGGTTGTGCAGGAGGGTGAGGGAATCCTTGTCCGCGAGCGTTTTCACGAAGTGGAAGAGCTCGGCATTCTCGACCGCGATCGCAATGTAGGAGGCCAATACGCGCAACGTCGCAAGCGACTCCCCGTCGAATGCATTCGGCACCGGGTGGTTGACGTTCAGGATGCCGACCACTTTTCCCTTCGAGAGCAAGGGTACGGACATGAAGGACCGTACCTCCGGCTTCTCCCCGTTGTAGTACCGAAAATCCGGGGTGGCCCGAACATCCGGCACGTAGACCGCCTCCCCGGACTCAAACACCCGCCACGAAATCCCTTCCCCGCTACCGATGGCGAAGTCGGAGGAGACGGAGGACGGCATTCCCGCGGAGGCGCGGCACACGAGAGTTCCGGATTCCGGCTGGTAGAGGAAAACGCAAAAGTCGTTCAGCCCGAGCACCTTCATGACCCGTTCGGGAATGATGCGGAACAGCTCCTCGGTGTCCAGCGTGCCGGCGACCGCCGTGGAGACCTCATAGATGGAATGCAGGTCCTTGATCTTGGCCTCCAGGTGGGATTGGGTCTCTTCCAGGTCGCGGCGGAGGCGCTCGAACTGCCGCAATTTCTCCTCGCGACTCCGGATCTCCTCCTCGAGGAAGGCGATTTCCCGACCGCACCGGTCGGCCACTGCAGCCGCAACCGGGGTAAGCAGCCCCGCCTCGATGGGGAAATCTTTTCCGGCACCCGAGGAAATCTCCCTCTGCCACCGGTCAGCAGATCGGAAGATCCTGCGGGGGAGATACAGGAACAGCGCGGCGCCGAGGGCGAATTCCCCGCAGACGGCAAACCATGCGGGGAGTCCGGCCTGACGAAAACCACCCGGCGACAGGGCGATGGACAGGACAGTTATCGCGAAAATCCCTACCCAGATAGCGAAAAAAGAAAATGTCCACCGAATACCGGGCGTCAGGGCATGGTCCTTTCTGTGGGAAGTCCCCCATTCATGGAAAAACCTAACACGATATGCGTGTGACGAGAAAGCAGGAAAATGGATAGGTGGAGACGGTCGCTCTGCTCCGCAACCCCAACCACCAGAGGCTAGTGGACCGCATCGCCAGGACGCGGGTCGCCCGGAAGGAGGCCCTCGCCTCCCTCGCCTGACGTTTCCCGTGGGAACGCGTCAGAATACGGCTCCGATCGTGAAGTGCCACTCCGAGGGGGATTCCCCCTCCCGTCTGTCCAGTTTCCACCCGTAGTCGAGGGCGACCGGGCCGATGGGCGTCAGATACCGGAGGCCCAGACCCGCACTCTCCCGGAGATCGAATCCGTTATCGGGATCCCCTTCGAACCACACGCTCCCCGCGTCGAGGAACAAGGCGAGGATGAAACCGTACCGCACGGGGAACCGGAGCTCGACGTTCCCGTTGACCATGTAATCTCCCCCCGTAAGGGTCCCGTCGGGAGCACGCGGACCAAGGTAATCCTCCTTGAACCCTCGGACGGTCGTCCTCCCGCCGAGGAAAAAACGTTTCTGGATGGGAACTTCCTGCGTGTCCCCAAGCGGCTTGGCAACCCCCGCCCGGCCGGACACCACGAAGGAATTCTTCCGGAAAAAAGGGAAATACCAGCTCGATTGGCCGACAACCTTGAAATAGTCCACTTCCGACCCGAGGAAGTAGGAGGCGTATTCCACGGATCCCGAGTTGAAGGACCCCCGCTTCGGGTTGAACGGATCGTCCCGGAAATCAAGGACGAACAGACCCCTAACCGCCGAGATGGTGGCGGAGCCCTGGTCCTCCGGCGACAGGACGGCCCCGGGGGTGACGTTGAAGACGTCGTCCCTGGACAATTCGTACTGCACCGACAGGGACGACCGTTTGAATACCGTCTTGTTTATGCTGGTGACAATGCTCGTCTTCCGCAGGCTGAAGCTTTCGCGTTCGGCCTCCTGGTGCGCTGCGGTCACCCCCCCCTCCCACTTCCACCGGTTGCCGAACACCCATGGCTCCCGCAGATCCACCACGTAGATCTGTTCCTTCTGGCTTGCGGTGATGTTCGCGGAAAACCGCCTTCCCCTCCGGTTCAAATTCCTGTTCTTCGCGCCCACGAAACCACGTACGCCCGTGTCGGTACCGTACCCCGCACCGAACTCGACCTCGAAAAAAAGAGTCTCCTCCACTTCGACAATGAGATCGAGGATCCCTTCGTCCGGCCGTTTGACCTTGTGCAGGCGAACAGATTTATAAAGACCCGTGCCGAAGACGGCCTGCTGGAATGTCAACATCTCCTTGTCCCCTGCCGGGGCTCCCTCGGGAATGGTGAGCTCCCGGGAGACCACCACGGAGTCTGTGAGCACGTTCCCCCGGACGACCACTTTCCCCAGGCGGTACCGCGGTCCTTCTTCGATGTGGAAATGAATGGTGGCGTCGTCTTCCTCCTCGTCCGCCTCGAACCGGGTCCTCACGGATACGTCAAGATACCCTGCATTCCGGTAATACGCCGCTATCGCTTCCTCGTCCTGATCCAGCACGCTGTAATCGACATGCTGACCCTCGCGGTTTTTGATCAGACGAAGGATTTCCTCTCTCAGAAAGTGGTCGTTTCCCTGCACCCGAATTTCCTTGAGCAGATAGCGCTTCCCTTCCTCGATGTGGATGGTCGCCGTGATCCCCCCGCGGTCGTCCCAGTCGGTGTCCACGGAGGCAATGCGTGCCCGGGCGAACCCCTCCTTCTGGTAGAGCCCGATCAACGCGGCGAGGTCATCTCTCCATTCCTGCTCGTCGAATTTCCCGGACCCCGTGATAAAGCGGAAAAACCCCCGTTCCGAAGAGAGCATCTGCTTCCTGAGCTTTTTTTCCGGTATACTCGCGTTCCCCGTAAACCGGACGCTTTTCAGGAATCCCGCCTGCCCTTCCGTAAGGAAGATCCTCAGAGAGCGGCCGTCGGCGGGCTTCTCTTTCGTCTCGATATCGACCGACGCCTTGAGGTGATCGTGCTCGCGGTAAAAGGAGAGCAGACGTTCCCTCAGTTCGTATTCCAGCCCCCCTTCGGTGAGTTCGCCTTCCTCTGCGTAGATCCCCGACGCTTTCTCGAGCTTGCCGACGGAGAAGCGGTGTGCTCCCTCCCACACGATCTCGTACCGGGGACCTTCCTCCACACGGGCGGTAAGGCACAGTTCTTTCCTGTCTTCGCAGAACACCCCGGGTTCCGGAATGTGCACCGTCAGGAACCCCTCCCGCTTGTACTCTCCCCGTAGCCTCTTCACCCCTTCCTCCCATTCCTGGAAGTCAAAGCGGGAACCGGGAGAAACACCGAGAAGATTCTCCTGCCTCTCCCGGGGGAAAAACGCAGCCCCCGGGGCCCGCACTTCCTTTACCAGGGCGGGGCTTCCCTCCCTCACCTCGATACGAACCTTCCCCGTTCCGGTATCCACTTTGCAGATCGCGGAAACCGAAACCGCCGCATCGAGGAACCCTTTTTCCCGCAGGAGAGAAAGGACCGATTCCTGCGCGCGGGAAAGATCCGCCCCCGTAACCGGCGTCCCCCGCCGGATTCGGGAAGCCGCCAGGATCCGGGAAGCGGGAACCCGCTTATTGCCGGCAACCTCGATCTCGGTCACGACAGGGAGCGGGCGGAGATAGAACAGGAGTTCCGCCCTCTCTCCCTTTACCCGCACGTATGCGGAAAGCTCCCGGAACAGGCTCTTCCTTTGGAGCCGGCGGATCGACTCGCGAATGGCATCCCGCGTCAGAAGGTATCCCGGGCGCACGGTGACGATCCCGGCCAGCTCCTCGTAGGAAATCTCGTAGGGAGACGCCACCCGGAAAGAGATCGAGTCGATCACCGGAACCACGTTGTCCGGAACGGATTCGCCGAGGGAGGATGACGCGGGAATGGCGAAAAAAAGCACCGCCAGGATCGATAGAACCCGGAGGGGCCCGGCTCGCCCCTCAGTCGCGGTCACGGAAAAGATCCTTGAACGTGCGGTACCGGTACCGGAATTTCACGTCGACCCCCAGGTCGCCCTCCTTCGTTGTGGTGGCGCTTTCCCAGGTTCCCACAAGGTACACGTTCTCCAGTACCTTGAACTCCCCTTCGGCGCTGCTCTCCGTCGTCGTTCCCACGTTCGTCGAGACCGAGACCGAGAAGCGATCCCCGAAACTCTTCCCGACGATGAACCGTGGCTCGAACACATTTTCCCTCGTGGAAAAGGACGGCTCGATGGCGAATTTGTCCAGGCCGATGACGGTCCGGATCTCCTCGGTGACGCGACCCGTTACCGGGACCAGCGCGATCGACGCCGCTTCCGCGGCCGGCAGCGACCCCGCTGCCCCGGCGAGGCTTCCCGATGTGACCCCCAGGGAAAGCAGACTGACGATTTCGTTCTTGCTGTAAGGCGGGTCGGAGGAGAGTTCCACCTCGTACTTCTCCAGCGTTCCCGTCACGCTGACCGTGACGAGGACGTTCCCCTTTTTCGTCTCCGCCTGGAAGTCGAGCCCGGGGTTGTTTCGCCTGGGATCCTGGAATTCCAAGGCCCCCCGCGTCAATACGTACCGGTTTTCCCGGTAGTCGACGCGCCCTTCCGTCACATCGAAGGACCCCAGGATGATGACCCGGCTCGTATCCCCCACGACCTTGAATTCCCCCTTGATGTCCGCCTCCGCCAGGTTGTTCTGGACATGGATCGTCCCGTCGGCCACCGCATCAAGGTCGAGCCGGATCCGGAAATCGGTTTCTTGCCGGCGGGCCGTAACGTCCGCAAGCCTCTTCCGGAAGTCCAGCAGCGCCCGCTCGGGGCGGACGGTCTTCGTGTACCGCGCGGACTGGACTTCCACATCCCCCGTGATGAGGAGGTCATTTACCGGCCCGATCAACTCGACCCGGCCCTGTAGTACCGGATGCAGGTCCTCCGGGTAGGGATATTGCATGTCGAAGAAGTCCACCGAGAAGAACATCCTCTGCCCCTCGGCAAACCGGAGGGGCAACTCGCCCCTTCCGTCGAGGTATCCTCCTCCGCTCCTCCCCTCGAAATGTTCGAAGATGATTTTTTCCCGGCTGATCACCGCGTCGACGTTCATCTTCTCGAACAGCTGTGCATAGCCACGGAAGGAAAACGTCGCGTTTTCCACGTGCCCGGTACCGATGACGGAAGGATTGTCCCACTTCCCTGTGACCCGTATCTCCACCTGAAGCATACCGTCCAGCCGGTCGAACACGTCCGTTACCATCCGGATGGCCGGGGCGGGTACATTCCCCGCGAGACGAAGATCCATGTCTCCCGCCCAGGTTGCTTTTCCGAAGACGCGAAGCGGGTTCCCGGCGGTCTGCACGGTCCCGCTTTCCCAACGGATGCCCTCGGAAGAAAGGACGATCGAGATTCCCTCGCCGGTCAGGTCGACCTCTCCGTATCGGTAGAATATCCGCTCTAGTTGCAGAGTCCCCCGGAAACGGTCGAGCGCAAGCAGGGATCCGCTGAGTTCGGCTTGTCCGGCGATTCGGAAACGCGAATGCTCGTCCTCGCCCAGGGAGACGCTCTTCCGGGGTTCGTCCGGAACGCCGCCTGCCGCCGCCGCGTCATTCGGTTGCCCCGCCGAAAACGAACCCTTAACCCGGAAACCGTAAGGCTCCCGGAGCGAGAAGGAATAGGAAAGAAGTGAATCGGGCAGGGAGGTGCCGATTTCCCCGGTGAGGACGTCTCTCTCCTTTTTCCCTTCGGCGTGCAGGGAATCGAAGGAGATCCCGGCGATGGACAGTGATGACGCCGAGAGGGAGAAGCGGAACTCGGAAATCGCCTCCGGGCGCGCCGTTTTCCCCTCGAACAGATCGGCGGCCTTCAGTGCCCCTTCGGCATCCGCATCCCAGGTCCCACCGGAGGTGGTCTCCCCCCTCCCGATTGCTTCGAGCAGGACCCCCGTCGGGACACCTTCGGTTCTCACGGTGAACGAGACCGGCCACCCCCGCTCCCGGCTGATGACTGCCGAGGCCTTCACCCGGGGAGAGGTGGATACAAGGGAGAGCTCGCCGGAGGATCCGCCGAGGGAACCCTCCGCCACCACCCCTTCGATGGCGAGCCCCGCAGCGGTCAACCGGGGGACGGAAGCAGAGAGTTTCCCGATCTCCCACCCTTCCGGTCCTGTTCTTGCCTCCACGCGCAGGTTGGCGCGGCCCCCGATCCGGGCACCGTATTCCCGGTGCGCGAGAGAGACCGCCGTTGCGAGGTCGATGTCGTCCATCGTCCCGGTGATTGCGGCCTTCCCATCCTCCCCCTCCCCCGCCAGCACGAATTTCCCTTCTCCGAATTGTCCGCCCGCGTGGAACCCCCAGCTCGAAACGAAAGGGGTTTCTCGCCAGTTCCCCGAAACGGATACTTCTCGTGCGCTGATCCCCGGAAACCGGACCTCGGAGGAGGACATCGTCCCGGAGACCGAGAAGGACCCCCTGGCGACCGAGAGCTGCAGGTCTGCGGTCCCCGTGCCCGACATCCCGGCCGCCTTCTCCCTGAGCCGGGCCGGATCCTTCCCCAGGGAAGTGAGCACGGCGGCGCCCCATTCCCCGGCAAGGGAGAAATCGATCTCGCGTGCGCCTACCGTCGATTCGAGGCGAACAGGGTTGTGCGAGGCAGGTCCCGAGATCGTCCCCGTAGCGGTCACTTTCGCCACGTCGGCAGGAATATCCGCAACGAAATGTACCACGTCCGTCGGATTTCCCTCGAGCTTCACGGAGAGAGGCACGGGAGGGAGAGCCTTCGCGGCGAGTCCCTTGGCTCTTACCCCCGCGGTCACATGGGGATTTTCCACGGTTCCCGATAGCGTCCACTCGCCGGCGAGGCTGCCCCAGGAAACGGGGTAGGCCCAACCGTACTCCGCCGCTTTTCCCCGAGGAGCCAGAAATGTCCCGGTGAACGAGAGCCGTTTCTCCCGAGGAATATACGATCCCCTTCCGCCGGCTTCTGCTTTCCCTGCCGTCACGCGGAAATTCTGTATCTTCACTTCCTTGCCGGGGACGAATTCGCCGGCTACCGCGGCGGCAACGGGCAGCGCCACCTTCACCGCCGGGACCCCTTTCCTCTCCGGCCGCTCGAATCCGCCCGGATTTTTCAGGGAAACGGTTCCCTGAATCTTGTCCTTCCCGCCCGCGACCGACAGGACCAGATCCCCCCTCCCGGCGGGACGCCACGATATTCCCCCGGAATCCCACGGCGCTTTTCCGAACGCCGCTTGCGCAACCGATAGACGGGCATCTCCCTTCCCCGTCGGGAAATCATACCTGCCTTCCCCGGAGACGACACCGCCCCAAACGTTTCCCCGGAGCGATTCGACCCGGACCGTTTTTCCCGAGATCCCGAGCAAGACCTCCACGGCGGCCGGCGTGTTCCCCGTGAAAACGAGATTGCGCGTCAGGACCTTGACCGATCCCTCCGGGTTCTCGGGGCTTCCCCGCCACTGGGCGGAAAACGCGAGCTTACCTTCCGTCGCCACACGTCGGAGCCAGTCCCCTCCCGGTGCACCGGACGCCATCCAGCCTCCGATACCCGCCTCTCCGGAACCTTTCAGGTCGGCTACCCGCCGTCCCCCATCCCACTCCCCGGAGAGAGCGAGATGAACGGAAGGCCCCGAAGCGCTAATCTTGCGGACCCGGAAGATACCTCCCTTCAGGAAAACGTCGGCTTCCGCCGAGTCAAAGGGAACGTTCCCGATCCCCGCTTTCGGGAGAGCAATTCGCCCCGCAGCCTGCTCGACCTTGACCGTTACGCGCGTCCCCAAAAACCGGACGGGACGGATTCGCAGTTCCGGGATCTTTGCCTCCCACTCCGCAAGCGGCCCCAAGGAGCGGATGCGGACGGTTCCGTCGATGAGAAGAATCTCGGGGGTCTCCTCCTGCCCCTCGTCCTTTCCGGAGGCACGGAGTTTATCCAGCAGGGGCCGGTTCGCCTCTCCGGCCTGAACGGAAAAGGTTCGTACGATAACGCGGGAGACCGGCAATGCACCCGACAGAATCCGCCTCAGGGAAAGGGATACGTCGACCCGCCCGGCGTGCGCGAGAGGAATGTCGGCAACGTTGTCCCGGATGTCCAGTTCCTCAAGGGAGACTCGAAGATGGAGGGGGTGAAACCGAAGCGCCCGGTAGGAAACCCGCAGGCCCAGTGCCCGTGCCTCCTCCCGGATCGTATCCTCTGCCTTCGCTAAAAGGGGGGGGATTTCCTGCAGCAACCGCCGGACGCCGAAGGCAAGGAGTACGACGAGGAAGAGCCCCAGACCGATCCTCCACGCCCATCGCCTCGCCATAAGGGTAAATTATAAAGGAATTAGCGTAAAAACCGAAGAGCCCCTCGCACGGAAGGGGCTCTTCGCTACCGAAAAGACTTCGATGACAAGATGGAGCGGGCGACCGGATTCGAACCGGCGACGTCAAGCTTGGGAAGCTTGCATTCTACCCCTGAATTACGCCCGCAATTTCTCCGCTTTTCTACCACGGACCGATCCCGCGTTGCAACAGTATGCTCATCCCTCGAACTTCCGGACGCGCTCCCGGAGGTCCCGGTAGCCCGGAAAAGACTCGTATAGGGAAAGAAAGATTTCCCTTGCCTCCTCTTCCTTTCCGCTTTGGGACAGGAAATCCGCCATCTGGTAGCGGACATCCCGCGTTTCGGAAGGGGTTACGCCTTCCGCCGCAAGCACCTCCTTGAGCGTTTCGGTTGCCGCCTCGAGGTCCCCTTTCTCGGCCAACGTCTCGGCAAGCAGACAAGACGCCCCCAGGAACAGTTTCGACTTCGAGCGGGAGAGCCGGAATTCTTCCACGGCCTCGTCCAGAAGTCCCATCTCCTTGTACGCAATTCCGAGGTTATACCGCGCCTCCGGATCCGACTCCCCGATTTCCTCATTCACTTTCGCCTGGAGCTTCTCAACAGAGCTCTGCAACATCTTCTCTTCCTCGCTCCCCTCCCGGGGAGGTGCCTTCTTCTCTTCGGCGGGAGGAGAAGCGAGGGCCTCGGGCTCCGAGAGCTTGCGCAAGGCGTCCTCGAAGGACATCGCTCCCACAAAACCCCCCGCCTCTCCTTTCTTCACGGCGGATATTACCTCTTCCGCCTTCGATCCATGACTCGAATCCCCCGAACTTTTTAGGAATTCCGCCGCCTTATTCAGGTACGGAAGGCCGTCCTCTGGTTTGCCCACGGCGATCCAAAGGAAGCCGCAGGGCTCGCACAGCTCGGGATTTTCCATAGCGAGGGAGGTAAGGACATTCATCCGGACGGCAAACTCCTCCTCCATCCGGGAGGTGCCGACGAAGGGGACTACCCTCGCCATCTCGCTTACAGCCTCGAACAGCTTCCTCTGATACAGGTAAACGTCCGCAACGAGAAGGGTCGGCAGCGGGTTGTCCGGCAGGCTTTCCGAGATATTCCGGTAGAATTCGATCCTCTGGTCGTCGGTGGCGAACCGGATTCCTCCGGTGGCCACCTTCTTCAGTTCGCTCAACGCGTCTCCCGTATGCCCTTCCTGGGCAAGCAGACGGATGAGCCAGCGCTGGAAATCGATGCTGGCCGGGTCGTTCTTGAGCATCTGCCGGAGGACGGCGATAGCCTTGGTCGTGAACCCGCTCTTTTCGTACAGGATGGCCGCCCGTGCGAGCTGGTCGATTCCCTCCACGATCTCCCCATGCCGCAGCAGGAAAAGACCCAGCTTCTGCCTCGCCTGGGGATCCTGCGGGGATTCCTGGATCTTCCGCGACAGGGAGGAACGCTCGTCTCCCTCCTTCGAAGAAAATTTCTTCCGGAACGAATCGAACATGCCCAACCGGTCAACCCTCCCTGCGAGGCCGCCGGTCATACCCGGCGAACCCACCGTCCATTATGCCCTCTTTTCCACGAACTTGGTCCACAAACGCCCTTCGGTGAAATCCGGGTCCACCATCATCTTCTTGTGAAAATCGATCGTCGTCTTTACCCCTTCGATCCGGATCTCCTCGAGAGTCCGCCGCATCCGCATGATTGCCTCGTTACGGTCCTCCCCGTGCACCACCAGCTTTCCCAGCAGGGAGTCGTACGTGGAGGGGACCGTGTAGCCGGGGTAGATCCCCGTGTCGACACGGACTCCGAACCCCCCGGGGAACATGCACGATGTTATCAGTCCCGGGGACGGGATGAACGTTTCGGGATCCTCCGCATTGATGCGGCACTCGATGCTGTGACCCCGGAACGGGACCTCCTTCTGGTTGATCCGCAGTTTCTTCCCGTCGGCGATCCGGATCTGCTCCCGAACAATGTCGATACCCGTAATCATCTCCGTTACGGGGTGCTCCACCTGGATCCGGGTGTTCATCTCCAGGAAATAGAACTCCCCTTCGGAGATGTAGAGGAATTCGACCGTCCCCACATTGTTGTACCGTACCGCGGTCGCCGTGTCGACCGCCGCCTTGTGGATCCGGTGCCGAATCCGGGCGGGGATGAACGGCGCGGGGGCCTCCTCGATCAGTTTCTGGTGACGCCTCTGGACCGAACAGTCCCGGTCCCCCAAGTGGATGACATTGCCGAACTTGTCGCCCATAATCTGGACCTCGACGTGCCTCGCGTGCTCGAAATACTTCTCGATGTAGACGTCGGGGACGCCGAAGGCGGAAAGGGCCTCCGACTGGGCGGTGAGAAAAGCGTTGATGAAGGAGGCGGGAGAATGAACGATTTTCATGCCCCTTCCGCCTCCTCCGGCAGCCGCCTTGATGATTACGGGGAAACCGATTCCCTTTGATATCCGAAGCCCTTCCTCTTCTTCCGTGATCGCTCCGTCGCTCCCCGGGACGGTCGGTACTTTGACCTTGCGCACCGCGCGGCGCGCCTCGACCTTGTCTCCCATCAGCCGGATCGACTCCGATGACGGCCCGATGAACTTTACCCCGTAATTCTCGCAGATTTCGGCGAAGGCCGGGTTCTCCGCGAGGAATCCGTAGCCCGGGTGGACCGAGTCCGAGTCCGTGATCTCGATCGCACTCAGGATGGAAGGAACATTGAGGTAGCTCTCCGCGCTCGACGGCGGCCCCACGCAGACGGACTGGTCCGCTGTCTTGACGTGCATTGCGTCCTTGTCCATGGAGGAATAGATGGCGACGGTTCGAATCCCCATCTCGCGGCAGGTGCGGATGATACGGACGGCGATTTCTCCCCGGTTGGCGACAAGCACCTTGTGAATCATGCCGTCTTCTACTCCGAAGAGATGTGGAAAAGCGGCTGGCCGTAGGCCACCGGTTGCGCGTTTTCTACGAGAATCGCCACCACGACGCCTCCCGTGTCGGATTCGATCTGGTTCATGATCTTCATCGCCTCGACGATGCACAGGACCTGGCCCTTGGTGACACGGCTTCCCACCTCGACGAACGGGGCCGCGTCGGGGGCCGGGGCCCGGTAGAACGTGCCCACGATCGGGGAGACGATCTCCTTGCCTGCCTTCTTCGGAGGTTCTTCCGGAGGGGCGGGAGCAGGAGCCTCCGCAGGAGGAGCCGCCGGGGAAAGGGGGAGGGGCTGCACGGCGGCGACCGGGCGCATCTCCCCTGCGGGTCCCCGCCGGACCTTCAGGACGTCCTCCCCGCGGACGACCTCCAGTTCGGTCACGTCGGTTCCCTTGAGAAGTTCGAGGATCTCCCGTATCTCTTTCAGATTCATATCGCTCCCCTTACGCACGCTCTATATACGTACCCGTGCGTGTGTCCACCTTGACCCTGTCCCCGACGTTGAGGAAGAGGGGAACCTGCACTACGGCCCCCGATTCCAGGCTGGCGGGTTTGGTCGCCCCGCTTACGGTATCGCCCTTGAGTCCCGGTTCGGTCTCGACGATCTGCAGGTCGATGAAGATGGGAAGGTCGATGCCGATCGGCTCCCCCCGGAAGAACAGGATCTTGACCGGGAGGTTCTCGATCATGTAGTTTGCGGCGTCCCCCATGTGCTCCCGGTCCAGGTAGATCTGCTCGTACGTCTTGGTATCCATGAAATGGTAGGCGTTCCCCATAAGGTACATGAACTGCATCCCGCGTTCGTCGAGGTCCGGCTTGTTGACTTTGTCCCCGCTTCGGAATGTATTCTCCAGAACGGCCCCTGTTTTCAGGTTCTTGAGCTTCGTCCTGACGAAGGCCCCGCCCTTGCCGGGTTTCACATGCTGGAAGTACACGATCACATACGGTTCACCGCCGAACTCGATTTTCAGCCCATTTCGAAAGTCCGTGGTGGAATACATTCGCCTTTCCCCTTCAAAGAAGCGGTGAAGCCTGCTTGGGAAGATAGGTCACCCTTTCTCCCCGCCTCCCCGTCACCCGGATCATGTCTTCGATCCGGATTCCTCCAAACCCGGGAATATATACTCCGGGCTCGACGGTCACTACCATTCTCTCGACAATCCGGTCCTTCGACCGCGGGGACAGGGAAGGTCGCTCGTGGATGTCCAGCCCCACGCCATGGCCGGTAGAATGAACAAAATACTTCAAATATCCAGACCGGTCCAGCGATTCCCGCACCCGGGCATCCACGTCCCTGCACGAAACCCCCGGCCGGATGGCCCGGATTCCCCGTTCCTGCGCGCGCCTGACGGCGTCGAACACCCTGCGCAGCGAGGGGGAGGGGCGAGCGGGGAGAATGGAGACGGTCTCGTCGGAGCAATACCCGCGACGGCGAGCCCCGAAATCGATGACGATCGCGTCATCCCTCCCGATCACGGCGCCCGTCGGCTCGGCGTGGGGAAGAGCGGAACGCGAGCCCGATGCGACGATCGCCCGGAAGGACGGTTCCTCGGCCCCCAGCACCTTCATCCCCTTCTCCAGGTCTGCCGCCACCTCCTTCTCGGTCCGGCCACGAACCCCCGCCGAGAGAACTTCGAGAAGGGCACCCGAGGCAGCTGCCGCCGCGCCCTCCATGGCGAGGACCTCGTTCTCCTCCTTCCGCATCCGGAGCGATTCCACCGGATCACGCAGCGCTACCCAGTGGGCATCTCTGCCCTTTGTAAGGTAGCGGTAGAGCTCCACGGGGAGATGAAGGGATTCGAAACCTACCCTCGCACGCCTCCCGCGGCCGGATCGCCGTGTCGCCGTTCGGATCCTGCGCGACACCACGGTCCACTTCCTGTCGGAAATTACGATCTCCGCCCCGTGCACCTCCTGTCGGGATTGCTCCGCATACCTGCCGTCGGTCACGAAGATCACGCCGTCCGGGGATACGAGGAGGGCGGCATCGCTTCCGCGAAACCCCGTGAGATACCGGATATTGGTCATCCGGAGGCAGAGAAACAAGTGAATCCTCTGCCTCGCGAGAACGCCCAGGAGCCTCCGGATACGCGTATGGGTCCCCGGAACCTGGGAGTTACGGCGTGGCAATTCCACCTTCCCTGCGGAGATGGTCGAGGAGGGCACGTAGGGCAAGAACGTATCCGAAACCGCCGAATCCGGCGATCCGGCCGACCGCCACGTCCTCGATCAGGGATTGTTTCCGAAAGGGTTCCCGGCGCGCCAGGTTGCTCAGATGGACCTCCACGGCGGGAAGCCTGGCGTAGAGCAGGGCGTCGCGGATCGCCACGCTGGAGTGGGTGTATCCTCCGGGATTGATCACCAGCCCGTCGGCGTTCCCCCTTGCTTCCTGGAGGCGGGTCACGATCTCCCCCTCGTGGTTGGACTGAAAAAACTCCACGGACGCCCCCTCCTCCCGGGCGTCTTCGGTCACTCTGCGCCGGATTTCGGCCAGCGTATTCTTTCCGTATATGCCCGGCTCCCGCTCGCCTAGGACGTTGAGGTTCGGTCCGTCGAGGAACAGGATCCGGTACGCCGCCCGAAGGGCCGGCCGTCTCCCTTCCTTCGAAGTTGTGTTCGGACTGCCCGTCTGCCGTTTCCGGGAGGCAAGACCCATCACAGCATCTCTCTAGCCCGCGAGGCACCCTGCCGGAGGAGGAACCGGCATTTCCCGGGTACCGCCTTCGGGGCAGCGACGAGCAGGAGATAATAGTCGGCGGTCACCCTCTGGAAAAATATCTGTCCTTCCTCCCCGGCGATAAAGACCTCGGAGGCGCCCCCGAGTCCCTGCTCCCCGGCCACCCGCACGCTCTCCTTGAAAAACTGGACCATCTCCGCGCAGAGGGCGGAGAGGTCGAGGCCGGCGGCTGCGCTCCATTCGTCGACAGCCAGCCCGTCCGATCCGGCCAGGGCCCCCCCGCGTATCGCAGGTTCCCTCCGATGCATCCCCTCAATGAGTTCACGGAACGTCATAACAGAACTCCTTTTTCGTCTTCCTGAGAAATGCGGTCAGAAAGGAAACCAGCCTTTCCTCCCAGCCGTCCGTCCGTTTGCCCAAGCGCGCCTCCCGCCATGCCAGCGCCCGGGAGTCGTTGGGATGTCGGCGCAGGATCTCGTCGATAATCCGTATCGACTCCTCCTGCTGCCCCTGGTCCCAGAAAATGCTTGCCATCGTGACCGTCCTGACGGGCGCCCCCGCCTCCGTGGGGGGTGTTCCCGGCGGAATGTCGGTCGCCCCTGCGCTCGGAGCACCGGTGTCGCCTCTTTCCTCTGCGGGGCGAAGTTCGAACACCCCCTCTTCCAGGATGACGACTTCCTCCAGGAGGGGGGAGGTGCTTTCCCCGATTTCCGGCAGAGCCTCCTTCACCTCACGCTCGATCTTCCTTGCTAGGTGCTGCGCGCTGGCGGATGAGAGGTCCTGGGCCAATGCCTCCTTGATCGTCTCCCACGCTCCGGCGAGATTTCCTGCGCGCCGGTACGCCTCCGCGAGCGCAACCATCGCGTCCACGTCTCGTGGATCGACCACCACCCTTCGTTCCAGCTCCGATATCGCAGGTGGAGCTTCATCCGGGCCAGCCGGCGGCGCACGGAGGGCCTCCTCTTCCGGGGGGCTCGCCTTTTCTCCCCCGGCTTTCCTTGCCCGGTCCTGCGCAATCACCCGGAGCTCCTCGCGGATGGCGGGCAATTCCTCCCGGAGAAGGGAAACGGGTATGCGCTTCAGGGCACAGGAACCCGACCCGGTCAAAAGCGGCATGTCGATGTCCGACAACAATCTCTTCTTGTCCATCCCGATCGCTGCGGCGATTGCCGTAACCGGAACGGATGGGTCGTCGAGCGCGAATCCCATCTCGAGGAGCAGGTCGATCAATCTCCTTTCCAGCCCCGGGGAGGTAGCCCCCTGCCGGCGGGAGAAAATCGCCTCCCACGCCAGTCCCATCGCGACCGCTTCCCCATGGAGGAGCCGATGGTACCCGGAGGCCTGCTCCAGCGCGTGCCCGATCGTGTGCCCCAGGTTCAGGATACGGCGTGCGGAACCTTCCTTCTCGTCACGCTCGACCACCGAGGCCTTGAACGCCACGGCGCCGCGGATGACCGTAATCCATGAGTCGCCGGACATTTTCTTCCAGCTTTCCGCGCACGCGGTGATGCTTTCCAGGAGGGAGGGGGCGCCGGCGAAGGCGCATTTCACGACTTCCGCCATCCCCGCCCGCAGGTTCCTGTCGTCCAGCGTGAGGAGGAAGGCGGGGTCGATGAATACCGCTCGCGGCTGGTGAAATGCCCCTACGAGGTTTTTCCCTTCGGCGAGGTTGAAGCCCGTCTTCCCGCCGACGCTGCTGTCGACCTGCGAAAGAAGGGTGGTGGGAATTTGCACATAGGGAATTCCCCGAAGGAAGGTGGCGGCGGCGAAACCGGCAAGATCTCCCACAACCCCGCCGCCGAATGCAACGACGAGAGAGTCCCTTCCCGCCCCCTTTCGGGCGAGAAAGGAATAGATCTCCTGCACCGTGTCCCAGCGTTTTCTCTCTTCGCCGGGAGGAAGGGGAAGAACATCGTGAGGAACCCCGGAAAGCCACTTCCGGAGGTCGTCCCCGTAGAGGGAGTGTACGGTCCGGTCCGTAACGACGAAAACGGGAGTGCCCCGGATGAACCGCGTCACCCACTCCTGGAAGAGGGGGTACACCTCCGTTCCGAAAAAGATGTCATAGGAACGGTCCCCCAGCGACACCGTGATGATTCCGTCGTTCACCCCCTTCTCCTTTCCTTGCTGCCGGTCCTCCCTGCCGGGACACCCTGCGACCCTCGGGAAAGGAGCAGGAAAACCTCTTCGGCCGCTCGGGCCGCCGTCAGATTTTCCGTGCTCACCCGGAAATCCGCCTGAAGGTAAGCCGGCCGACGCCTTTCCATCAACTCCGTCACCGCCTTCTCCCGGTCCTCCCCGGAAAGCAGGGGGCGCGACGTGTCCCCCGTCAGGCGCGCAAGCGCGGTGGCGGGGGAAATGTCGAGTAACACAACCGGCGCATACGCCCTCAACCGTTTCCGGTTATCGTCGTCCAAAAACGATCCTCCGCCGGTTGCGATGACCCTGCCCGGTACCGAGACGGCGCCCCGGATCGCCATGCGCTCCCTTTCCCGGAACGCCTGCTCCCCTTCGGTGGCGAAGATTTCCTCTACCGTCTTCCCCGCGTCGTTCTCGATCCGTTCGTCCACGTCCAGGAACTCCGCCCCGAGACGCCGGGCGAGCACCTTTCCCACCGAACTCTTTCCGGCTCCCATGAACCCCACCAGCACGGCTCCCCGCGGAGTTCCCCGTCTCCTCATCGGCATCCGATTCGGCGCAGGTATCCCGAATAATTATAGTGAATCTCGACCATCGAGTCCCCCCCGAATTTCTCCAGGAAGGCGGATACCAGGACGATGGCCACCATGGTCTCGGCGACTACCGAACACGCAGGCACCGCGCAGACGTCGCTTCTCTCGCGATGCGCATCGGCCCGTTTCCAGCTCCGGATGTCCACGGTGCGCAGGGGGTTCGCCTGGGTGGGGATCGGCTTCATTACCGCTCGTACTACCAGAGGCTCTCCGTTGCTCATCCCTCCCTCTACCCCGCCTGCCCGGTTCGTTTTCCTGTGAACCGGCAGGAACAGGTTGCCGAGAAGAGGGTTTCCCTTCCCCTTACCCGGGAAGATTTCATCGTGAACGGCATTCCCGGACAGCGTCGCCAAGGGGAAGCCTCCCCCTATCTCGACGCCCTTGATGGCCGGAATGCTCATCAGGGACTGCCCCAGCCGCCCGTCGAGCTTTCGGTCCCAGGAGACGAACGATCCGAGGCCCGGGGGGACCCCTCGGGCGATGACTTCCATCGTCCCCCCTACCGTGCTCCCCGTCCTCTTCGCGCGGTCGATTACCGCGGTTGCCCTTCTGGCGGACGCCGGATCGGCCATCCGCAGGTCGCTCTTCTCCGATGTTACGGCCAGGTCCCAGCACCCCCGGGTCTCCAGGGGAACATGAACCTTCCCGATCGAGACGACGTGTCCCACAATCTCCACACCCACTTCCCGCAACAGCATGCGCGCCAGAGCCCCCGCCGCGACACGAGCTGCCGTCTCCCTCGCGCTTGCTCTCTCCAGAACGTTCCGGACGTCCCGGTGGCCGTATTTGAGAACTCCCGGGAGATCGGCGTGTCCGGGGCGAGCCGTCGTTAGCGGGGGGATCCGTCTTCCTTCCCCCTCCTGGGCCATCTTCTCCCGCCAGTTCTCCCAATCCCGGTTGCGCAGGAGCATGGCCACCGGTCCTCCAAGCGTCCTGCCGAACCGGACTCCGGAAAGAACCTCCACCTCGTCCTTTTCGATCTGCATGCGCTCGCCCCGGCCGTACCCGACCTGCCTGCGGGCAAGCTCCCGGTTGACCGCGCCCCGGTCGAAAGGCATCCCGGCGGGCAACCCCTCGACGACGGTGACCAAAGCCGGCCCGTGCGTCTCCCCGGCCGTGCGGAACGTGAACAATTTCCTCACGCCTCCTTTAAGAAAAAAAACGGAGCACCAGGCCCTTTCGAGCAGGTGCTCCGGAAAAAGCGAACCCCCTTCGGAATCAGTGGATCCTGGCCTGCGCTGACTCCGGCTTCAGAATCTTCGGTGTTATGAAGATCAGCAGTTCCCTGTTGGACGACGTGTTCGTGTCCTTCTTGAATAAGTACCCCAAAATGGGGATTTTGGAAAGCCACGGAATCGCCGCCTGGTCCGCTTTCCGCGTAACCTGGAGGATGCCCCCGATCACCGCGGTCTCCCCGTCCCTCACCAGAACCTCCGTTGTGGCCTTCTTCTTGTTGATGGCCGGCTGTCCGGACGCCCCCGTCTCCCCCTGGGAATCGTTTTTCGCCTCGAGCTTCATGATGACGCTTCCCTCCGGCGTGATGTGGGGCGTCACCTTGAGGCTCAAGGTCGCGTCCACGAACTGGGTGTTCGTGCCGGAGGCGGATACGGTCGAGTAGGGGATCTGGGTCCCCTGCTCGATCATGGCTTCCTTGTTGTCGATCGTGACCACCTTGGGCGAGGAAACCACCTTCCCCTTTCCGGAGGCCTCGAGCGCCGACAGGGACAGATCGAGACGGAGATTGTCCCTCAGGATTCCGAACGTGATCCCACCGCCGGCGCCGATCCCAACGCTCGCAGGGAGGTTCACCGCGAAGTTCGGCGGTGTCGTGGCATCGAAGGGCGTCGTGTTCGTGAGGCCCTGCCCCGGAATGAACACGCCGCTGGTGTCCTGGATTCCCGTGACACCTACCGATGTCTGTCCATTTTCCTTGTACGACCCGCCCCACTGCACGCCGATTTCCCTCGTGAAGGAGGTGTCGACCTCGACGATCCGCGCCTCGATGAGCACCTGGGGAGTCGCGGTGTCGAGTGTCGCGACCAGAGCTTTCACGTCTTCCACATTCTTCCGGAGGTCCCGGATGATGATCGTATTGGTGCGGTCGTCGATCTGGACCTTCCCGCCCTCGGAGAGAAGATCCGTGATCTTGTCCTTCAGGTCGGACGCCTTGCTGTAGTTGACGGGGATCGTCTCGATCACGCCTTCCAAGGTTGCCTGGAGCTTCTCCACTTCCTTCTTGGCATCGAGGCGGGCCTTGTCTTCGGCCCGAAGCGCAGTCAGAGGGGCTATGCGGAGAATGTTCCCCTCCTGCGTGGCGCCGAGGGCCTTGGATTTCAGGACGATGTCCAGGGCCTGGTCCCAGGGAACGTTGATGAGACGCACGGAAACCCTTCCTTTCACGTCGTCCGTGGTGATGATGTTGAGATTGCTGACCTCGGCGATGATCCGGAAGACATTTGCCAGGTCCGCATCCTTGAAGTCCATGGAGATCCGCTGCCCAACGTATTTCCTTCGGGATTCGACCTCGTGGGTGACGAATCCCCATTTGGTTGTCCCTCCGGCGGGCTCCGCGTCCGGACCCGCGAAGGAAATCGGGGAGGACGAGGTCCTCTCCTTGAGCTCCGCCACCACGGTTCCCTTTCGGTCTACCGCGGTCTTCGGGAAAGATAGGACTACTGCGTTGTCCCTCCCCTCGACGGTGTAGGTGGAGCCGGGGGCGTAGGTGACCGCCACCTCGATTCCCGTCCTGCCTGCGGCCGGCCTCACCTTCCGGACGGGAATGTCAAACCTGCCGGCATCCATCTCACGCAGCAATCCCTTGTCCGCAGAGGAGCCGGGGAAAACGAGCGTCACGCTGTTCTTCCCCTCGATCACCTTGTGGGAGATGGTTCCGGAGGTTGTGACGACGACGTTCGATGCCTCGGGAAGATCCTCGAGGTCGATGCCTACGACGGCATTCCCCTTCATGGCTTCCTTCTCTGCCATCGGCCGGTCAAGGCTGGTCACCTTCTCCTCCTGGCCGCCGCCGACCGACAGTACGAGGCGTTTCCCTTCGGTGGTGACAAGGAACGGGAGCGGAACATCCTCGGGGGTTTCCACCACCATCCGCAGCTTGTCCCCCTGTTGCGAAAGCTTGACCGCCTTTACCTGAGGCGTCCCAGCCGGGACTTCCGAATCCACCGGGCCCTGCGCGACCCCCCAAATGTCGACCACGATTCGGAACGGGTCGTTGAGCTTGAACGAGTTGTAGTTCAATATCTCCCCGGACGCGGTCACCTCGATGTTGGTGTAATGGGGCGTCTTCGAGACGACGACCTCCTCGACCCTTACTCCGGATGCCGCCGGAGCATCCGCGGCAGCCTGGAGAAGCGCCGGGACACCAGCCATCGCGGAGACAAGCACAGCGGCAGTTAGCCAGATTTGGTATCGCCGGGGGTATCGGCCCATCAGCCGTAACCGGTTCCTCATCATTTTCCTCCTACGGTCTCAAGCTTCAGAGAGCTATCGCGCTTGACCTTCGATCCGGCGTAATCCCGAAACTCTTCCCGGACGACGATCTCCTTTTCCGTAATCCGGGTGACAACTCCCCCGCTCCGGCCGATTCTCGTTC
>JBAULH010000186.1:0-24387 GCA_049578085.1 Candidatus Deferrimicrobiaceae bacterium
GACTACACCGGCACGTTCGGACTCCTCAAACTCGGTCAGGTGCTGCTTCCCGGCTCCATCCACTGCGGCGAGACCGACATCTACGACATCGGAATCCCCTCCAAGGCCGTCTTCGACATCGAGATCAAGACCGAGGCGCTCGAGGAACGGGTGGTCAAGAGCATGCTTTCCATCCGGCCGCCCGATTTCCACAAGGGGGACGCCGGAAGGGTGTATGTCGTCGGCGGCTCCCCCGGGATGACCGGGGCCCCCTGCCTGGCGGGGCATGCGGCGATGCGGATGGGGGCGGGGCTGATCACGGTCGTCGTGCCCCGGTCCCTGCGTCCGGTCGTCGAGGCGAAGCTTTTGGAGGTGATGTCGGCGGGAATTGAGGACGGCGGGGACGGGCATTTCCCAAAGGAATGCATCGCGGATCTCCTCGAGAGGATCTCCCGCGCCGATTTCGTCGTGCTGGGTCCCGGGATGGGGAGCTACGCCGGGGCGACGGCGTTCATGGCGGATATCATTCCCCAGATCCGGGTTCCCTTCCTGATCGACGCCGACGGGCTGAACGCGCTGGCGGGGCAGGTCGATATCCTGCGGAGAGCGGAGGCTCCCTGCATCATCACGCCGCACCCGGGGGAGATGTCCCGGCTGACCGGCGAGTCGATCGAGGCCATCGAGGCATCCCGGGTCGGATCGGCGCAGCATTTCGCAGAGGAGAAGAAGGTGACGGTGATCCTGAAAGGGGCACGGACGATCATCGCGACGCCGAAGGGCGATGTCTTCATCAACACCACCGGAAACCCGTACATGGCCTCGGGCGGCATGGGGGACGCCCTGTCGGGGATGGTGGCGGCGCTGGCCTCCCAGGGGCTTTCGCCGACCGACGCCGCCTGCGCGGGGGTCTTTCTCCACGGGATGTCCGCCGACATACTGGTCAGGCGCCACCCGATGTCGCCCGTCTCCGCGACCGACGTCATCGATAACATCCGCGAGGCGATCCAGAAGACCCTGGGCGAGCCCGACGGGGAAGAGTGACGGAAGTGGGCTGGGGGGGGACACTCCTTCACGCTGGGAGGGGACACTCCTGAGAGGCGAAAAGATAAAAGCTAGGAATGTCCCCCCTGGGAATGTCCCCGGTACCAGACGCAGCGGTCGTGCGCCCAGCTGCGAGTACCGGATCCCGGGGCCCCTGGCTCGCGGAGGGGTCCCCTCGGCTACGCTCGCGACCTTGCGCCCGCTCGCTGCCGGTTCCGCTCGACGCGATCCATATCCTTCAGCGGGACACTCCTCCAACCGGACTACCGACAACCTCCAGGAGTGTCCCCCCGCCTCGTCGACCCTCCCGCATCGCCTGGGGGCCCCGGTTGTCGGCGCAGCAAGCCGAAGGGGCGGGGGTGCAGTGAGACCGGCCCCCGGGTGACCCGGCATGGAAGTTACGCTTCTGTCGTCTTGCGAGGAGGACACGCGTCTTGTCGCCCGGGCGCTCGGGAGTCTTTTGGAACCGGGCGACGTGGTGGCGCTCACCGGCGAACTCGGGGCGGGGAAGACGGTCTTCTGCAAGGGGGTGGGGGAGTCCCTGGGGATTTTACCCGACCGCATCGTAAGCCCCAGCTTCACGATCGTGACGGAGCATCAGGGGCGCCTGCCGCTGTGCCACGTGGACGTATACCGTCTTTCCTCGGTGGATGAGGCCCGGGACGCAGGCCTCGACGAGATCCTGTGGGGGAACCGGATATGTGTCGTCGAGTGGGCGGAAAAAATCCGGTCTCTCTTGCCAATCGGCTGTATTAGAGTTACATTTCTCATTTCAGGTAAAACCGGTCGCAGACTTTCGGTGTCCTTGCCGGACGAAGCGAGATTCGGCGGATTCCTGTCTTGCGTGAAATCGCTTGTCCCGGGAGGATGAGGAATCGATGGCGCTGATTGTCCAGAAGTACGGCGGCACGTCCGTCGGGACCATTGAAAAGATCAAGAAGGTCGCCCGGCGCGTGGCAAGGACGCACGATCAGGGAAACGATGTGGTCGTCGTGGTGTCCGCGATGGCGGGGGAGACGAATCGGCTGCTCGGTCTGGCGCAGCAGCTCTCGGAAATGCCCAACGAGCGCGAGCTCGACGTGGTGGCGTCGACGGGCGAGCAGGTGACCATCGGGCTTCTCGCGATCGCCCTCACCGAAATGGGATATAAGGCGCGGTCGTTCACCGGGTTCCAGATCCCGGTGCTGACCGACGGCGCGCACGTCAAGGCACGGATCCGGAAGATCGAGAGCACCACCCTTCATGCCGCCCTGAAGAACGGCGAGATCGCGGTCGTCGCGGGATTTCAGGGGATCGACGAATCCGGGGCGATCACCACGCTCGGGAGAGGCGGCTCCGACACGAGCGCAGTGGCGGTCGCTGCGGCGCTTTCCGCGGACGTCTGCGAAATCTACACCGACGTGGATGGCATCTTCACCACGGACCCCAACATCTGCCCCGACGCGCGGAAACTGGAAAAGATCTCCTTCGAGGAGATGCTGGAGCTCGCCAGTCTCGGGGCCAAGGTCCTCCAGATCCGCTCCGTCGAGTTCGGCATGAAATACGGGGTGCGGATCCACGTCCGCTCCTCGTACAACGACAACCCGGGAACCATCGTGACGAAGGAGGAGGAGATCATGGAAACGGCGGTCGTCAGCGGCGTGGCGTATAACAAGGGGGAGGCGAAGATCACCATCGTGAAGGTCCCCGACCGACCGGGGATCGCCGCGAAGATCTTCAAGCCCCTGTCCGACGCCAACATCGTCGTCGACGTCATCGTCCAGAACGTTTCCGTGACCGGGCACACCGACCTGACCTTCACGGTGGGACGAAGCGACTACAAGAAAGCGATGATGATCACCGAAGCGGTGGCCAAGGAGATCGGCGCGGACAAGGTCGTGGGGAACGACAAGATCGCGAAGGTTTCCATCGTCGGCCTGGCGATGCGTTCCCACTCCGGCGTGGCCACGAAGGTCTTCGAGACGCTGGCCTCCGAGGGAGTGAACATCCTGGGTATCAACACCTCGGAGATCAAGATCTCCTGCCTCATCGAGGAGAAGTACACCGAACTGGCCGTCCGCGTGCTGCATAAAGCGTTCGGCCTGGGAAAACCGGCCAACGAGGAATAACGTTCGCCGGCAACGGGAAAGGGAACGGATGACACCGAAAAAAAAGGTTTTTTTGTACGACACGACGCTCCGGGACGGGACACAGTCCGAGATGGTTTCCCTTTCCGTGATGGACAAGGTCGCGATCACGGAACGGCTCGACGAGTTCGGGATCCACTACATCGAGGGGGGGTACCCGGGGTCGAACCCCAAGGACAAGGAGTTCTTCGAGCGGGGGAAACATCTCCGCCTGAAGACGGCGAAACTGTGCGCGTTCGGCATGACGCGGCGCGTGGGGAAGAAGGCGTCGGAGGACGCCAACATGAAGTCGCTGCTTTCCGCCGAGACGCCCGTCATCACCGTGGTCGGGAAATCGTGGGACTTCCACGTCACCGAGGCGCTGCGCACCACGCTCGACGAGAACCTGAAAGCCATCCGGGAAACGGTGGAATTTTTGAAGGAACGGACCGAGGAGGTCATTTTCGACGCCGAGCACTTCTTCGACGGGTACAAGCGGAACCCGAAGTACGCCCTGAAGACGCTCGCGGCGGCACGGGACGGCGGGGCGGACTGGCTCGTCCTGTGCGACACCAACGGCGGGTCGGTTCCGTCCGAGGTGGCGAAAATCGTACGGGAAGTCCGGAAAACGACCAAAATCCCGCTCGGAATCCATACGCATAACGACTCCGAGATGGCCGTTGCCAACACGCTCGTCGCCGTGGAAAACGGCGTGACGCAGGTGCAAGGGACGATCAACGGGTACGGGGAGCGGTGCGGCAACGCGAACCTCTGCTCCATCATTCCCAACCTCGCCCTGAAGATGGGGTACGAGGTTCTACCAAAGGGCCAGATGAAAAAACTCCGGGACCTTTCCCGGTTCGTTGCGGAGGTGGCCAACCTCGGGCATTGGCTCCATCAGCCGTTCGTGGGGGGCGCCGCCTTCGCGCACAAGGGGGGGATGCACGTATCGGCAATCCGCCGGCACCCGGGAACGTACGAGCATATCTCGCCGGAAACGGTGGGCAACCACCGGCGTGTCCTGATATCGGACCTTTCCGGAAGATCAAATATCCTCTCGAAATTCCAGGAGAAAGGGATCGAGTTCAAGACCGGCGACCCCGCCACGGAGGGGATCCTCGAATCGATCAAGGACCTCGAACACAAGGGGTATCAGTTCGAGGCGGCCGAGGCTTCGTTCGATATCCTGGTCCGCAGGGCGATGGGGACCCACGAGCCCTTCTTCGAGCTTAAAGGATTCCGCGTGATCGACGAGAAGCGTTCGGAGGGGGAGGCGCCCATCGCGGAGGCGACCATCATGGTCGAGGTCGACGGAACGGTCGAGCACACCGCGGCGCTGGGCAACGGGCCGGTGAATGCGATGGACAACGCCATCCGCAAGGCGCTCGAGAAATTTTACCCGGAGCTCTCCGAGATGGAACTGCTCGACTACAAGGTACGGGTCCTAAGCGCAGGGGGCACGGGGTCCTCGGTACGGGTCTTGATACGGTCCGGGGACAAGGAAACCCAATGGGGGACCGTCGGTGTCTCGCACAACATCATCGAAGCGTCCTGGCAGGCCCTGGTCGACGGGATCCGGTACAAGCTCTGGAAGTCCCGGGGGGTCATCCCGGGAGAGAAGGGATAGGGATCCGAGAGCGGTTCTCCTCCTATCCCTGATCCTTCTGGTATGGAATATGGGCGCTTCGGGCCGTCTCCTTGTGGCCCCGCAGGCGCCTTCTTTCGGGAGGGTCGTTTCGCCCTCCGGGTACGCGCGTGAAGTTGCCGTCATCGCCTCGCCGAAAGGGGACCCAAGGGGAGGGCACGGCGGCCCGCTTACCGTCCGGCAACGATTTCTTCTCGGAAGGCGCTTGGATATCAACCGGGCGGGGCACCAGGAAATATCCGGCCTTCCCGGGATCTCGGTTTCCGTGGCAAAGGCGGTCGTGGACGAGAGAAAGAGGCGGGGGGGGTACCGTCGACCGGAAGACCTCCTTGCGGTTCGGGGGATCAAGGAAAAACGGCTGAAAAAAATTCTTCCCTTTATCGCCATTATCCATAATAATTGACTATATTGGTCAGGTAATGGCGATTTTTTTTTAAAAGGGGGAAATGCGATGTTTCACCGGATCCGGAACGAAATCAAGGTCATCTTCGAGCGGGACCCGGCCGCCCAGAGCGTTCTGGAGATCCTGTTCTGCTACCCGGGGTTTCACGCCGTCCGGTTCCACCGCGTCGCGCACTGGCTCTGGGAACGGAACCTTAAGTTTCCTGCCCGCCTGCTGTCCCATGTCTCCCGCTTCCTGACCGGGATCGAGATCCACCCGGGAGCCACCATCGGCGAGGGGTTCTTCATCGACCACGGGATGGGGGTGGTGATCGGGGAAACCGCCGAGATCGGGAAGAACGTGACGTTGTACCACGGGGTGACCCTCGGGGGGACGAGCTGGCAGAAAGGGAAACGGCACCCCACGATCGATGACAACGTGATCATCGGGGCGAATGCGGCGATCCTCGGCCCCATACGGGTAGGCGAGAACTCCAAGATCGGCTCGGGTTCCGTGGTGAACAAGGAGGTGCCGCCCCACTCGACGGTCGTCGGGATCCCCGGCCGGGTGGTATTCCGGGAAGGCAATGTGTACCAGGATCCTACGGGTGTCGCCGGAACGCCGGATCCGGCAGGCAAGGCCCTGAGGTGCTTGACCGAACAGATGATGGCGCTGGAACAGCGCCTGGACGATGTCCAGAAACGGCTGAACGGGGAGACGGAGCTGCCCCGGGTGGTATCGAATCCGTGAAGATCACCACGCGGGGGAGGTACGCTGTTATGGCGCTTGTGAGCCTTGCGGGAGCCTCCCACGGCAACCCGGTCTCCCTCAAAGACATTTCCCGGCAGGAGGACATCTCGGAGCTCTACCTTCAGCAGCTGTTCGTAAGGCTGCGCCGGCGGAATCTGGTCAAAAGCGTGCGAGGCCCCGGAGGGGGATTCATTCTCGCTCGTCATCCTGCCGAGATCACGATCGGGGAGATCATCCGGGCCGCCGAGGGGAAGAACGCTCGCGTCGGCTGCCGAAGCTCCGGTCGAAAGTGCGGGATGATCGAACGGTGCAAGACGCAGAACATGTGGGACACGCTGGAGACGCGGATCGACGAGTTTCTCGACTCCATCACGATCGAGAACCTCTTTCTCCAGCAGGAGGAGAAGTTCCGGGAGGCGGAGGCGTGAGAAGAATCTATCTCGACCACAACGCGACAACGCCTGTCCACCCCGAAGTCAGGAAAGCGATCGAACCGTACCTGGAGGAACAGTTCGGGAATCCCTCGAGCATCCACTGGGCGGGCCGGGACGTGCGCAAGGGGGTGGAGGACGCGCGGCAGGAGATCGCCTCGTTCTTCGGGTGCCAGCCGCTGGAGGTCGTGTTTACGAGTTCCGGGACCGAAAGCGACAACCTCGCCATCAAGGGAATCGCGTACCGGAAAGGGAACGCGGGAAAGCACATCATCACATCGCAGGTCGAGCACCCTGCGGTGATAAACGCCTGCCGATTCCTCGAGACGCAAGGGTTCCGCGTGACGTACGTTCCGGTGAACCGGCACGGTATCGTCGAGCCGGATTCGGTCCGGGGTGCCCTTGGCGGGGATACGATCCTTGTCTCCGTCATGTACGCGAACAACGAAACCGGGGACATCATGCCGGTTCCCGAGATCGGGGCGATCGCCCGGGAAGCCGGCGTCCTCATGCACACCGATGCCGTGCAGGCCACGGGAAAGATCCCGATCGACTTCGGAACGCTCCCCGTGGACCTTCTCACCTTTTCCGGACACAAGGTGAACGCTCTGAAAGGGACGGGAGCCCTCATCGTACGCAAGGGGATCGAGATCGAGGCGATGACCCATGGGGGACACCAGGAACGGGGCCGCCGGGGCGGAACCGAGAACGTCGCGGGGATCGTCGCCATGGGGAAATCGTTCCAGCTCCTTACGTCGGGGATGGAGGAGGAGGTTGCCGAAACCCGCCGGCTGCGCGACAAGTTCGAGAAGGGGCTGTTCGGGCGGATCCCCGACCTTGTCCTGAACGGGCACCCGACGCAAAGGCTTCCCAATACCGTCAACATATCCTTCCGGTTCGTGGAGGGGGAGGCGATGCTGCTGAACCTCGACATGATGGGCATTGCCTGCTCCTCGGGGTCGGCCTGCACCTCGGGGTCGCTGGAACCGTCGCCGGTTCTCCTCGCCATGGGCGCCGACCCGACGGACGCCCAGGGGGCACTGCGCTTCAGCCTGGGAAGGGGGATCACCGACGAAGATATCGAGTACGCGATTGACGCCGTCGAGGCGGTCGTTTCCAAGTTGCGGGCCCTGTCCCCGCTCTATACGAGCCCAAAGGAGGCGAAGGCACGATGAAGGGGAAGAGGATCCTGGCGGCGCTTTCCGGTGGCATCGATTCCTCGGTCGCCGCTCTTCTCCTGCAACGGGAGGGGTGGGAGGTTATCGGCATATCGATGGACCTCTACGACTTCTCGAAGGTGAAGAAGGACCGCGCCGGCACCTGCTGCTCGCTCGACGACCTCTACGACGCCCGAAGGGTGTGCGACACCCTCGACATCCCGTACTACGTGTTGAATCTGCGCGACGAGTTCCGCCGCGAGGTGATCGATCCTTTCGTCCGGGAATATGCCACCGGGAGAACCCCGAATCCCTGCATCCTGTGCAACGAGCATTTAAAGTTCCGGGCCCTGCTGAGAAAAGCGGACGAGCTCGGCGCCGAGGGGGTGGCGACCGGGCATTACGCGGTCATCCGGCGCGAACCGTCGGGCAGATGCCGTCTGTACTGTGCCCCCGACGAGACAAAGGACCAGTCCTACTTCCTCTTCTCCCTGGAGTCCGAACGCCTCCGCCGGATCTTCTTTCCCGTCGGGGAGATGCAGAAGCACGAGGTCCGCAGAATCGCCTCGGAGGTGGGGCTTCCCGTGTTCGAGAAGCGGGAAAGCCAGGATATCTGTTTCGTCACCGATGATTCGTACGCCGAGTTTCTGAACCGGAGCGGGATAAAGGAGCAGGAAGGTCATTTTCTCGACAGGGACGGAAACGTGCTTGGCACCCACAAGGGCGTCCTCCGGTACACGGTCGGCCAGCGGAAGGGCTTAGGAATCGCGGCAAAGGAGCCGCTGTACGTCGTCGCGATCGACGCCGAGAAGAACGAAATCGTCCTGGGGACGGAGTACGACACGCTTTCGGCCTCCGCCACCGTCGGCCGCGTTTCCTTCGTTTCCGGCGCCCCTCCCGCGCGGGAGTTCCGCGCCATCGCCAAGGTGCGGTACCGGCATCCGGGGGAGGGCGCGACCGTCCGGGTGGAGGGGGACCGTCTCCGGGTGACCTTCGAATCCCCGCAGCGAAGCGTTACCCCGGGGCAGGCCCTCGTCCTGTACGACGGGAAAGAGGTCCTGGGAGGCGGCTGGATCGAATGGGAAAACGCCTCAAGGTCCTGACCCTCGGCTGCAAGGCGAATTTCGCCGACTCCGCATCCGTCGTCCGACTGGCCGCCGCCGAGGGGTTCGAGGTCGTTTCCCCGGCCTCATCCGCCGACGTCGTGATCATCAACAGCTGCACCGTCACGCACCGGGCCGACCGGGACAGCAGGTCCCTTGCGAGGAAGGCCCGCCGGGAAAACCCCGGCTCGACCGTCATCCTGGCGGGATGCTACGCGCAGGTGTCCCCCTCCGAATGGGAAAAGGTCCCCGAAGCGGACCACTGGGTGGGGACGCTCACCCGGGTATCGCAGGGAAACGAGGAAGGAACCCTCGCCGGGATCCTGCGGGGAGTCTCCGGAAACCGGGGCGGGAGGCCCGTCGGCCTGACCGATTACGGGGCGGACCTGCTGCTGGGGCACAGGCGGACATTCATAAAGATCCAGGACGGGTGCGATTTTTCCTGCGCGTACTGCGTGGTGCCCCTGGCCCGCGGAAAAAACCGTTCCGTGCCGGAAGAGGAGGTCATCGCGAGAGCGGTTGGCGCGGAAGCCGACGGGGCGCGTGAGCTCGTCCTGACGGGAATCCACGTCGGCCTGTACGGGGCCGATTTCGGGATAAAGGATGCACTTGCCGGGATCGTGGCGCGGCTTCTCCGGGAGACCTCCCGCGTGCGGTTCCGGATCAGCTCCATCGAACCCGGGGAGCTTACCCTGCCGCTCATCGAGACGGTCGCCGGCGAGCCCCGCGTGTGCGCCCACTTGCACGTTCCTCTGCAGAGCGGGTCCGACCGGACGCTCGCGAGGATGCGGCGGCCGTACGGATGCGTCGATTACGCGAAAGCCGCCTCCAACGCGGCATCTCGGATCCCCGGGCTTTCCCTGGGGGCCGACGTCATCGCGGGGTTCCCGGGGGAAACGCCCGGGGACTTCGAGGAGACGGTTTCATTTCTTGCGGGATCCCCTGTGACCTACCTGCACGTCTTCCCCTATTCGGCACGCCCCGGGACGGAGAGCGCTCGCTTCCCCGACGACGTATCTCCCGCCGAGAAGAAGCGAAGGGTATCCGCGCTTCGTTCGCTTGACGCCCGGATGCGCAATGCGTTCCTGGCCCGACAGATCGGAACGACGGCCGACGTCCTGGCCGAAACGGCGGACGCCGTCCGGGGAGAATTGTCGGGCCGCTCGGGGAACTACGCGGAGGTCGCCTTCCCTGGCGCACCTTCCGATGTCGGGGAAATCCACCGGGTTTCCGTGGAAACCGTGCGGTACGGGAGGCTGGCCGGTACCCGCTCGTAATCGTCGCACCTCCCGGTCAGGCAGGAAAGCCATGAACCTTCTCGAAACGAAAATCGGGTACCGGTTCCGGACTCGGGACCTGCTGGAGGAGGCGCTCCGGCATGCCTCCACGGCGGAAGGAGGCACGCGGAAGTCGTACCAGCGCCTCGAATACCTCGGAGACGCGGTCCTCAATCTGTGTGTCGCGGAAGAGATGTACCGCATCTTTCCGGCCGCGGAAGAGGGTACCCTCTCGAAGGCCCGGTCCGCGCTGATCAACAACCGGAATCTCGTGCGCGTCGGGGAAGCGATCGGAGTCCCTGAAACGTTGCGGATCGACGCCTCCGTCAGGGAGACGGGTGGCGGTGTGACCCGGAAGATGGTGGCCGACGTGGTGGAGGCGATTACGGGAGCGATCTTCCTGGATGGAGGGTACGATGCGGCCAGGAGATTCGTGATCGCCCACTTCTGGGGGGGGAAGGAAATGGAGGCCCTCGTCGCCGGGTTCGACGCGAAAAGCCGGCTGCAGGAGTGGTGCCAGAAACACGGGGCGCCCCTCCCGAAATACCGGCTCCTGTCCGCCGAAGGGCCTCCCCACGAACGGACGTTCCTCGTGGCCGCGAGACTGTGGGACGGCCGGGAGGAGAAGGGGACGGGAAAAACGAAGAAGGAGGCGGAAATGGAAGCGGCCGATCGAATCCTGTCGCTGCTTCCCGGGGACGAAGGGGTCTCCGCGGAGGATTGATGCCGTTTCGCGATGACGGAAAGGAACCTGGGGAAGGAAGGCGATCCGGCTTCGTCGCGCTCCTCGGACGGCCGAACGTCGGCAAATCGACGCTCCTGAATCGCATTCTCGGGGCCCGCGTCGCGATCGTCACCGCCAAGCCCCAGACCACCCGGGACCGGATCGCCGGCATCTACACCGACCCTCGCGGACAGATCATCTTTCTCGACAGCCCGGGCATCCACAAGCCGAAACGGGCGCTCAACCAGTATATGGTCCGCACCGCGGAGCAGATCGCAGGCGAGGCGGACGTGGTCGTGCATATCGTGGACGACCGCCCGATGGGGACGGGGGAGGAGGAACGCCTCGTCCGCGGAGTGCTCGAACGCGTATCCGTCCCCCGGCTGCTCGCCGTCAACAAGGTGGACAGGATCGGGGAACCCGCAGCGGAGGGCCGGCGAAGAGAGCTCGTGGAGGGGGGGCTGTACTCCCGGGGGTTTCTGATCTCGGCCACGAAGGGTCTCGGGGTGGAGGAGTTCCTTGCGCATCTCTTCGGGATCCTTCCGGAGGGGCCCGACTATTACCCCGAAGACGAGCTGACCGACCTCCCCATGCGGTTCATCGCCAAGGAGATCCTCCGGGAGAAGCTGTTCGCGTTCCTCTCCGACGAGCTGCCCTACAGCGTCGCCGTGTCCATCGAGGAATACCGGGAGGACCCGGAAAAGAACCTGACCCGGATACGGGCGGAAATCTACGTGGAGCGGGAATCCCAGAAGGGCATGGTGATCGGCCGGGGAGGACGGATGCTGCGGGCCATCGGGACCGCGGCGAGACAGGAGCTGGAGAAAGAGACCGGCTGGCGGGTATACTTGGATCTGTTCGTAAAGGTCGAAAAGGACTGGAGCCGGAAGGAAACGATGCTGCGGCGGCTTGGGTATGCATAGCCCGCAATTGTCACCGGGCTCCGCCGCCGCAGCGGGAGGCTGGTGAGAAATGCGGGCTAGGTTGGAGTTCACGATCTCCCTCGTCGGGCGTCCGAACGTGGGGAAGTCCACCCTCTTCAACCGGATCACGGGGAAGCGCCGGGCGATCACCTACGGGGAGCCCGGCGTGACGCGCGACCTTGTCTCCCTCCCGGCGGAGCACGACGGCAAGCGATTCCGCCTGGTCGATACCGGCGGGTACCTGTCGGGGGTGCGGGGGGATATCCTCTCGAAAGTCCGCGGGCAGGTGCTTCGGGCCATTTACGAGTCCGACGCGGTCATTTTCCTCGTGGACGCGCGGGACGGGGTCCTGCCTCTCGACAAGGAGATCGCCACGATGCTTCGGGAGCGGGAGAAACGGTTCTTCCTCGCGGCGAACAAGACGGACACGCGGGAAGGGCAGGAGCTGGTCGCGCAGTTCCACGAGCTTTCCGTGGGCACCGTGTACCCGATCTCGGCGGAACACGGGACGGGGGTGTCCGAGCTGATCGACGCGATCGTCCCGCTGATTCCCGAATCCGTTCCCGAGGAGACCGAACCGGAGGAAACCGTCGCGCGCGTCGCCATCCTCGGCCGCCCGAACGTGGGGAAATCCACGCTCATCAACACGCTCGTCGGGTACGACAGGGTGATCGCCTCGGAGATACCGGGGACCACCCGCGACGCGGTGGACGTTCTGGTCCGCTACGGGGAGAAGAAGTACCAGTTCATCGATACCGCGGGGATCCGGGCGAAGAGAAAGACCGAGACCGTTCTCGAGAAGTTCTCCGTGATCAAGAGCCTCGATTCCCTCAAGCGTTGCGACATCGCGGTGCTGATGATGGACGGACCCGCGGGGCTGTCCCACCAGGACCAGCAGATCCTGAGGTACATCCTCCAGGAGGAGCGTGCGGTAGTCGTGGCGGCGAACAAGGCAGATCTCTGGAACGGCGAGGTGGAGCGACGCCAGGGAATCCGGAAAATTCAGGAGGGACTGGGGTACGCATCCTTCGCGGCGGTGCTGCCGACGACATCGGTGACGGGGAAGGGCTTCCCCCTTCTCTTCAAGAAAATCGAAGAAGCGTACGGCAGTTTCCGGAAACGAATCCCTACATCGTCGCTCAACCGCAAGGTGGCAGCCTTTCTCTATTCCGTTCCCATACCCTCGAAAAAGACCAGGAACCGGGCCTTCTACATCACCCAGGTCGGCATCATGCCGCCCTCCTTCGCCGTGTTCGTCAAGGACCGGGGCGGGATCCCGGATTCCTACACGAGATATCTCCAGAACAAGATCAGGGACCGGTTCGGATTCAAGGGGTCGCCCGTTCGAATCGTGTACCGCGAGCGATGACCCGCCGCCTTGGGAGGATCGGGGAGATCGCAAGGGAAGGCGCGTCCGGTTTCTTCCGGAAGCACGGGATGGTCTACAGCGCCTCCGTGGCCTTCAACCTGCTGTTGTCCGCCATCCCCGTCCTGTTTCTGGTATTCGCCGGTACGTCCCTTTTCCTCGGCACGCAAGACCTTCCGTTCGCGGCGCTTACCGACCTGCTGAAAAACACGTTCCCGTACGGGGCCCAGGTCCTGGTCCCGACCCTGAAGGGGCTTTTCGCCTCCGGCGCGACGTTCGGGATCCTCGGATTCCTGCTCCTGGTCCTGTCCTCCTTTTCGGCCACCGAGGCCGTGCACACCTCGTTGTCGGTCATGATGGAGATGGGGAATAAGAAGCGGTTCTGGCATCGGGCGGCGTCCCACGTCGCGATGGTCCTGTTTCTCACCGTCCTGGCGTTCTCCGCGATTCTCGTGCCTCCCCTGTGGCAGGGACTGGCCGTCATCACGAGCGGGATGCCCGAAGGTCTGGACTCGGCCTTCCATCTGCTGCTCAAGACGATCGCCGACGTCGTACTGCTCGGGATTCTCTTTGCCGGGGGAGCGGCAAGCTACCGGTACCTGTCCCCGATCCGTGTGCGCTGGAGGAACGCCCTGGCGGGGAGCTCGCTCTTTATCGTCCTCCTTCACGTGATCCGGTTCGGGTTTACTTTTTATATCAAGAAATTCAGCAAGTTGAATGTAATTTACGGTTCCCTGTTTGGAATCGTATGCTTTATAATTGTTGCATACCTCTTTGCAGCGGCCTATCTGTTCGGTGCCAGCATCATCGGGGTACTGGAGCGGGAGGAAGAGTTCATTCCTTCCGAAGGGGAGACGGGTGTAGCTCCGGATGAGACGTTTGGCGGCGATTGACATCGGTACCAACACCGTCCGGATGCTCGTCGCGGCCCAGGACGGGGGGGGCTTGCGTCCCGTCGTCCGCAGGCGGCGGATCACGGGCCTGGGGAAATCCCTTCGGGAGACCGGCGGGATCGGCGAGCGGGAGTTCCGTGATTCGGTCGCGGCCTTGCGGGACTTCCGGAAAGAGATGGATTCCCTGGGAGTAAGACGGTACCGTGCGTGCGGAACGGCGGGGCTGCGCGAAGCCTCGAACCGGGACGCGTTCCTTTCCGCCGCGGAAGGCGCGGGAGTCTCGGTGGAGATCATCACGGCGCGGGAAGAGGCCCGCCGCACCTGGGAAGGAACGGCCGGCCTGGCCGGGGAACGGGACGGCACCCTGGTCATGGACATCGGGGGGGGAAGCACGGAATTTATCGCGGGGCCGGGGGAAAAGGCCTCGGTCAGCCTGCCGATCGGCGTCGTCGTCCTCCTCGGTTCCTTCCGGTTGTCGGATCCCCCGCTTTCCGCGGAATTGCAAAATATCGGATTCTTTCTTACGGAGCGGATTGCCGCCGGGACCCGGGGGTGGAAACGACGGAACTTCCGCAAATTGGTGGGCACCGCGGGGACCTTCACGACGCTTGCCGCCCTCGAGATGAGGATGAAGGTATATCGACCGGAAAAAATCGACGGATTCCGGATGCGGCTTGCCGCCGTCCGGCGATGGGAAGCGCGTCTTGCGGGATTGACGGAACGGCAGCGGCTGCGGCTGCCCGGGATGGAGAAGGGGCGGGAGCGGTACATCGTCCCCGGTGTGATCCAGGCAGTCGCGGCGCTTACGCATTTCGGACTGACAAACCTTCACATAAGCGATTCGGGTCTCCTGGAAGGGATTCTGAAGGGGATCGCGAACGGAAAGGGAGAACGGGAATGAACGGGAAAGGCATGCAGGAAGGGTTGACGTTTGACGATGTGCTCCTCCTCCCCGCGGAGTCGAAAGTGCTCCCGAAGGACGTGGACATATCCGTTTTCCTCACGCCCGAAGTCCGGCTGAACATACCGCTGCTCAGCGCCGCGATGGACACGGTCACCGAGAGCGAAACGGCGATCGCGATGGCGAGGGAGGGAGGAATCGGGATCATCCACCGGAACAACACGGCGGAAGAACAGGCGAGCGAGGTAGACAAGGTCAAGAAGTCCGAAAGCGGGATGATCTCCGACCCCATCACGGTGGGGCCCGGCCAGAAGGTCCACGAAGCGCTCGAGGTGATGGAGAGGTACCGGATTTCCGGCCTTCCGGTCACCAAGGACGGGAAGCTCGTGGGGATCCTGACCAACCGGGATCTGCGGTTCGAGACCAATTTCGACCAGCCGATAGAGAACGTGATGACCAAGGACAGGCTGGTGACCGTTCCCATAGGGACCACGCTGGAGCAGGCAAAGGAGATCCTGCACAAGAACCGGATCGAGAAACTGCTTGTCGTCGACCGACAGAACAATCTGCGCGGACTCATAACGATCAAGGACATACTGAAAATCAAGAAGTATCCATTCGCCTGCAAGGACGGGAAGGGGAGACTGCGCGTCGGGGCGGCGGTCGGCGTCGGGCCCGGCTGGGAGCAGCGGGTCGAAATGCTCCTGAAGGCCGGCGCTGACATCATCTGCGTCGATACGGCCCACGGCCATTCCCGCGAGGTGACCGACGTCGTAGGGGCGATCCGACGGAATTTCCGGGGGATCCAGCTCATTGCAGGAAACGTGGCGACCGGCGAAGGGACGGATGCCCTCATCAAGGCAGGGGCCGACTGCGTGAAGGTGGGCGTCGGCCCGGGGTCGATCTGCACCACCCGGGTGATCGCCGGGGTGGGCGTTCCCCAGGTGACCGCGATCATGAAGTGCGCTGCGGTGGCCTCGAAGAAGAAAATCCCCCTGGTTGCGGACGGCGGAATCAAGTTCTCGGGTGACATCACCAAGGCCATCGCGGCGGGAGCCTCGACGGTGATGATCGGATCCGTATTCGCCGGGACGGATGAAAGTCCCGGGGAGATCGTCCTGTACCAGGGGAGATCGTACAAGGTGTACCGCGGGATGGGATCCCTCGAGGCGATGAAGAAGGGGAGCAGGGACAGGTATTTCCAGACCCACGTCGAATCCGAGGCCAAGCTCGTGCCGGAGGGGATCGAGGGGCGGGTTCCCTACCGGGGGCAGGTTTCCGCCATGATCTTCCAGCTCACAGGAGGGCTCAAAGCCGGCATGGGATACGTGGGAGCCCGCACCATCGACGACCTCCGGAAGCGCGCGAAATTCATGAAGAGCACGGCTTCCGGGCTGCGGGAGAGCCACGTCCACGACGTCATCATCACGAAGGAAGCGCCGAACTACCGGCTGGAGTAGCTTACTTGAAGGAAAAGGTGCTGATCCTCGATTTCGGATCGCAGTACACCATGCTCATCGCCCGGCGCGTACGGGAGCAGAAGGTGTATTGCGAAATCCACCCCTGCAACGTCGGGACGGAGTTCGTCAGGGAGTTTGACCCGGACGGCATCATCCTCTCGGGCGGCCCCGCCAGCGTCTACGCGGAAGGCGCCCCGAGGATTTCGCGGGATATCCTGACGATGGAAGTGCCCTTCCTCGGGATCTGCTTCGGGATGCAGCTCATCGCCGATCTCCTGGGGGGGAAAGTGGCGAAGGCCGCGGACCGGGAATACGGCTTCGCCAACATCCGGGGGAAGTGGGGCGATCCCCTGTTCCTCGGGATCGAGGAGTTCCGGCACAACATGACGATCCAGGTGTGGATGAGCCACGGGGACCGGATCGAGGAGATGCCGAAAGGATTCACCTCGATTGCCCATTCGGAAAACTCCCCTGTGGCTGCGATGACGGACGACGCCCACCGGATATACGGCGTCCAGTTCCACCCGGAAGTGGCCCACACTCCCAGGGGAAAGGAGATCCTTGCCAACTTCCTCTTCCGGATCTGCGGCCTGTCCCCCCTGTGGACGATGCATTCCTTTATCGAGACCGGCATCGGCAGGATCCGTGAAACGGTGGGGAAGGAAAACGTGGTGCTCGGCCTGTCCGGCGGTGTCGATTCCTCCGTGGCGGCGGTTCTGCTGCACCGGGCTCTCGGGGACCAGCTTACCTGCATCTTCGTGAACAACGGGCTTCTGCGAAAGGACGAGGCCGAAGAGGTCCGGCAGACGTTTCAGGAGGGAATCGGCCTCCATCTGGAGTACGTCGACGCGGCGGAGCGTTTCCTCAAGGCCCTGGAAGGAATCTCCGAACCGGAGAAGAAGCGGATGGTGATCGGCGAGACGTTCATCCGGGTGTTCGAGGAGGCGGCCGGGAAGATCCCCGGCGTCGGATTTCTTGGGCAGGGAACCCTGTACCCCGATGTGATCGAGAGTATCTCATTCAAGGGGCCGTCGGCCACGATCAAGTCCCATCATAACGTCGGGGGCCTGCCCGAGATGATGCACCTGAAGCTCGTCGAGCCCCTTCGCGAACTCTTCAAGGACGAAGTGCGGGAACTCGGCCGCGAGCTCTCCGTCCCCGGCTACATCCTCGACCGGCAGCCGTTTCCCGGGCCGGGGCTGGCCGTGCGGATCATCGGGCCGGTGACCGAGGAACGGATACGGATTCTGCAGGAGGCGGACGCCATCGTACAGGAGGAGGTGAGAACCGCGGGCCTCTACGAATCGATCTGGCAGTCCTTCGCCGTCCTTCTCCCGATCAAGACGGTGGGCGTCATGGGGGACGAAAGGACGTACGATAACGTGGCAGCCGTCCGCGCTGTCCAGAGCCTGGACGGGATGACCGCCGACTGGGTGCGCCTACCGTACGACCTGCTCCAGCGGATCTCGACGCGCATGATCAACGAGGTCGAGGGGATCAACCGGGTCGTGTACGACATATCCTCCAAGCCCCCCAGCACGATAGAATGGGAGTAGAGGGGTAGCCGTTGAAAGAGTTCGTCCACCTGCACCTGCATTCCCAGTACAGTCTCCTCGACGGGGCGATCAAGATCGAGGACCTCGTCCGCAAGGTGGCGGGGATGGGGATGCCCGCCGTGGCGCTGACCGACCACGGGGGGATGATCGGCACGGTGGACTTCTATGAGAAGGCGAACCAGCAAGGGATCAAGCCCATTATCGGGGCCGAGGTCTACGTGACCCCCGGGTCCCGGCACGACCGGAAGGCGACGCCGGGCGAGGAAAGGCCGCACCACCTGATCCTGCTGGCCGAATCGGACGAGGGGTATCGCAACCTCATCCGGCTGGTGTCCCGGGCCCACGTCGAGGGGTTCTACTACAAGCCCCGCGTCGACAAGGAGATCCTTCGAGAGCACGCGAAAGGGATCATCGCCACCTCCGCCTGCCTGCAGGGAGAGATTCCGGTCCTGCTTGCCCAGGATAAGGAGAAACGCGCGACGGAAGCCGTCGAAGAGTACCGGGAGATCTTCCCGGACGGCCGATTCTTCCTCGAGATCCAGGACAACGGGTTGGCCGCCCAGAACCGTGCGAACCCCCGGATCATCGAACTCGCTCGGCGGACGGGAACGCCGCTTGTGGCCACCAACGATTGTCACTACCTCGAGCGGAAGGATGCCCGGGTACACGACGTTCTGCTGTGCCTCCAGACGGGGAAGGTGATCGGCGCGGAAGACCGGATGCGCTTCGAGACCGACCAGTTCTACGTCAAGTCGCCGGAGGAATTCGACCGGGCCTTCGGTCACGTGGCCCCCGACGCACTGTCGAACACCCTCGCCATCGCGGAACGCTGCCATGTGAAACTCGATCTCGGCCAGAACAAGATCCCGGAGTTCCGGGTTCCGGGGGGAATGTCCTCCGACCAATACCTGCGAAAGCTGTCCACCGAGGGGCTTCTTCGCCGGCTCGAGGATATGAGGAAACGATCGGGGAAGATCCGGCCGGAGGAAAAGGAGGCATACCGGAAACGGCTCGAGTTCGAGCTGACGGTCATCGAGAGCACGGGGTTTTCCGGCTATTTCCTGATCGTCTGGGACTTCATCCGGTTTGCGAAGGAACAGGGGATCCCGGTGGGGCCGGGAAGAGGAAGCGCGGCGGGGAGCCTTGTCGCGTATGCCTTGCGGATCACCGAGATCGACCCCCTGCCGTACGGGTTGCTGTTCGAGCGATTCCTCAATCCGGAACGGATCAGCCTCCCGGACATCGACTGCGACTTCTGCAAGGACCGCCGGGACGAGGTGATTCGGTACGTGGAGGACCGGTACGGAAAGGAGAATGTGGCCCAGATCATCACGTTCGGAACGATGAAGGCCCGTGCCGCAGTTCGCGACGTGGGCAGGGTGCTGGAGATGCCGTATGCCGATGTGGACAAGATCGCCAAGCTCATCCCGCCGGATCTCGGGATGACGATCGACAAGGCGCTTGCCGTCGAGCCGAGGCTCCCGGAGATGATACGGGAGAACGCGAAGATTGCCGAACTCTTCGATTACGCGAAATCGATCGAGGGCCTTTCCCGGCACGCCTCGACCCACGCCGCCGGGGTGGTCATCGCGAACCGGCCGATCACGGAGTACGTACCTCTGTACCGGAACTCGAACGGCGACATCACGACGCAGTTTCCGATGCAGCACATCGAGAAGGTCGGGCTGGTCAAGTTCGATTTCCTGGGCCTGCGGACGCTCACGGCGATTCACAACACCCGGAAACTGATCCAGGAACGGAGTGGCGAGGGAGTAGACCTCGACACGCTCACGCTCTCCGACCCGGAGACCTACGCGATGCTTTCCCGGGGAGACACCGCCGGGGTGTTCCAATGCGAGAGCCAGGGATTCACGGACCTGCTCCTTCGCCTCAAGCCGGACCGGTTCACCCACCTCATCGACGCGGTCGCCCTTTACCGGCCCGGGCCCCTCCAGAGCGGGATGGTGGATGACTTCATCCTGCGGCGGCACGGGCAGAAGACGATCGAGTACCAGCTGCCGGAGCTCAAAGAGATCCTGCGGGATACGTACGGCGTCATCGTCTATCAGGAACAAGTGATGCGGATCGCGGCGACGCTTGCCGGGTTCTCCCTGGGGGAGGCAGACGTTCTTCGCAAGGCCATGGGGAAGAAGGACACCGCCCTCATGGAAACGCAGAAAATGCGATTCCTCGAGGGGGCGAAGGGGAAGGGGATCGCCGCCGGGAAGGCTGCGTCCCTCTTCGACTTGATCGCACAGTTCGGGGAATACGGATTCAACAAGTCCCACAGCACGGCCTACGCCCTCCTCGCCTACCAGACCGCCTACCTCAAGGCACACTATCCCGTGGAGTTTTTCTGCGCCCTGATGACCTCCGAGTCGGGAGACACAGCGAAAATCATCCGGTACATCGCCTATTGCCGGGAGCGCGGCATCCCGGTTCTCCCTCCGGATGTCAACGAGTCCCGCTTCGCCTTCCATCCTTCCGGGCAGGCGATCCGGTTCGGGCTCTCGGCGATCAAGGGAGTGGGAGCGGCCGCCATCGACGCCATCGGCGAGGCGAAGGGGGAGGAACCGTTCGCTTCGGCCGAAGACTTTCTTTCCCGGGTCGACGTGCGCAAGGTAAACAAGAGGGCGGTCGAAAGCCTGGTCAAGGCGGGCTCCTTTGACTCCCTGGCATCCGACCGGGGGGGGGTCTTCGAAAGGCTACCGGCCCTGATGGAGGCAGCCCAGGGGGCGGCGCGAAGAAGGGGGTCGGGCCAGTTCGCTCTCTTCGGGGGAACGATCGCCTCTCCCCCCCCGAGAAAACCGGACAGTAGCCCGTCCTCTCCCACCTGGAGCAGGCGGGAGAGACTCGCCCACGAGCGGGAGGCGCTCGGATTCTACATCACCGGCCATCCGCTGGACGAGTACGCCGGGGAGGTCGAGTTGTTCGCGAACACCACCACGTCGCGCGTGCCTGCGATGGCAGCGGGCACGGAGGTGAAAATCGGAGGGATCATCAGCTCGCTGCGCCAGAAGACGACGAAACAGGGCAAGAAGATGGCGTATCTCCAGTTCGAGGACCTGGAGGGCATCATCGAAGTGATCGTCTTCCCGGAGACCTTCCAGCAGAGCCAGGACGCCCTGTCCTTTGACGGGCCGGTTTTCCTCGTCGGGCGGGTGGAGGCGGAGGACAAAACCGCCAAGATCATCGCGATGGATATCATCCGAATGGAAAATGTCCGGGAGAAACTTGCCCGGTCCGTCCATTTCCAGATTCGCACCGACAGGATGACCGCTGCCGACATCCTCGACCTGCGAACGCTGCTCGGACGGAATAGCGGGGAGAAAAAGGCCTTTCTGCACCTCGTACGCGAAGGGGAGTACGAGGCCGTTCTCGCACTGCCGGAAGTCTATAGCGTCGCCCCCTCGCTCACGCTGGCCCGGGAGTTGCGGGTCCGGTTCGGGTACGACGTGTTGCGCCTCCACTGAAGATGACCGGAACGGAATCCCCCGAAAGGACCTGGCTCGTATGGGCCCAGCGGAAACGACGGCCCGTCCCGGGAGCCCCTCCCCCGACCGACCTTCTGGTAGAACTGGAAAGCCTCGTGTCGGCCGCCGGCGGGATCGTGGTGGGGAGACGGACCCAGGCCCTTCCCTCGGTGCATCCCGCAACCCTGATCGGTGCAGGAGCACTTGCGGATCTCCGGGAGACCGTCCGGGAAAACGACGTACACCTCGTCGTCTTCCAGAATCTCCTCCGCCCGAACCAGCAGGCCCATCTCGAAAAGGAACTGGGGATCAAGGTTCTCGACCGGCGAGAGATCATTCTGGATATCTTCGCCCGGAGGGCGCGCAGCCGGGAAGGAAAGCTCCAGGTAGAGCTCGCCCAGCTCTCTTTCCGGATGGGGCGGCTGATCGGGGGGAGGAGGGACCTGTCCCGTCTCGGCGGCGGCATCGGGACGAGGGGGCCGGGGGAAAAGAAGCTCGAGGAGGACCGTCGCCGGATCCGGACCAACATCCGGCAGATCGAGCGGGCCCTTCACACGGTTCGGCGGACGAGAGCGCTGCACTACCGCAGGCGCAGGGAGGTGGGGTTTCCCGTGGTGGCACTGGTGGGATACACCAATGCCGGGAAATCCACCCTGTTCAATCGGCTCACCGGCGCCGACGTCTTCGTGGCGGACCACCTGTTCGCCACGCTCGACCCCACCGCGCGCCGGTTTTCGCTGCCCGAAAACGGCACGGCGATCCTGGTGGACACCGTGGGATTCATCCACGATCTCCCGGCCGAGCTCCGCGAGTCCTTCCTCGCCACGCTGGAGGGGATCGGGGAGGCCGATCTGCTCGTCCACGTCGCCGACGGGAGTGCCGAAAACATGGAGGAGAACATCTCCTCCGTCGAGGGGATCCTCTCCGAGCTCGGGTTTTCCGGCAAGCCTTCCCTGCTGGCCGTCAACAAGGCGGACCTGACGGGGGAAGCCGGGTACTGCCCCCCGAGGGCGATCCGCATTTCTGCGGCGACGGGATCCGGGATCCCGGTGTTGCTGAAGGTTATGGAAGGAGAGCTATGGCTGCACCGTTCGGCAGGGAGCGGTTCGACCAGGCGCGTCTGATCAACATCGCCAACGGGCTCACCGTCACGCGCGTCCTTCTTTTGCCGCTCTTCGTCTACCTGCTGATCTCCGAAAGGTTCCTGCCCGCGCTCCTTGTCTTCGCTGTCTGCGGAATAAGCGATTTGCTGGACGGGCTGCTGGCAAGATCGCTCCACCAGAGGACGGTCGTCGGCTTCTACCTCGACCCCATCGCCGACAAGCTGCTCATGGCAACGTCCTTCGTTTTGCTCGCCGTCGTAAAAGTCGTTCCCGTCTGGCTGTCCATCATGGTGATCAGCCGCGACGTCTTCATCCTCGTGGGAAGCCTGCTTTTCCTGATTCTGCTCGATTCGGAAGATATCGCCGCCACGAAAATAAGCAAATGGAACACCGGTACGCAGATCGTGACCGTGATCTATTTCCTGGCCATCCGGGCGTTCCCCGGAATATGGGATCTCATCCCTGCAGGAGCCGAACCCTGGGCGACGAGGATCGTCGTCGCAGCCTGTGCCCTGTCGACCGCCGCTTCGGGGCTCCATTACCTCCTGATCGGGATCCGGAAACTCTCCCGTGCCTGAGTACTATCTGCAGCAGGCTGCGGCGTGGTTCGCGGTCGTGCGTCCGGCTGCGAGTGTCGGATCCCGGGGGGCTCCGATAAATGCCTGCAACCTTGCGCACGAAATGTATTCGCCTGCGATATGCGATAATGGTCTGCATCCATGAAGCGTAGCGCTGGAAATACGCTCGAGCGCGCCGCGGGCCCGAAACGAAAGGACAGTGCCGGGGTTCGCGTGGAATCGGTGTCCCGGGCCTCCGTTGGGGAAGGGGCCGGCCTCGCTGCGGGAGACAGGATCCTCTCCGTGTCGGGGGAGACCGTCTCCGATCTCCTCGATCTGCACTACCTGACCAGCCGGACCCGGTTTCTCCTCCGGTGGGCGACGCCGGGAGGGGAGGAGAGGGAGAGGACGATCCGCACGGCGGGAAGGCCTTTCGGGGTCTTCCCGGAACCGGTCCGGGTCCGCCGCTGCCGGAACCGGTGCATCTTCTGCTTTGTCCATCAGCTGCCGAAGGGAATGCGCAAAAGCCTGTACATCAAGGACGAGGACGTTAGGCTCTCCTTCCTGCATGGGCAATACGTCACGTTCTCCGATATATCCGAGGATGAAATCCGGAAGATCATCCGATACCGGCTCTCCCCCCTTTATGTCTCCATCCACACGACCGACGCCCCGCTTCGGAGGCGGATGCTCGGAAATCCCCGCGCGGCAGACGTGATGGAGGTCATGCGCAGACTCCTCTCGGACGGCATCGTACTCCACGGCCAGATCGTCGTGTGCCCGGGGATAAACGACGGGGAAGAGCTTGCGCGTTCGCTCGAGGCGCTCGCCGGACTTGGGCCCGGTCTGCTTTCTGTCGCCGTAGTGCCGGTGGGGCTCACCGCACACCGGAATGGACTTCCCCCTCTCCGGGCGGTCACCCGGGAGGAGGCAACGGCGACGCTTTCCCTGCTCGCACGGTTGCGTCGTCGCCTCGGCGACCGGGAGGGAGAGCCCTTCGCCGTGGCGGCCGACGAATATTACCTGTTGGCGGGGGAAGCGATCCCCGGACGCCGCGCCTACGGGTCGTTCCCGCAGATCGGCAACGGCGTCGGCCTGCTGCGAAAATTCCTGGACGAATCGCGGGTGCTCTTCCGGCGGAAGAGGTGGAAGCGGTCCGACGCGGGGGGCATGGTGATCAGCGGCATCTCGCCGCGCTCTTATATTGCCGAATTTCTGAAGGAATTCTCCCACAGAACGGGGGCTTCCTTCGTCCCTCTGGTGATTCCAAACCGTCTCATGGGGGAAAGCGTGACGGTTACCGGGCTTCTCGGCGGGAACGACATCCTGCATGCCTTGAAAGGGGAAAGGGTTTCGCGGATATACCTCCCCTCCGTGTGCCTGCGGGATGCGGGAGACCTCTTTCTGGACAATCTGTCCCCCGCGGACATCGCCCGGGAAACGGGGGCGGAGGTGCACCTCTTCGAACCCACGCCCGCCGGGTTCTATGAAACGGTCTGTAACGTTACTATATCTATATTTTAATTGACATTTTGGGGGATGTTCGCCGACAATAATAGGC
>JBAULH010000187.1:0-1718 GCA_049578085.1 Candidatus Deferrimicrobiaceae bacterium
GGCCAGGAAATGTGCCACCTGTTGAACGGCGACATTGTTCTTTATCACCTCGTCTCTTATTTGATTAAACAATTCATATTCAAGGGCGGCCCGCTGATCTTCAGCACCCAGAACTTTTGTTTCATACTTCTTCAGCTCATCGGTAATATATCGCTCAGCATTCACAAGCGTCTGTTTGCGTACATAGTGCAAAGGAACATTTTTTGATCGGGCTTTTGGAATCTCTATAAAGTATCCGAACACCTTGTTATACCTTACCTTTAGCGTGCTGATTCCCGTTTCATCCTTCTCTTTAGCCTCAAGTCTGGCCAGCCATTTTTTCCCGTCCCGGCTCATAGAAATAAGCTCATCGAGTTCCGCATTATAGCCGGTTTTGATGATTCCGCCCTCATTGATTGTGGGTGGTACATCTTCGCGTATGGCTCTTTCGATCAAACCGGCCAATTCATGCAAGCTGTCGATATTCTGATCACATTTAAAGAGTTCGGAATTAAGGTTTGAAAGCAAAGACCATATATCCGGCAAACTGTTCAAAGAATGTTTTAACGCAACAAGGTCCCGGGCATTTGATTGGCCCATGGCAATTTTACTCCCGAGACGTTCAAGATCATATACCGATTTTAGCTTTTCTCGAATATTCCGGCGAATCGATGCTTTGGCCTTTACCTCTAAAACAGCCTGCTGCCTGGATTCTATCTCAAGGACATCCATCAGCGGATACCTGATCCATCTTTTCAACATCCTGCCGCCCATGGCCGTAATCGTACGATCCATAATAACAAGTAGTGTTCCCTGCTTGGATCCTGTAAGAATATTTTTATTTATTTCAAGATTACGGAAACTTATATTATCAATAATAAGGTAGTTACTAAGGGAATAGGATTCAATACCGGATAAGTGTTCTATTTTTTGTTTTTGGGTTTCTCTAATATAAAATACAAGAGCACCCGCCGCACGGACACCCGCCCTTAAATGTTCGCAACCAAAACCTTCAAGGGAAAGGGTTTTGAATTGATCAACGAGTCTTTCTCGTCCCCTACCGAATTTAAATTCGGTGTCAGGGATAAAGGTTATGGAACGATCCGCCATGGCATTTAAAATCGGTAAAAAAAACCGGTCGCTTTTTGACGATTCCGGCAAGAGAACTTCCCTGGGAGATATCCGAAGTGCCTCGTCAAGGATTGAATTCATATCAAGGGACTCCGTGATCCGGAAAACTCCGGTTGAGATATCCAAATAGCTGAGTCCGGCAGTATCATCGTTGCGGGCCATAGCAAGAACGTAATTATCTGACTTTTCATCAAGCAGTTCATTGTCAAGGATCATACCCGGTGTGATAACGCGTACGACTTCCCTTTTAACCAAACCTTTAGCCAGGGCTGGGTCTTCAACCTGATCGCATATGGCAACTTTGTAACCCTGATTTATAAGACGAGCGATATACCCCTGGACAGCCTTGTACGGCACACCGCACATGGGAATCGGAAATTCATCTTTCTTGTTCCTGGAAGTTAAGGTGATTTCAAGGGCTTTGGATGCAATCTCTGCATCCTCAAAAAACATTTCATAAAAATCTCCCATCCTGTAAAAGAGTATCGTATCCGGATACTTTTCCTTGATGGATAGATATTGTTTCATCATGGGAGTTTTTTTCAAAATTGTCATATGGCTCAAACAAATAAAATAGAATCACGAAAACACAAAAAAAAGAAAGCACA
>JBAULH010000188.1:0-15209 GCA_049578085.1 Candidatus Deferrimicrobiaceae bacterium
CCTGGACGGCGGCGGACACGACTTTTTGCGCCGCGTCTTTCATGTCCGAAGCCGAAATGATGTTCAATTTTGATGCGGCGAGGATCTCCTTCCCCTTCTCCACGTTGGTTCCCTCCAGCCGGACTACGAGAGGAACCTTGAGGCCGAGGGTCTTGGCGGCCGTCACGACTCCTTCGGCGATGATGTCGCACCGCATGATGCCGCCGAAGATGTTGATCAGGATTGCCTTGACCTTCGGGTCGGACAGGATGAGCCGGAAGGCGTTGGTCACCTGCTCGGTGGAGGCCCCCCCTCCCACGTCGAGGAAGTTGGCCGGCGACCCTCCGCTCATCTTGATCATGTCCATCGTCGCCATCGCAAGCCCCGCCCCGTTGACCATGCAGCCGATATTCCCGTCGAGGCTGATGTAGGAAAGGTCGAACTTGGACGCCTCGGTCTCCGTGGGATCCTCTTCGTCGAAGTCCCGGAGCGCCTGGATATCCTTGTGGCGGAAGAGCCCGTTTCCGTCAAAATTCATCTTCGCGTCGAGCGCGATGACATCGCCGTCCTCGGTCAGTACCAGCGGGTTGATCTCGGCCAGGGAGCAGTCGGTGTCGACGAAGGCGCTGTAGAGCGCGATCATGAACTTGACCGTCTTGCCGGACAGCTCGGGCGGGATCGACAATCCGAACGCGAGCTTTCTTGCCTGGTACGGCATCATTCCCAGCGCCGGATCGATATACTCCTTGAGGATCTTTTCCGGAGTGCGGGCGGCAACGGTCTCGATCTCCATCCCCCCCTCGGTGGACGCCATCATGACAACGCGCGACACAGCGCGGTCGATGACCATACCGAGGTACAGCTCCTTCTTGATCGCTCCCGCCTGCTCCACGAGGACCCGTTTCACCTTCTTCCCCTGCGGCCCCGTCTGGTGGGTCACCAGGTTCATCCCGATGATCTGCTTGGCGTACTCCCTCGCCTCCTCCGGAGTCCGGGCCAGCTTGATGCCGCCACCCTTCCCCCGACCTCCCGCGTGTATCTGGGCTTTGATGACGACGGGCGTTCCGAACTCTTTCGCAATGGCTTCCGCCTCCGCCGGTATATCCGCCACCTTTCCCTTGGGAACGGCCACGCCGTACTTGGCCAGGACCGCCTTGGCCTGATACTCGTTGATGTTCATGCCCTTTGGCTCCTCCCGGAATGTTTTTTTTTACGCTGGTGACCACCGGATGTATGAAAAATCAGGAAACCGAATGCTTCTTTCCCCCGGGGGGCGTCCGCACGTAATCCGCGCTAATATACGAGTATATCCCACATTCACCCTTCGTGAAACGGGCGAAGGGGGGACCGATGGTCCCCCCTTGTCCTATCGCAGCGTATTTCGGCGGAATTTTCCGCCACCTGCAGAATCCGGCCGGCCGGATTCCTCAGAAGCCAAGCCGGTCCACTGCCTCGCAAAGTTCCCTGACCGCTTCGGCCGATATCTTCAGTGCGGCGGACTCCGCCTCCGAGAGCTTGAACTTCACGACCTCCTCTACCCCGTTCGCCCCCAGTTTCGCCGGGAGTCCCACGAAAAGGCCGTCGCATCCGTCGTACTTGCCCTGCGAAAGCACCGCACAGGGCAGGATCATCTTCCTGTCCAGCAGGATCGATTCGCACATCTGGACGGCCGCGGCAGAGGGTGCGTAGTAGGCAGAGCCCGTCTTCAAGAGAGCGACGATCTCGCCCCCTCCCTTTCGGGTCCGCTCGACGATGGCGTCGAGCTTGGCTTTGTGAATGATGTCCTCCACCGGAATGCCGGCCACCGTGGTATACCTCGTGGAGGGCACCATCGTGTCGCCGTGTCCCCCCAGAACGAATGCGGTGATATCGTTGACCGACACCTGAAGTTCCATCGCAATGAAAGTGCGGAACCGGGCGGAGTCGAGAATGCCGGCCATTCCCATCACCTTGTTCGCGGGGAGTTTGCTGTACTTGTGGGCGATATAGGTCATCGCGTCGAGCGGATTGGATACGACGATGACCATCGCGCTGGGAGATTTCGCGATCGACTTCAGGGTGACGTCCTTGACGATTCCCGCATTTACCTTGAGAAGGTCGTCCCGGCTCATCCCCGGCTTTCGGGGTAGGCCGGAGGTGATGACGATGATGTCGGACCCGGCCGTTTCTTCGTAACTGTTGGCGCCGGCCACCTTCGCATCGAATCCGCACACAGGCCCCGACTGCATGAGGTCGAGCGCCTTCCCTTGCGGCATCCCCTCCACGATGTCCACCAGCACCACATCGCAGAAGTCCTTCTCGGCCAGCCGCTGGGCGGTGGTCGCCCCGACGTTCCCGGCTCCGATCACGGTGATCTTCCTTCGGCTCATTGGAGCCCTCCCCGGTGGTTATGCGAAGGGATTATTCTCCCAGGGATGACCGGGTTGCTAGGCACTTGCCGGGTCATGCCCGGGCGGATGCTGCTTTTCCCACCGTCTTCGGACGGAAGGAAATTCCTGAAGAGCGCCAGTTTTCCCTCCGTAGCATCCGAGATGGGGGATGATTTGGGACCGGTGTGGGGGGAGACTCCCCGCCCAAACCACGCACACAGTATACAAAGGAACTAGGGATGTCAAGGAAAAACCATGGGAATCGGCCCTCATTCCCGGTCCTTCCCACCACCACCTTTCCCCCGCCCCCTTCCCCTGGGAATTCCGAGAGGAGTAGGTGGATAACCATGTAAAATCAGGCTTCCTCCGGTTCCGCGAAGTTACCAGCACGGCAACGGATTTTGGTTGAAACAGTTCCCTTGGGAGAGGCATCAAAAAAATATATATGAACCGATGGTACTGGTATGATATAAAAACTTCCAAATTATTGTATGCGCTGACCTTTTTTGTGTTACCCAACCACCGGACAACAGGAGGGATTTTAATGAGGAACCGGAATCTGATTCTCTTTTCGCTGCTCGTTCTCGCGGTCGCCTTCGCCACCGGCTGCGCCAAGCGGGGAATGACCAAGAGTGACATGGACCGCGCCGACGCGATCGCGGCCAAGATCGCCCGGGCGGAAAAAATGGGGATAGAGAAATGCAACCCGAAAGAGCTCGCGGACGCTAAAGCCGCGCTCGACCATGCGCGTCAAGAGGCGGCGGAGCGCCATGCTAAGGCCGCGTCGTATTTCGCGGAGGCGGACAAGGCTGCAGACAACCTCATCGCCCTGATCGGCCCGTGCATGGAGAAGATGGCGCCCAAACCGTCCGGTGAGCCCACTACCGGTATGGCTCCACCCGAACCGCCACCGCCACCTCCCCCGGTGGCCATCGCCCAGCCTGCTCCCGTGATGTTTGAAAATATCCATTTCGACTTCGACAAGTCGTTCATCCGGAAGGACGCGAAGCCGATATTGCAGGCGGTCGCGGAATATCTGAAGAAGAACCCCGATGCGAAGGTCCAGATCGAAGGGCACTGCGACGAGCGAGGCACCTCCGAGTACAACATCGCTCTCGGTCAGCGCCGGGCGGACTCGACGAAGAAGTACCTGGCGAATCTCGGCGTCGATGGGAGCCGGCTCTCCACGATCTCCTACGGGGAGGAAAAACCGGCGGACCCGGGCCACAACGAGGCAGCGTGGGCGAAAAACCGCCGGGCGGTCTTCGTCATCCGCTGAGCCGGCTTGACACTAACCCGGGGGGCCTCTTCGCCCCCCGGGTTATTTTTTTTCCGGCGCCGTCACCCGGATGTGCAGTTCCCGCAGCTGTTTCGGGTCGACCGGGGAGGGGGCGTCGGTCATCAGACACGTTGCCTTCTGGGTCTTCGGGAAGGCGATCACGTCCCGCAGGGATTTAACCCCCGAAAGTATCATCGCGAGCCGGTCCAGCCCGAAGGCGATCCCCCCGTGCGGGGGCGCCCCGTATTCCAGCGCCTCCAGCAGGAACCCGAATTTCCTGCTCGCCTCCTCCGGCCCGATGCTCAGCAGTTCGAACATCTTCGACTGCACGTCCCGTCGGTGGATACGGATACTCCCCCCCCCGATCTCCGCCCCGTTCAGAACCAGGTCGTACGCCTTCGCCCGGGCTTTTCCCGGATCGGTGTCCAGGAGGGGGAGGTCTTCGTCCAGCGGCGCCGTGAAGGGATGGTGCATCGCCACGTAACGGCGCTCCTCCGGATCCCACTCCAGCAGGGGGAAATCGGTTACCCAGAGGAATACGTGGCGGGATCGGTCGATGAGGCCGGCTTTCTCGCCGATGTGCAGCCGGAGGCGGGCGAGGGAGTCGCAGGCAATGAGATACTCGTCCGCCACGACCAGAATGAGATCCCCGGGCCTGGCGCCGCTCCTGGCGAGAAGCGCATCGAGCTGGTCGCTCCGGAAATGCTTCGCGATCGGCGAGGCGAGGCCCGACTCGGAAACCTTCCACCAGGAAAGCCCGCGCGCACCGCCGACCTTCGCAACCTCCTCCAGTGCCGCCAGTTCGGAACGGCTGGCTTCGCCTTCCCCCGGCGCGGTGATCCCCCGGATTACTCCCCCTTTCCCCACAATGTCGGCAAACACGCGGAATCCGGTATCCCCGAGCTCCTTCGTATAGTCGGTGATCTCGAGGCCGAAGCGGGTATCGGGCTTGTCCACGCCGAACCGGTCCATCGCCTCCCGATAGCCCATCCGGGGAAAGGGGAGGGGAACATCGACCCCGAGCACGTCACGGAAGACCCGGGCCATGAGACCCTCCATCATCTGAAAAAGGTCCTCCCTGTCGATGAAGGACATCTCGACATCGATCTGGGTGAACTCCGGCTGCCGGTCGGCCCGGAGGTCCTCATCCCGGAAACACTTCACGATCTGGGCATAGCGGTCATACCCGGCGACCATCAGGATCTGCTTGAAGAGCTGGGGGGATTGGGGGAGGGCGAAGAACATCCCCGGCGATACCCGCGAAGGGACCAGATAGTCCCGCGCTCCTTCCGGCGTGCTCTTGGTGAGAACGGGAGTCTCCACCTCGAGGAATCCGTTTTCGAAGAAGTAGTCCCGTGTGGACCGGGCCAGAAGGGACCGCTGGTGGAAGGCCTTCTGGACCGAGGGACGCCGATGGTCGAGGTATCGGTACCTGAGGCGGACATTTTCCGCCACGTCGGTGTCGTCCTCGAGGGCGAACGGAATGGGCTTCGACTCGTTGAGGATCGCAATGGAAGACGCGACCACCTCGACCGCCCCGGTGGGCAGGTTCCGGTTTTCCGTCCCTTCGGGGCGCCTTCGCACCGTGCCGCGCACCGAAAGGACGTACTCGGCGCGAAGGACGTCGGCTTTTTCGTGCGCATCGGGGAAGGAATCGGGGGAGAAGACGACCTGGGCAATCCCCTCCCGGTCGCGCAGGTCCACGAACACCAGTCCCCCGTGGTCCCTTCGCCGGTGCACCCAGCCGCAAAGGACGATCTCTTTCCCGATATGTTCCGGGCGCACCTGCCCGCAATAGATCGTTCTCTTGTGCTCAGGCAGAAACGCATCCACCGCTACTCCTCCCTATCGTCCACAAGGCGACCAAACTGCCGGAACGATTCGTCTTTGGAAAGTTCCTCCTGCACTCCCTTCGCCATGTCCCGAACCACGACGTTTCCCCGCTCGGCCTCCGACTCCCCGAACACCACGACAAAGCGGGCCCTCGCCCTGTCCGCGCGCCGGAACTGGCTCTTGACGCTGCGGCCCTCGTAGTCCATCTCGGTCCGGATCCCCATGCCGATCAACTCCATCTTCCAGTGAAACGCTTCGGAACGGAACCGACTGCCGGAAGTGACGAGGTACACGTCCGGGGCGAGGTCCCGGGGCTTCTCCTCCCCGAGGAGCATCAGGAGGCGCTCGACCCCGATGGCGAATCCGATCGCCGGGATCCTTTCTTTCCCCCCCAGGATCTCCGCCAGCCCGTCGTAGCGCCCTCCCGCGGCTACGGTGTTCTGGGCTCCCATGCCGGGGATGATAAATTCAAACGTGGTTCGGCGGTAGTAGTCCAGGCCGCGGACCATGCGCGGGTTGCGGGCGAAGGGGATTCCCGATTCGCGCAACGCCCCCTCCACCGACGCGAAGTGCGCGCGGCAGGGATCGCAGAGGAAGTCCAGCATGGACGGGGCGTCGACACTCGCTCGCATGCACCCTTCCGTCTTGCAATCCAGCACGCGGAGGGGATTCTGTCCGCTGCGCCGGCGGCAGTCCCCGCACAGCCGGTCTTCCCGGGAGGACAGGAAGTCCGACAGTTTCCGGTGATAGGCGGGACGGCACTCCGGGTCCCCCAGGGTGTTGATTTCGAGGGAGATCCCCCGGAGCCCTGTCTCGTTCAGAAAGCGGTGGAGGAACGTGAGGACCTCCGCGTCCGCAAGCGGCGAATCGGTTCCGAACATCTCCGCCCCGAACTGGTGGAACTGGCGGAGCCGGCCCTTCTGGGGTCTCTCGTGGCGAAACATCGGCCCGGTATAGAACAACCGGACGGGCCATTCCCCCAGGGCGGCACGATGGGCTTGCAGCGCCCGCAAGACCGGTGCGGTCCCCTCCGGCCGCATCGTGAGGCTCTCCCCGGAACGGTCGGAAAACGTGTACATCTCCTTTTCCACGATGTCGGTCGTTTCGCCGACCGAACGCGCGAAGAGCTCGGTCTTCTCGAGGACGGGGGTACGGATTTCGGAAAACCCGAACCGGATCGCGCGGTCGCGAAATACCGTTTCCAGAGCGACCCACCTGGCGGACGCCGGGGGAAGGATGTCCTTCATCCCCCGGACGGAAGGGATGGTCATGGGACGTTTTGCGGATGGGCGAGGTAGACCACGTTCCGGGTGGAGTCTTTCCCCCTGTACATCGCCTGGTCGGCCAGGTTCAGCAGATGCTGCTTCGTCGTGGCGTGCTCGGGGAAGGCCGCGATGCCGATGGAGATCGTCAGGCGGATATCGAAGCCGCTCTCCCGGCCGAACGACTTCTCCTCGACCATCTGTCGCATCCGTTCCGCCACCAGAATCGCCTCCTCGGCCCGTGTCTCCACGAGGAGAACGACAAACTCGTCTCCCCCGTACCGTACCACGGTGTCCGTCTCGCGGACGCAGGAGCGCAACACGCTTCCCGCCTCCACCAGCACCCTCGTGCCGATCAGGTGTCCGTGCGCGTCGTTCACGCGCTTGAAGAAATCCAGGTCCATGAACAGGACCGAGAAGAAATTTCTGTACCGTTCCGACCGTTTCAGTTCCCGATCCAGCACCACGTTGAGATACCGGCTGTTGTAGAGTTTCGTAAGGTCGTCGATGTAGATCAGGTTCTGCGTATGCGTCCCGCGCTCGGCATTGAGGAGGGCGAACCGGACCTGGCGATAGAAGAAATTGAGGGCCGTGCTTCCGAGCACATCCGCGCCGGGTACTCCCCTCATCGCGAGAACGGCGAACATGCGCGATCCGGGAGAAAGGTCGAACCGGAGGGAGAAGAACGTCCGGTTCTCTCCGAGCATTGCCTCGTCCTCCGGGGTGAGGCTTGCCACGCTTTCGGCGGGAAACACGGCGGGAACGGGCGAGGAGAGTTTCGTTATCCCCGCGCCAAACCGCAGGAGGAATATACCCGCGATCGAATCGTCGGGGAACCCCGCCGTCGACAGGACGGAGAACCCGGTGCCCCTCCCCTCCTGTTCACGGAAGAGGATCCCGAAGGAGGCCCCGAGAGACTCCTTGAACATCTCGATCACGGTGTAGCCGAGGATGTCCATATCGGTCGTCGTGATCACCGGGAAGCAGTAGTCGAACAGCTCGTCGAGGGACATTTTCCGGAGGAGCCCATGCCCGAGGAAGAGGTACTTTTCCAGGGTCGGGAGCAGCTCCCGCTCGAGATTTTCCTCGAACAGGATCTCTGACGCGCCCCCCCGCAATCCTCCGAGAACGGAGGGCCCCCCTTTTTTCGGAAGGATCAGGACGAGGGGGGTCTTCGAGGCGAACGACAGGATGTCCTGGACGAACGCCTCCGCCGTCTGCGACTTTCGGAATTTCCGGGCGACGATGACAGAGAAATTCTCCCGGGAGAGGGCGGCTATCCCCTTTTCCCAGTCCGCATGAACGGTGAAATGGACTCCGGCCAGGGAGGAATGCCGAATTCGGCTGTCGATCGACTTCGGATCAGGGGAGAGGATCAGGACTCGCTGTTTCGCCATTTCATCTGCCGGATAGTTTCATGCGTTCGCCTTATGCTTGCCTTTCGGAGGGCAGGCGCAAGAGGAGTTCCCAGAAATTGGGCCGCCTGTCTTGCTCGATGAAAAGCATGTTCCCGTCGGACCGCATGATAACCGCCCCATTTTCCAAGAAGAATGACAAACCCGAGGGTACCAGATTCTTTTTTATCAAACAATCGCTATTTTGGGAAACGATGGCGTCGGGGGACGCCGTCCGAATCCATGCCTCCGGCATCGCCATGGCCGAACCGTGATGCGGCAGGAAGAGGACCGTTTTCGCCCCCTTCCCCGCACGGGAGGTCTCCCCCCAGGCCGAAGGTCCCTGCTCCACATCGCCGGGAAGCCACGCGGAGAAGTTCCCGTAGCGGATCTCCAGAACCAGGCTTCGGTCGTTGGTCTTTTGCCGATCGGCCGGCATCCCTGTCCCGCGAACGATCACCTCCGTTCCGCCCGACCGGTACCTGTCCCCCCGGGATTTCCATCGAACCCGGTCGGTCAGTCTCCGCACCGCCCCCCCGAAAGCGCCCGGGGGAATCCCCTCGGGAATCCAGATCTCCCCTACGGGCAAAGAAGACAAAACGGCCGCCGCCCCACCGAAATGATCCTCGTGCGGATGCGTCAGGACGAGCACATCGATCCGGCGGATCCCCCTGCTCCTGAGGTAGGGGAGAACGACGGTCTCCCCTTTGTCTCCGCGCAGGCCGCTTCCGCAGTCGACGATCATATGCCCCCCTCCCGGGAAGGAAAGAACGTGCGCCGCTCCCTTTCCTACGTTCAGCGCGACGAACGTCAGGCGATGGTCGGGTAACGCGGCGTACGGGGCATGGATCCATGCCAGGAATACGGCACTGGCGATCGCCACCGAGGGCCACGCCTCCCTCCCGCGGGTGCGTAGCCAAAGGGAGCCTGCGGCCGCCGCCCCGGTACAGACAATCGGTGCGACGATCCCGGTGGGAGGGAGGGGATACCAGCAGGACCCGTTCCCGGAAGCGCGTGCAAGTACCAGGAGGGAGTCGCTCAGGAATTCGGCGGCGATGCGGACGGGCAACCCGAAGAGTTCGATCGAAAAGACGCCTCCCGCTACGCCGAGAAACGCACCGGCCACACCGACGATCCCGAGCAAGGGCACGAACAGGATGTTCCACAGGATCGCTCCTGCCGGGAGCCGCTCGAAAAATGCCGCGGACACCGGTAATGTCCCGAGAAACGCGATCGTGGATCCGACCACGGCATTTCTTGCCCATCCGGCAGCCACCCACAGAAGAGGCAACGTGCGGGATGCGGTTCGTCCCTTCCCACCAAAGGCGGCGATCAGGAAAAAGGAGGCTCCATAGGAGAGAAGGAACGAAGGAGAGACGATCCACGACGGCGCGCACACGAGCGTGAACAGGAAGAGGGCCGTCCATGCCGCGTCCGATGCGCGAACCCCCAGGAGGTGCCGGAGAAAAACGACAACCGAGAGCATCCCCGCGGCGCGGATCGCGGAAACGGGGGAACCGGCCATCAGGGCGTACGCCCAGCAGCCAGGCAGAGAAAGGAGGGCGGACATCCTGTTGAGGTCCGGAGCACCGTGCCTGCGGCGAAGGACCCAGAGGGCAAACCGGATCAGGTACGACTGAACCGAATAGAAGATAACCACGTGCAACCCCGATATGGCCAACAGGTGACCGAGACCCGTTCTCCGCAGGAGGGTTACCATCGGATGGGAAGAAGGCGGGACATTCCCCGTCGCCACAGCGCGGAGATACAGGGCGCCGTCGGAATCGCCGGCGTGCGAGGCAAGCCATCGCTCCACCCGGGCCCGGGCGCTTTGGAACACGGCCGTGCCCCTTGCGCTTCCCTCCGGTATAGGAAGGAAGACGGAACGGGAGGCATCGGCGAAGAACCGGTACTGAACGCGAAGCGCAAGCGCGGTCCACTCCCGCGGGATCTCCCCGGGATTCCCCCGGCTCTTAATGGCATATAGTCGCCCCGTCGCCCGGAGCTCGGCCGGGAACGATACGGAGGCGACCGGGTTTCGAACTGAAAGAAGGACCCGACCCGGCCGAATCGAGTCGGACCTGTCGAGGGACGATACCTCTGCCCCTTCCACGATGCAGGTCCAGCCGGTATCGGTGTGGCGGACCTGAAACACGTTTCCGCGAAGAGCCACCTCCTCCCCGAGAAACGGCCGGACAAGATCCGGGTCGAGAAGAGGAAACCGGCCCGCGGCGAGGGCACCGCACAGGGCCGTGACGGCAAACGCAACGGAGACCGGGGACCGCCGGAAAACGATCAGGAGGAGGGAGAGAAGGAGAAAACCCGCCGCCACGGCGGTATGGCACGGACCGGCTAAGAGACCGAGAATAAATCCGAAGAGGAGGGGCAGGGAAAGGAGCAGGACGGGACCTAAATTCCGGAACGGATGACCCATGCCGGGGGCGTTGCAACCCCCGTTCCATCGCGCCCCCTTTACGGGGGCACCTGTGGCGGAGCAGCCGAGGAAGGGGGCCGGCGTCCCGGGCTCCATCCACGTAAGATCCCCGCATTCGAGAGCCGCTGCATCCCCGCCGTCTTCGTTGCCCTCCCTCACCGTACCGTGTCTGGTACGCCTCGGGCGGGCGCCTCGCCGGTCGGGGCGCATCGGCCCTCTCGGTGCACGGACTCTTCCGGAACGGAACCCGGGACGCCGGGCGGAGCTTCTGGCGGGGGACACTCCTGGTTTTATCGTCGAGAGAAAAAGGAGTGTCCCCCCTTCGCGCAGACTTGCAGGTGTATCGCAAGTCGAGCAACGAAGTGAGGGGCCCCCTCCGGGGATGCGGAAGCCGTTCGTCGCGCCCGCCTTACGGGGGTGCTCCGGCATGAAAACGTTTTATAACGTCCCTTACGTTTTCCCGGTAAATTGCTTCCCTCGTCGCGCCCGGTGGTAGGAGAGTGCGAACCGGTGTGCCTCGTCCCGGATCCGCATCAGGAGAAGAAGTACCGGATCGTTCGCCAGCAGGATCACCGGATTTTTCCGGCCGGAAAGGAAGATCCTTTCGCGGAAGACCGTCCGCCCGCCCTGGACGCGCTCCTTGGCAAGCGAGACGACCGGGACGGATCCGTACCCGGCGGCGTTCATTGCGGCCAGGGCGGAGGAGAGCTGCCCCTTTCCGCCGTCGATCAGCACGAGATCGGGCATCCCGCCAAAATCCTCGTCGTGCCCGAAGCGCCGCCTCACCACTTCCGCCATCATCGCAAAATCGTCCTGCCCCGCGGGCCCGCGCACCGCGAACTTCCGGTACCACTTCTTCACCGCCTTCCCCCCGACGAACGTCACCATCGAACCTACCGGTTCGGACCCGGCGATATTCGAGACGTCGAAACCCTCGATGCGCACCGGGGCTCCGGAGAGCCGGCAAAGGGAGGCGAGTTTCGCGGACAGCCGCTCGTAGTCCGCTTCCTTTTCCTTGCGCATCCGGTTCGCCTCCGCCGCGTTCCGGTTCGCCAGTTCCACGAGGCGGGCCCTCTCCCCCTTTGCGGGAGTTCGAACGACGACCGGATTCCCCGAACACTCCGAGAGGAGGGAGGCCAGCGGCTTCAAATCCGGAATCTCGAGGGGCAGCAGGATCTCTCCAGGAAAGTAAACGCCCTCGGAGTAGTGCTGGAGCAGAAAGGAAGTGACTGCCTCCCGCTCCTCTCCCGCCACGCGGAAATGATAGGAGTGGGCATCCGAGAGCCGTCCCTCACGGACGTGGAGTATGGCCGCCGTCGACTCCGCCCCTTCCCGGAACCATCCGACGGCATCCACGTCCCCCGGTACCGCACGAACGACCCGTTGCCGGACGAGCGTATTGCGCACGATGTCGATCCGGTCGCGCAGCCTTGCCGCCTCCTCGAACCTCATTTCCCTGGCAAGCGCGGCCATCTCCGCCTTCCAGCTTTTCAACAGATCCCGGTATTTCCCACGGAGAAACCGCACGGCGTTGTCGACGATGGGCAGGTAATCGTCGCGGGAGATCAATCCGGCGCACGCCCCGACACACCTGCCCATCTGGTAATTGAGACACGGCCGCGTGCGGGAGGAAAACTTTTTCCGGGAGCAGGAGCACAGGGGGAAAAAGCGAAAGAGGATCCGGAGCGTTTCCCGGATTCCGCGGGCGGAGGAGAACGGCCCGAAGTACATCGCCCCGTCCTTCGCCACCCGGCGGACCAGTTCGGGCCGGGGGTATTTCTCGTTCCGGTCGATCCGCAGGAGGAGATACTCCTTGTCGTCACGCAGGAAGATATTGAACGGGGGGCGGTGCTCCTTGATCAGCGTGTTTTCGAGGAGAAGGGCTTCCTTTTCCGTGGAGGTCACGATGCACCGGACGGATGCCGTCCGGCCGAGCAGGTGGGGGATCTGGGGACGGCCGTCGCCTCCTCCCCCCGCGTACTGGTGGAGGCGGGCACGCAGGTTTTTTGCCTTCCCGACGTACAGGACCTTCCCCCGGGCGTCCCCCATCAGGTAGACGCCCGGAGCGCGCGGGAATGTTTCCCATCCGGAGAGAGGAGCCACCGCCTACCTCGCCTTGAGCTCGACACGCTCGAGGGCGAGCATGCGGTCCCGGATTTCGGCCGCCCGCTCGAAGTCGAGTTTTTTCGCCGCCTTCTCCATTTCCTTGCGCAGCTTCCGGAGATGGCGGGCCAGTTCCCCGGCGGAGGCGAAATCCCACGCCTCCTCCAGGATGACGGTGACGTAGTCGGCTTCGCACGCCTGCCCTATGGGCTCCGCGATGTTCTTCCTCACTGTCTCGGGGGTAATGCCGTGCTCCTCGTTGAACCTGAGCTGCTTCGCCCGGCGACGCTCCGTCTCGGAAATGGCGTCCCGCATCGACCCCGTCATCCGGTCCGCGTAGAGGATCACCTTCCCCGACAGGTTCCGCGCGGCACGCCCGAATGTCTGGATGAGGGAGCGGGCCGACCGGAGGAATCCTTCCTTGTCGGCGTCCAGGATCGCCACAAGAGAAACCTCGGGGATGTCCAGCCCTTCGCGAAGGAGATTGATGCCGATCAGGACGTCGAACTTCCCGAGTCGCAGGTTCCGGATGATGTTCACCCTCTCGACCGTGTCGATGTCGGAATGCAGGTACTGTACCCGGAGGCCCTGCCCCTCGTAGTATTCGGTCAGGTCTTCGGCCATCCGTTTGGTGAGAGTCGTCACCAGAACCCGCTCCCCGGCTTCGGCCCGCGCACGGATTTCCCCGAGCAGGTCGTCCACCTGACTAGAGGCGGCTCTCACCTCGACTTCCGGATCCACGAGACCGGTGGGCCGGATGATCTGCTCCACCACGGCCCCCCTGCTCTCCTCCCGCTCATATGCGGCCGGCGTCGCGGAGACGAACACCGTTTGCCCCACCCTGCCGAGAAACTCCTCGAACCGAAGCGGCCGGTTGTCGAGGGCGGACGGCAGGCGGAATCCGAACGTAACCAGCGTCGACTTCCGCGAGAAATCGCCGTTGTACATCCCGTGGAGCTGGGGCACGGTGACATGCGACTCGTCGATGAACATGAGAAAATCGCGCGGAAAATAGTCGAGAAGCGTGTAGGGGGGCTGGCCGGGCTCCCTGCCGTCCAGATGCCGGGAGTAGTTTTCGATCCCGCTGCAAAACCCCATCTGGCGTATCATCTCGAGGTCGTACGTCGTGCGTTGTCGCACCCTTTCCGCCTCCAGCACTTTCCCCTCCCGGGTCAGCCGGTCCCGGCACTCGGCCAGTTCCGCTTCAATTCCGCGAACAGCCCGGTCGAGGTCTTCCCCCGGCGTGACGTAATGGCTGGCCGGAAAGATGACCGTCTCGGCAACGTCATACAGCCGCGTCCCGCGCAGGGGGTCCACGTAGCGGATCCGCTCAATGGTGTCCTCGTCGTATTCGATCCGCAGGACCCGGTCCTCCTCGTAGGCGGGAAATAGCTCCACCGCATCGCCCCGCACGCGGAAGGTCCCCCGGTGGAAATCGATGTCGTTTCGGTCATACTGAATGTCGATGAGACGCCGGATCAGATCGTTCCGGGGGAACGCGGCGTCCCGGGTGACGCGCACCGTCGCCCTGCCGTAGAACTCCGGGGAGCCGAGCCCGTAGATGCAGGAAACCGAAGCGACGACGATCACGTCGCGCCGTGTCATGACCGACCGCGTGGCGCTGTGGCGCATCTTGTCGATCTGCTCGTTGATCGACGAGTCTTTCTCGATGAAGGTGTCCGTCTGCGGGATGTAGGCCTCGGGCTGGTAGTAGTCGTAATAGGAGACGAAATACTCGACGGCGTTGTCCGGAAACAGATCCTTGAATTCCGCGAACAGCTGGGCGGCAAGCGTCTTGTTCGGGGCGATGATCAGCGCCGGCCGGTCGGTACCGGCGATGACGTTGGCCATCGTGAAGGTCTTGCCGGACCCGGTCACCCCCAGCAGCACCTGGTTCCGCAAGCCGCGGGAGAGACCGTCCACGAGACTGCGGATCGCTTCCGGCTGGTCCCCCGAGGGGGAAAACGGCAACTTCAGATGGAACCGGTTCTCCAACGCGTCACCCCTATACAATTATATATGTAGACACAAGCTGCCTGCGCCGTCGACCGGGGCGCCCAGTATCGGCTGCACTGCCTCGGAGGGGGGCTCCGTTCGTGGCTCGCCGTGCGATGCACCCGCACGGCTGCGCTTTACCTCACTGCGCCCTCCCTCCTGCGGCAGTTGCGCCGAGAAACGAGGACCCATGGCGATGCGGGGGGTTCCACTTCGCTACGCTCGCGAACTTCCCCCGCTCGCTGCCTCTGCTCAGACATTCTTGGAAGTCCCCCCGGCATCCAGGGGTCCGTTCCGGAAGAGGCCGTGCACCGAGAGGGCCGATGCGCCCCGACCGGCGAGGCGCCCGACCGAGGCGTACCCGCAGCGGTACGGTGAGGAAGGGCAACGAAGCCGGCGGGGATGCAGCGGCACTCGAATGCCGGGATCTGAGGGAATGGCCCCCTGGAGGCCGGCGAGCCAGGGTCCTTCCGTCGAAGTAAGCAGCTTCCTGCGAAGAGGCAGGGCCGATGCCGGGACGCAGCAGCGAGGCGGACGCTACGTCTTGTACTTCCAGGTCGT
>JBAULH010000189.1:0-1678 GCA_049578085.1 Candidatus Deferrimicrobiaceae bacterium
TATCTCGGTGATTTCCTCGATACTCAGATCAGGGTTTGTAGTGCGGGCGGATTTTTGGACACAGGTCTAGGAGGGTAACATAGACTTGGAGGACCAAAGATCATGGCCGGGACACGACGCAAATTCGGTCCGGCGTTCAAAGTCGATGCGGTGATGGATCTGGTCACCGGAGCGAAGACTGCGACGGAGATCTGTCGGGAGCGAGACATCACCGACAAGCTGCTATATCGCTGGAAGAACGAAGTGCTGGAACGGCTGCCTGGTGTGTTTGAGCGAGAGCAGGCCGAGAGCAACGATACTGAGCAGCGGATCGCCGAGCTGGAACGGATGGTAGGGCGGCTGGCGTTGGAGAACGAGATTTTAAAAAACGCGGCGAGTTGGCGCGCGGCAAACCAGCGGAGGAACGGGAAATGATCCGCCAATTGTCGCACGATTACCCGGTGAGCTTGCTGTGTGAGGTGCTGGATGTGGCGCGCAGCACAGTCTATTATGCGCCGCAGGTAAAACCAGAAGACGCGAGCTTGCTGGCAGCCGTCGAACGCATCTTGATACGCTGGCCGCGCTATGGCTACCGGCGCGTCAAGGCTCAACTCAAGCGAGAAGGCTGCGAGGTTGGCGAGACTCGTGTCCGGCGGCTGCTGAAGAAACTCGATCACTCGGCCAGCGTAGGGCGTGTGCGGGTAAGGACGACAGACAGCCAGCATGCCGGGCGGCGCTTTCCCAATCTGGTCAAAGAGCTTAAGATCACGGATCCGAACCAGGTCTGGGTTGCTGATATCACTTACATACGGCTCGGACGTCAGTTCATCTACCTGGCAGTCATTCTCGATGCTTTCACCCGGGGTCTGCGGGGCTGGCATCTTGGACGCAGTCTGGAAGCCAGGGACCTGACGGAAAGGGCGCTGGAGATGGCCCTAGCCCGCCATCCGGCTCCAGGGATCCATCACTCGGACCAAGGAAAACAGTATGCGGCGGGCACCTATCGCAAACTGCTCCCGGACACAACCCGGGTCAGCATGGCGGCGATCGGTCAACCAACGGAAAACGCCATTGCCGAGCGCTTTATCCGTACCTTGAAGGAGGAGCATGTCGATTATTCTGATTACCGGGACTTTGAGGACGCAGTTGAGCAGATAGCAAACTGGTTGGAGGTTGAGTATATGACCGAGCGTATTCACATGTCGCTCGATTACCTCACACCAGCTGAGTTTGAAGCTGCTTACTTTGTCTATCAAACAGATTCCCTCTTAGCAGAGGCCTGAATCTGTCCAATAAACCAACCGGACTACAAGGCTTGAAGCTAGATGCTAGTGGCTGCTCTTAATCTACCCCCCTGCAGGCCCCCCTTCAAAGGGGGGCGCCAGGGGGGTGACGAAGCAAGAAGTCTTGATGATTAGGATGAGCCAGTCTCGGGACGCCGCAGGCTGTCCATGCCCCGCTCTGATCCCCAAGGGGCTGACCCCCAGGGACAGAGTCCTCCGGTGGCGCGGCAGCCTGAGCTCAGCCAACCGCAAACAACCGACGTCGCTTCGCGCCATCGGGTAGAGTTTTCCCCACCCACGCGCATCCCTGAGCGGAGGCGTTCTTGGCTAGCAGCTAGATGCTAGATGCTGGATGCTTAGCTCTTGAGCCCCATTACTTTAGCGAATCTCTGCATCGCATCAAGGTGCGCCTGGGG
>JBAULH010000190.1:0-6795 GCA_049578085.1 Candidatus Deferrimicrobiaceae bacterium
GAACGGGAACGGGACGGTTCGCCTGGGTCCGCGTGCCGATTCCCGAGCCGTCCTCGCCCATCCGGGAGGCGCTGCTCCGTGATGTCACGATCCTGTTCGCGTTGCGGGAAGGATCCCTGATCGTCTCCTCGTTCACGGCAACGTACGAGGGTGCCCGGGTCGAGGGGACCGGCGAGATCGCGGGGGTCTTCACGCCCTCCCGGTCGGCAATCACGTTTCACCTGAAAATCGAGAACCCCCTCGATGGGAGGATTGCCGCCATATTTGACCTGCTGGCGAAAAACGCCAAGAATGCTAATCTGAGAATTACGGGCACGCTCCTGTCTCCGAAGGGCGAGTTCCGGTTCTTCTAAAGGAAAGGAGCCATGAAAAGCCTGGGCATTTCCATCGCGCGCAACACCCTCTCCGCGGTCCTGTGGGAGCAGACTCTCTTCTCCTCGAGGATGGAGGGAGCCTGCGCCGTACCGTGCGAGGAGCCGTACGGAGGTCCCGGAGATATCGCCCGTCTCGCGGAGGAGGTTCGCAAGATCGCCGGCGCCGGAGGATTTCCCCCCGCCGTGCTGTCCCTCCCTCCCGCGTGGACATTCCTGCGCCGCGTATCGTTGCCCGTCCCCGATCTTGCGCGCGCGAAGAAGATGCACCTCGCGGACCTCGAGGGAAATCTCCCGATCGAGGACGAGGAGATCCTCTCCGACGTCCTTCCTTCCCCCCCCGGGGAGACGGGGACATTCTTCGCCATTTCCGCCCGCCGCTCCGTCGTGGAGAAAACGGTGGCCGACTTCACCGCCACCGGGTTTTCCCCGGACCGGGCGATCACCGACCACGTGTCCCTTCTTTGCGCCGTCCTTTCCACCCGAAGCGGTTTTTCCGGCCTGGTCTATTCCGACCGGAACGACATCGTCGCCCTGCGGCTGTCCGGGGGCGCCATCGCGTCGGCCCGCCAGTTCCCTGAGACGATCGCGGCAAACCCGGAAGAGCTGGAAGCCGGGATTCGGGAGATCCTGGGCCCCGACACGTTCGGTTCCCCGTCGCCTGTCATCCTGCTGGGAAATCTTCCCCCATCCCTTGCGGATATCGTTCCTCACGCGACCCCCTTCGTTCCGCCCGCCGAGGCGGAGAACGCTTCGCCGTATGCCTACGGCGCGGCACTTGCCCCCTTCTACGGCAAGGAGACCGGGGGATTCTCCCTTCGCACCTCGGCGGAAGCCGAATCGGAAAGAACGAGGCGCCGGTTCCGGATCCGCGTCGCGGCCGTCGCGGCAGTGGTCGCCGTCCTTGCCGCTTCGGTCTCCCTCGGGATCGCGCGGTGGTCCGAGGGGAAAAAAGTCTTTCGGATCCGGGCCGAAATCCGGAAGGAATTCACGGAGGCCGTCCCCGGAGTAAAGGTGGTCGGCCAGGAGACGGCGCAGATCCGGGAGAAGGTCCTTTCGCTTTCCCGGCAGGGCAAGGAGCTCGGGGCCGACTTTCCGGAGGCGACCTTCATGCTGGGATTGGTCTCCCGGGCCCTCCCGGAAGGGGGAAGCATCTCCGTCCGGGAAGTCTCGTTCGATTCCGGCCGCCTGCAGATCGCCGGCGACGCGGGGTCCGCGCAGCAGGTCGAAACGTTCCGGACCGCACTCGTCAACGCCTTCGGGCCGAAGACGAACGTGAACGTCCAGGAATCCGAGGGGAGCGCGCGGGGCGGCAACCTGCGGTACACGATTCTCATCGAGAAAGGGGCAAACGGCCGTGCTTCGTAGCCGGGAAAAGGTCGTTCTTGCCCTGGGCGCGGCCGCGGCGGCCCTTATTCTACTCCTCTCCTTCGTGGTGATCCCCGGAATCTCCCGTGTCCGTTCGCTGTCGCGGGCGTCGGTGGCGGCCGAGAAGGACCTGGCGGAACTGCGGAGGATGCGCCCGGAACTGACGAGTCTGGACCGGGAGGTGCGCCGGAAGATGGCATTGGTAACCGCCGCCGCCAACTCGTCCGAGTCTCCCCTGGCCCGCCTGACCGCGGAAATCCAGCAGGCAGGGTTGCCCCAGTCGGCGTTCAGCCTCAAATCCGCCGGTCCCCGGAACGGGGAATACGTCTCCGAAGAGGCGTTCGATCTGAAGGTGGAGAACCTGACCTATATGGAGGCGATCCGGCTCCTCACCCGGATGGAGAACGGACAGCTGCCCCTCGTCGTTCGGTCCGCCAACCTGAAAAGCCGCTACGACGACAGCAAGTACCTCGACGCCACCCTGCGCATCGGGTTTCTCCTCCCGGTGAACCGATGACCCGACGGATTCTTTCCCTCGCACTCCTCCTTTTCTTGCTTCTGCCCGCCTGCCGGGAAGACCGGCCGCGGCCGCAGCTCACCCAGGAGGAGGAGGCGATTCTCAAGGAAAAGGGGGACGAAAAGATCGGCCTGATCATTCGGGAGAACCTGCCGGCGCTCTTCGTCGGCGTGGTCGTCTTTCGATCCGACGTCTTTCTCTTCCAGTCGGAGATGCTCGACCGGCTTGAGCTGTCGGTGCTGGACTCGTTCGGAAACGCGGCCATCGTTCTGCTCAACTCCCCCGACATCCCTCCGCTACTGAAAGAACCGTCCGTCAGAAAAGTCTACTACCTCTGCCGGCAGGGGCCCCTGGCCCGGATCCATCCCGCATTCCTGATGGGGATTCTTCGGCAGTTCGGCGAGGGGATGGAGACCGAGACAGCGAACTTTCTCGTCCGGTTCCGGGACCTCCCGCAGGAAAAGGAGGAGAAATTTATCGAGGCCGCCGGATTCACGATCTCCTCGCGCGCCGGGGTCGTCTGGTCCCTCTCCGGCCCGCTCACCTCCCTGCCGCGCCTCTTGGAAGACGATCGAATACTTTTCTACGAAGGTGCATCTAAAGCCCGGACGATGTGACGCGCCGGAAAGTTACCAATTTGTATTTCAAACCCCGTCCGAGACATATCCTTCTTCTTATCGTCATGCTCTTTGGGGTGGCGTCCCTTTCCGGCGTGGACGTGCGCCCCGACCAGCGAAAGATTGAGCCGCTCATGCTGGCGACCGACGAGCCGGCCATGGTCGCCGCGCAAGGCAAGGTCATGAGCGCGACGGGAAGGCAGTCATCCCTTCCGCGAGTCTTCGTGTTCCTCCGGGATGCGGAACAGACATTTCCAGCAAAAATCGAAGCATTGGGGGGAACCGTCTCTCCCATTCACGCACGACTCTTCTCGGGCGCCATCCCGCGGGACGCGGCGCGTTACCTCTCCCGCTGGCCGGAGGTGACATACATCGAGTCCGAGAAACTCGCCAGGCCGATGCTTGACCTAAGCCTGCCGGCCGTCTCCGCGAAAATTGTGCACTTGGGAACGGGGCTTCCGGCAGCCTACGACGGAACCGGGACCTACGTGGGGGTCGTGGACACCGGCCTGTCCTCGGGGCACCTCGACTTTTTCGTAAACGGCAACCCATCCCTTTCCCGCATCGCCCATTGGTATCCCAATGAGACGATCGCCGGAGTGGACACGTCCTGGCACGGAACCCACGTCACCGGAATCGCCGCCGGCAACGGGTTCCTTTCCGGGGGACATTTCACGGGGATGGCGCCGGGCGCCGACCTCCTCGTGGCTAAGACGACCTTCACCACAGTGGATATCCAGAATGGCGTTGCCAACCTTCTCACATTTGCGGGCACGACCCCCGTAGCGATCAACCTGAGTCTGGGACTCATGACCGGGCCCCACGACGGGTCCAGCGGATTCGAAAGCGGTCTCGGATTCTATGCCACCAACGGCGTATCCCCCGACGGAAAACAGATCCTCTCCGCCGCCGCGGGAAACGAGAGGACGCACAAGGAGCACTTCCAGTCCGTTCTTCCTCCCTTCGGGTCGGTAACCGCCTCCCTGTCCCTGGAAGCCGGCAGTTCCTTTATCGACGTCTGGGCGGACGGGGAGGACAGGTACACCGTCACCGCTACGTTGTCAGGAGGAGAATCGGCCACAGCGCCGACGGAAACCTATGCTTCCTCCCCCGGGGTTTCGATCTATAACCGGACCGACGCTCCTCCGAACGGGGCAACCCACATCTCGGTGTTCTTCAGCGCCTCGGCTGCCACATCCGCCTCCATCCTCCTCAGTCGGACCCGGAACGGGGGAAACGGGAAGGTGGATGCCTACGTCGACCTTTTCGAGGGGAACTTTTCGGTTGGTACCCAGGCGGGAACGATCACGGAACCGGCGAACGCGGAAGACGTCATCGCCGTGGGGTCCTTCGAAACGAAGACCCCGGGAGGGTCCCCGGCTGTGCAGAACATCTCGTCATTCAGCAGCCTCGGTCCCACCAGGGACGGGAGAGAGAAGCCGGACCTTACCGCCCCGGGGACCATCCTCTATTCCGCGAAGTCGCTCGACCCGTACCAGGACCCTCCCCCCGAACCCCAGACGGTGCCGGGCGAACCCGATTACATCATCGAGCAGGGGACGAGCATGTCCACCCCGCACGTCGCAGGGATAGCGGCGCTGGTCTGGGAATCGAACTCGAACCTGACGGGCGCGCAGATGCGGGAGCGCCTGAAAAGAACGGCTTCCGCGCCCACGGACGGATCGGGCGTACCCAACATGACCTGGGGGTACGGCAAGGTCAACGCCCTGAGCGCGATAACCGAAACCGTAGCCGGGATCAGCGGACCCCTGAGGGCCCTTCCGGGGGAAGACCTGATCCTTCGGGCCGATGAGAAAAGTTCCGGACCGTACGGCGACGCCGTTACCTATTCCTGGTCGGCCCCCGGAGCGACGGTCACTCCCCTCACGGGACCGTCGACCACGTTCACCGCGAACACGTCGGGTGACTACCCGGTCACCCTCACGGCCGCACCCGGATCCGCGCCCTACAACATAGCCAGCGCGACGATACGCGTGAACAACGTACCGACCGCCTCGATCTCGGGCCCCGCCGCGGTGGACAACGTTACGTCGATCCCATTCGCGGGAACGGGAATGGATGCGGACGCGCAGCAATCACTCTCTTTCCACTGGATTCTCCTGGCAAGGCCTTCGGGCAGCGCCTCGGTTCTGACGACCGCGAATGTGGACAACGTCACGCTGGTCCCGGACGTTTCCGGCACGTACGAGCTGGGATTGCGGGTTAACGACGGCATGGACGACAGCGCACTGGCAACGCACACGGTTGCGGTCACCCTTGTGACTAGTTCAAGCGGTGGGGGCGGGGGATGTTCCGTCGTGAACGGCAAGGGAGAGGACGATGCGGCATCCACAGTTGCCGCCCTGCTCCTGCTGCTGTCCCCGTTAGGGGTGCTTTGCACCAGGAAACGGGAATACCGGTTCCCCCGCCAGTGCCTTCGCAGGAGTCCCCCGCGACGTTAGGACGGAGAGCCCTATTTTTTCGCAGGCCCTTCCAGCGCGGCGATCCGTTCCTTCAACTCCCTCTCCTTCCGCCAGCGGACGGTCACGTCGCGCAACACGGCCGATATGCCGAGCAGGGCGCCGTCCTCGTCCCGGATGAGCGCGACGGAGAACTCGAGGGAGACCCGGGAGCCGTCCTTGCGAATCCCCGGGACGGAGAGCAGATCTTTTCCATACTTGGTCACCCCGGTCTTTATCACCCGGAAATACCCTTCCCAGTGCCTCTCCCGGATCGCTTCGGGAACGATGATGTCCAGCGTCATCCCCACCGCCTCCTCGGCGGTGTACCCGAAGATCGCCCCTGCCCCGGCATTCCAGAGCCGGATGATCCCGTCCTGGTCGGAGAAGATGATCGCGTCGGGTGAGCTTTCGACGATCCTTTTGCAGAGGAAATCGGTAGTTTCCATAGACATGAGGTCCTCCCGGACGGATGAATTCTTCAATCAATTACGATGCAATGTACTCCTCAAGTGTTCGGGATATTCCTGATTCTAGTATCGATGAACAAGATTGGGGAAGCGGTGAGACGAAAAATGGGGTAAGATTCCGGCATTCCTTTTGCTGACGTGCACGGGAAAAACGCAGGGGTTCCCCATGATTCCGGCAGAAAACCCGGCGATCCTGTCCGTTTCGATCTCGAACGGGATGACCGTCGAAATCCGGCTCGGGTTGAAAGAGGTCAGGATCGGAAGGAGCAAGGAGGCGGATCTGTTATTGCCCGATCCTTCGGTAAGCCGGCTCCACGCGCGTATTTTCCGGGTGGGGGATCAGTATTTCCTTTCCGACAACAGCAAGAACGGGACGTTTGTCGAAGGGAGACGAATCTCCCAGGTGCAACTGGAGGGAGGCGTTTCCTTCCGCATTGGACCATATCGGATCCACTTTTCCCGGGATGGGAAATCGCCCTCCGCGTCCGAACCTCCAACGGTCGTTCCCGGCTCTTCCGTGGCTCCACTCCCTCGTATCGACAGAAAAACTCTCCCAAAAACATCATATTCTACCTTAGATATGATAGGCAATAGTATTGTTATAAAAGAATTTATTTCAACTATTTATAAGGTGGCTGGCTCCGATTTTCCCGTTTTGATTGAAGGAGAGACGGGCAGCGGAAAGGAACTCGCATCGCGGGGAATCCACGAATGTTCGTTGAGGAAGAACAGCCCGTTCGTGATCGTCAACTGTGGAGCAATCTCCCCGGAGCTGATCGAAAGCGAACTCTTCGGCCACGAAAAAGGGGCGTTCACCGGTGCGACCGTGCAAAGAAGAGGGGCCTTCGAGATCGCCCACGGCGGGACGATATTCTTAGACGAAATCGGCGAGCTTCCCTACCGTCTCCAGCCCAAGCTCCTGCGCGCCCTTGAACAGAAGGAGATCAAACGGGTTGGAGGGAACGAGTCGATTTTCGTGGATGTCCGTGTCCT
>JBAULH010000191.1:0-13719 GCA_049578085.1 Candidatus Deferrimicrobiaceae bacterium
GCTCCGATCCTTCCCCTCCCGGCGACGCGGCAGGCTCCGATCCTCCCCCGTCCGCCGCGAACGAATCTCCTCCGCCACCATCCGCCCCCAAGGGATGAACGGAATAGGCCTCCCTTTCTAGATGAAGCCGGAACCAGGAACGAACTCCGAGGTCCGGCTGCCGCTCACGGAGCACCTGGATGAACTGCGCCAGCGGCTGATCCGCTCCCTCATTGCGATGGGGCTGGGAACCGCCCTTTGCTATTCCCGCGCCGAAATCCTCTATCAGATGCTTCTTGCCCCCCTGACGAAACAACTCCCCGTGGATTCCCGCCTCATCTTCACCGAACTCACCGAAGCGTTTCTCACCTATTTCAAGCTGGCCCTCTGGGGAGGATTCGTTCTGGCAAGCCCCGTGATCTTCTACCAGGCGTGGAAGTTCGTCAGCCCCGGCCTCTTCCGGAAGGAGAGAAAGATTCTTATTCTCTTCTCCATCTGCTCGACGGCGGCCCTCCTTTCCGGGATGGCGTTCGCGTATTTCTTCGCAGCCCCGTCGATATTCTCCTTCTTCCTCGCCTTCGGAGGATCGACCATCGTCGCGATGCCGTCGATGAAAGAGGCACTCTCTCTGATCCTCCGGCTTCTGCTGATTTTCGGAGTGATGTTCGAAGTGCCACTGGTCCTGTTCCTGGCGGGACGGGCGGGGATTCTGTCCCCGGACCATCTGCGCCGCGGGAGGAAGGTAGCGATCGTCGGCGTATTCCTGCTGGGAGCAATCCTCAGCCCCCCGGATGCCGTTTCCCAGGTCCTCGTCGCCGTCCCCATCTACGCACTGTACGAGGTGGGCATCCTCCTGTGCGCCCTCGGAGCAAAGCAACACAGAGGATGAATCGGGGTTGAGAGGTGACCGCGAATCCATTATAGTCGGGTAGGAGCAACACCGGACACGAAGCAGTGGGCGGAGGGGAACAATGATCATCGAGTGCCAGGCTTGCCGGGCGCGTTTCCGATTGGATGAATCCAAGATCAAGGGGAAGGGAGCACGCATCCGGTGCCGGAAGTGTGGCGAGTCAATCATCGTCATGAAAAGCGATATCCCGCCACCCGAAATGTCCCCACCTGCAGAGAAGCATCTCTTCGACCTTCGGGCAGTCCTTCAGGAGCCGGAAAAGAGACCTCCCCAACCGCCACGTAGAGAGGTCGACGCTGCATTCGAATCCATAAAGAGCCGGGAACGGGAGACGGAACAGGCGCCCCATCCGGCCCCGGAAGAGCAGGCGGATCCCTCCCTGGCGCCAGACGAGGCCGCCGCCTTCGAAAGCCCCCTGTTCCGCGAGGAGGAGGAACCGTCACCTCCGGCAGCGGAAGAATCGGCGCTCCCGGCGGAAGAGGAACAGGAAACGTTCGCGCAGGAGCAGGAGGAACCCTCCCTGACGCCGGACGAGGTCGACGCCGCCTTAGATAGCATTTTTGGTCGAGAGCGGGAGACCGAGCAGGTGCCTACTCCGGTCGGGGAAGAACCAGCCCCCCCGGTAGTAGAAGAACGGGAAACCCTTGCGCAGGAACCGATGGAGGAATCACCGCCGCACCGTGACGACACCGTCTCCGGCCTCGACGCGCTTCTCCGCGAGATACGGGAAAAGGAAACGTTCGTGCAGGAGCAGGCGGAACCCTCCCTGACGCAAGACGAGGTCGACGTCGCCTTCGAAAGCCCCCTGTTCCGCGAGGAGGTAGAACTGTCACCTCCGGCAGCGGAAGAACCGGCGCCCCCGGCGGAAGAGGGAAAGGAAACGTTCGCGCAGGAGCAGGCGGAACCCACCAGGACGCGAGACAAGTTGTACGCCGCCTTCGAAAGCATTCTGGGCAAGAAGCAGAAGTCCGAGCAGGAAACCCCTCCTGTCGCGGAAAAGTGGGCGCTTCCGCGGGAGGGTGAGGACATCTCGTTCCCGCTTGCGCTTGGAAAGGAGGGGGATATCTCCTCTCCCCAGGAGACCGGGGAAACGCCCGTCCGAAGTCCGGAGGATTTGGCTGGCGAGGAAGCGCTTCCCCCGCCGCCATTGACGGAAAAGGTACGGGAGCACCCGGGCCAGCACCCAACGGAGTTCCTTGGCCTCGACACCGCCCTCCCCGACTTCCTGAGGAAGAGGGAAGCGGCAAGGGGGTCAAGCGAACCATTCGACATCTCGGAACAACTGAGTGAGGTTCCCATCGGATTCGAGGGAGAGGACGTGGCTCCCGTTTCCCCGACACCGGACTCCCCGGAGTCTTCCGACCACAGCATGGACCACGACGCTGCGCGTGCGGATACGCTCCAGGACCAATTGTCCGACCTGGTCGAAAGCAATTCCACCGAGGAGACCTTCGTCCCGGATTCGCCCCCTCTGGAGATTCCGTCGCCACAGCCCATGGGAATCGAGAGGAAACCGGCGATCCGCCCACGGCCCTCCGCTCCCTCCGGGAAACCGTCCGTCGCGCTCCTGGCGCTCCTGTTTGTGATTCTGGCGGGGGGAGGCGCGTACCTCGCCTTCACGGATCCCGGGCGGAAAACCCTGCATACCCTTATCCCGAGCATGGAGTCGTTATGGCTGGGCGGGAAGGAGTCCGTCAAGCCCTACAGCATAAGCAACCTGATCGGCTACTACGAGATGGGCGACAAGGTGGGCAGGATGTTCGTCATCAAGGGAGTAGCCACCAATCAGGGACGAAAGAAGAAAAGCGGTATCCGGATCCGGGCGGAGCTGCTAGACGGCAATCACCAGACGATCGCCGAGAAGACGGGGTACGCGGGGAACATCATCTACGGGTTGCGTTCCACGGACCAGGAGAAAATCGAAACTGCCATGTCCAACCGCTTCGGGGACAAACTGAGCAATGTGGACGTTGCCCCGGGGAAATCGGTTCCTTTCATGCTGGTGTTTTTCGACCCTCCGGAGGGAATCGAGGAATACCGGATGGAGGCCCTGGACGGGGACTGAGTTCAAGCCGCCGGAGGAGCGGGACTCCGGCAATCAGCAGATAAAATAAAAACCGCTACTTGTCCTTATTTTCCGTATTCTCCGGCTTCGTGGGAGTGACGTCGACTTCGTTCTTCTCCTTCATCGACTTTCGGAAGTTGCGAATTCCCTCCCCGAGGCCGCTTCCGATCTGCGGAAGTTTGCCCGCACCGAAGAGCAGGACGACAATCACGAGAATGATTATGAGTTCCGGTACCCCGAGTCCGAACATGCATCCCTCCTGGCCGACGGCCGTTTACCCTTCTATCATACCACCCGGATAGGGTTCCCTCCTCAATTTTCCCGGATCGTTTCTTCCACCGCCATCCCGAAGTGTCTTCCCGCCCTCTCCTCCGCGAGAAGAACGGAATCCCCCACGGACAGCTTCGCCACGGATACTGCGCGCCCGGAGCCATCCACCAGCCGGATCGTCTCCGCGTTCTGCAGGATGACGGAATGGATTGCGCCCCCGGGGCCTTCCGCTCGGACGAGCAGCAACGGCCTCCGCTCCACTTTCACCCGCCCGACGGCGGCCATCTCCCCTTCCCCGTGATCGTTTACCAGGAGCACCTCGGAACCGGCCGCCAACTCCGACAAGTACCCCGTCCGCCCCGCGGGGAGCCGACAATAGGAATGCACCGCCCCCGCATTGACGCGGAAGGGCCGGGGGAGGACATACGGGTTGGGAACATTTTCCGCGCACACGAGAAACATCCCCGCGCTCGAGTTCCCCACCAGCATCCCGCGGCTCCCTTCGATCAGGGAGCAGGTGTCAACGCATACCCGGTCCCCGATTCCGAGGGAGGTTACTTCGGTTATCCGCGCGGAGACAAGCGGCACCGTCCCGGCCTCGACGCGGGCCGCCGATGCCAGTTGGCGCATCATTTTAGGAGAGTCCGTCTCGAGAACGATCCCGTGGACTCCTCGCTCCAGCACCCCCCGGTACAAGGCGACTTCCTCGGGGGTGCGGGCCACCGCGAAAATCTTCCTGCGGCGGGCCACGAGGTTCTCCAGGGGGATCACTTCCCTTTCTTCCGGCCGGACCACCCAGATCATCTCGGGGGTAGAGGAAAGGACCACTGTCTCGTCCTCCTTCCCGCGCATCCGGGTAACGAGAAAATCCCTCCCCTCGCGCAGGTCCCCTTCGGAGCATACCGCCGTCAGCCGCCCGAGCTCCCGGGCGCTGCCTGCGCAATCATCGGGAACCCAAAGGGTCTCCACGCCCGACTCGAGCGCCGCGATCGCGACCTCCTTCTCCCACGGGATGACCCGCGCCCACAACACCGGGACCATCACTTTCCCGCCTGCCTCAACATGTCGATCGCATCTTTGGTGGTCGCACCACCGTGGACGATCGCCGCAATAGCCCGGACCATCGATGCCGGAAACTTGTGCTGAAACACGTTGCGCCCGATGGAGGCACCGGCCCCACCCGCTTCCATCGCGCCCTTTACCATTTCGAAAACCTCCCTGTCGCTCCTCATTTTCTCGCCCCCCGCGATGACAACGAGGGAGGCGCACCCTTCCACCACTTCGCGGAACGTCGCGGGGCTTCCCGTGTAGGGAACCTTCACAATGTCCGCCCCCATCTCCGCCCCCACCCGCGCCGCGTGCCGGATGTACCGGACGTCGAACTCGTTCCGGATCTTCGGTCCTCGCGTGTAGATCATCGCGAGTAGGGGCATCCCCCATCTCTGGCAGGTAGTGGAAACCGTTCCGAAATCCCGAAGCATCTGCGCCTCGTCCTCGGCACCGAGGTTCACGTGGATCGATACCGCATCGGCCCCTATCTGAAGGGCGTCCTCCACGGTGGCCACCAGCACCTTCCGGTTCGAGTCCGGAGAAAGCGTCGTGCTGGCGGAGAGGTGGAGGATAAGCCCGAGGTCTTTCCCGTATCCCCGGTGTCCGAACATGGCGGCGCCCCGGTGTACGACGGCCGCATTCGCGCCCCCTTCGGCTATGAGGTTGGCTGCGGGGGGGATCTGGATGAGTCCGGGGATGGGGCCGACGGTCATTCCGTGGTCAAACGGGACAATGACCGTTCGCCGGGTGTTCCGGTCGACGATCCTTTCCAGGCGTATCTTCTTGCCGATCATCCCCTTCCTCTGTCTCCCGTCCGGCCTTACCGGTACGCTCCTTTGACCTTGAGCAGTTCGTTGAGATACGTGTGGCTATCCGCGTACTTGAGCGCCTCCTCGTACTTCACCTTCCCGGCAGTGACGAGCTCCGCGAGGGTCCAGTCGATGCTCACCAGTTCCTCGACATTCGTCTGCATCATGCCGCGCAGGACGTGCACCTTCCCTTCGCGGATGGCGTTACGGACACGGAGGGAGGAGCTCATCTTCTCCCACGCCAGAATGCGTCCGCTGCCGGACGCTCTCCGGAGCAGGCGTTGCGAGAAAACCACCTGGAGGCAGTCCGCCAGCTGGGCCCGCACCTGGGATTGCTGGGCCGGGGGGAAGATATCGATGATCCGGTCCACGGCGGCGGTTGCATTATTGGAGTGCATCGTCGCCATAACGAGGTGACCGGTCTCCGCTGCCGACAGGGCGATGGAGAAACTATCGAAGTCCCGAAGTTCCCCGATCACGATGACATCGGGGTTCTGCCGGAAGATATGACGGAGACCGTCCCCGAACGAGAGGGTGTCGGTCCCCACCTCCCGCTGGTTCACGTTCGAGTTCTTGTGCCGGTGTGTGTACTCGATCGGATCCTCGATGGTGATGATGTTCGCCTTCCGTTCCCGGTTGATCGTATCCACGAGGTTCGCCATGGTCGTGGTCTTGCCGTGACCGTTCGGCCCGGTGATCAGGATGATGCCGTGCTTCCGCAAGGCGTACTCCTGAAGGAACTCCGGGAGACCCAGCTCGGCGGCGGGAGGAATTTTGTCCGCGACGTGGCGGGAGGTGAACGCGAGGGAGCCCCGCTGCCGGTAGACGTTGCAACGGAAGCGCCCGATCCCATCGAGGGAGAAGGCGAAATCCAGCTCGAGGTTCTCCTGGAAAATCCGTTTCTGTTCCGGCGTGAGGATTTCGTGGACCATCGCTTCGACATCGGCGGGCTTGAGCGCCGGGATTTCCATGCGCCGGATTTCCCCGTCCACCCGGATGGACGGGATGGCGCCGGAGGAGAGGTGGAGGTCCTGGCCGTGCCAGACGACCAGCGCCTTGAGAAGGCTCTTGATGTCGCTCTCCGCCGGGGACTGACGTGGCAGTTTTTCCCCGCTGAGGTTCAATGGTTCCACCCCGTATCCGGCGGTCTGGAAATGGCCGAGCGCCTGCTCGAAATGGGTGGCGGACAGGATCACCGGCTTCGTGGAATGCCCCGACTGGAACTCCACCTCGGAAAGGGCCGACAGGTCCGTCGGATCGACCATGCCGACCACGAGTCTCTTCCCCTCGAATCCGATGGGAAGCAACCGCCGGGACCGGACGGTCTCCAGCTTGATGAGGCGCTGGATGGAGGGAGGAACCTCAACCCGGGTGAGATTGATGTGCTGCAGGCCCGTCTGTTCGGACAGGGAATTCAGCAGCACCTCTTCGTCGAGGTAGCCCAGCCGGATGAGGTTCTCCCCGACCGTGCCCCCGAGCTGCCTCTGGCCGTTGAGCGCGGCCTTTAGTTGCTCCTCCGTGATCAAACCCGAAGAAACGAGGATTTCCCCGATTTTTAATTTTTTACTCGGCATTTTCCCTCCGCTCGTCCCGTGGTTTCGGGACAAGAAGGTCTCTTTCCAAATCTATCCCAGCGAGGGAGGGTGGGCAACACCATTTTCTCCCCGGGGGGCCTCTCGTCCTGTCCGCGAGGGGAGAAAGCCGTCGTCCCTTCCAAGCAGGCGGGGGCAAGCGGGCACCGGGCGCAGGTCCCCCGGGACGCGTGGGTGCAGACCTTCAGGATCCCGATCCGGGTAAGAACGAAGTCGAACCGGACGGGGTCCTCGGGGCACACCGCCCGGAACGCATCGGTAATCTCCTCCGCCATCCCCCAGTCGAGGCTTCTGCGGGTGGTAAGCCCCAGCCACTTCCCCAGCCTCGCCATGTGCGTGTCGACGGGGACAATCAGTTGCCGCGGTGCGAGAACCGTCCAGAGCCCCAGATCCACCCCGTCTCCCCCCCGCACCATCCAGCGCAGGAACAGGTTGTGCCGCTTGCAGGCAGATCCCTTGCGCGGGTCGGGAAACAGAAAATCCCTTTCCCGGGGGATCGCATCCCCCCACGCCTCCCGGAAAGAAGAGAGAAAACCGGCCAGCCATGCGCGCGCCCCGCCGGCTTCCCGCTCATTGGCCCGCCGGTAGAGAGCTTCCAGCGAGCCGTGTGCGAGAAGAGCCGTCCGGACGCAGAAGAGAAAGCGGTGAACTCCGCGCGGGGAGATGAACCGGTAGGAAAGATCCACGACACGGGGCGGGGGGACGGGGCGTCCCGCCGTCAGGGCCGCATGGGGAGACGGGCCAAGGACCCGGAACAGCCTTTCGAGAAACGGCAGCATCCGGACCACATTGCCGAAGGCGAAGGAGGCTGCCACGAACGCCGCGACCTCCGCATCCGCGCGGTCCGCGAACCGGTGGGGGAACCGGACGGGGTCGGTCGACAAGTCGGCGGCCCCATACGCAAGGAGAGACGAGGAGAGCGCCTTCCGAAGAAGTGCGGTCTTGCCTATGGAATCACCTTGTTGAGCGGGTACTCGACGATGCCCGAAGCGCCCGAATTCTTCAGCACGGGAATCAGTTCCCGCACGGTCTTTTCGTCCACGATGACCTCGAGGCTGAACCAACCCTCCTCGGAAAGCGACGATATCGTGGGGGTGTGGAGGGCGGGGAGAACCTTTATCACCTTGTCGAGATCGGCGCGGTTGACGTTCATCTTCAACCCGACGTTTTCCTCTGCCCGAAGGGCACCGGTGAGAAGCATCGCGATGTTTTCGATCTTTTTTCGTTTCCACGGATCTTTCCATGCATCCCGGTTGGCGATCAGGACGGTCGTCGACTCCAGGATGGTGTCCACGATTCTCAGGTTATTCGAGCGGAGGGTGCTCCCCGTCTCGGTCAGTTCCACGATCGCGTCGGCCAGACGCGGGGCCTTCACCTCCGTCGCTCCCCACGAGAACTCGACGTTCGCCCTGATCCCCCTCTCCCTGAGGTACCGGCGGGTGTACTGGACAAGTTCGGTAGCCACCCTCTTGCCGCTTAGATCTTCGATGCGTTTAATGGGGGACTCGTTCGGCACGGCGACCACCCACCGGACGGGGCGCAGCCCCCCTTTCGCGTACTGAAGGGGACAGACCTCCTTCACCTTGGCATTCTGCTCCATGACCCAGTCGCGGCCGGTCAGTCCGAGATCCAGGATGCCGTCTTGCACGTAGCGGGCCATCTCCTGGGCGCGGATCAAAAGCCCGGATAGCTCCTCGTCGTCGATGGACGGGATATAACTGCGGGAGCCCACCGATATGGTGAACCCCGCCTTTCGAAAGAGCTTTATCGTGGAATCCTGCAGGCTCCCCTTCGGAAGACCGATGTTCAGGATTCTCTTGGTTTTCTCCCTCATGATGCTCCCCTCATGCAATAAACGGTAAAGGCAGATATAGTACCCGGGGATCGGGTTTCTGGCAATCGCTTGTTAACAACCCGATACAGATGACCCTTATGCGAGGCGATGCCCTAGGAAGGGAAACCCCGTGATGGAAAAGGACGCGGTGATCCTGATGGCGAAAGCTCCCCTTTCGGGGTTGGTCAAGACGCGCCTTTGCCCACCGTTTACGAAAGCGAATGCGGCCGCGCTCTACGCATGCCTCCTTAAGGACACGGCGGCGGAACTGTCCCGGTTGGCACGGACCCAACGCTACCTGTTTTTCTCCCCGCCCGGAAGCGAGGGGTTCTTTCGCCGGGATCCGTTTTCCGGCTTCGTGCGGGTTCCCCAGACGGGGAAGGACCTCGGCGAACGGATGGCGAGCGCGTTCGAAACCGCCTTTGCCCGGGGCTGCACCCGGGTCTCGATCGTCGGCGCGGACTGTCCGACGCTATCCGCACCACTCGTGCGTGCTGCTTTCCGTGAACTCGCTTCCTCGGCCGGCGCCGTTTTCGGCCCATGCGACGACGGGGGATTCTACCTGATCGCCCTCTCCTTCCACGCCCCGTCACTGTTCCGGGGAGTAAACTGGGGGACGGACGCGGTTCTTTCCGAGGTTTCCCTGAGATGCCGGGCCGCGGGGCTCCCCTATTCCCTTCTCCCCCCCGGGTTCGACATCGATACCGCGGACGACGTGGCTTCGCTTTCCCGCTGGGCCCGGACCCGCTGCCTCCCCGCGTGCCCGAGAACGCGGCGGTGGCTCACCTCCCACGGGGACGGATGAGCTTCCGTCCCATCCCCAGGTCCACGATCTCGCTTCGGAGAACGACCTCCCTGAGCTCCTTTGCCGAACCTGCCGCCTCGAATTTCCCCGTCTCCCCGCGGAGGAGCGCCCCCTTCCCCCGGAACTCCGTCTTCGGGAACACCGTCTTCTTCTGTCTGCGGCCGTCCCGGTAGACGAACTCCACGATGACCGCGATCGATCGGAGGGAGAGATCGGGGATGTCGTCCCCCCGGTTGGTCACCGTTCCCCGCAGGATAAGCGTATCCCCCTCCCTCTCCTTCTCGACCTGGATCGGAAGCGAGGGATTCGGTTCCACCTTCACGTTGTGCGCAACCCATCGCTGGTATACGAATGCGAGCAGGAGAACGGCGAGGAGAGCCGGTCCCGCCAGCTTGATCCACATGCTGTACCTAGCCCACAGGGCGGCGAGATCCGGCACTCCCGCGGAGATGGGGCGCGTGCGCTCCTTGCGCTCCGCCTGGGGGACGATCTGCTGGCAGTGGGGGCAGACGGGGACATTCGCGGGAATCTGGATCGAGCAGGACGGGCAGGCGGTATACTCTTCCTCTTTCGGCGATCGCGACGACTTGTCGGACATGCTCACCCCCGGGGGGCCGGGCGCTACGTCCCCTCCCCTTCTCTCCTCAGGAATTCCACCAGAAGCCGTACCGGCACCCCGGTCGGACCGGGGGCATACCCCATTTTCTCCTTCTCCCTCCAGGCTACCCCGGCAATGTCCATATGGACCCAGGGCGTATCCCCGGCGAACTCCTTCAGGAAATAGCCTGCCGTGATCGCGCCTCCCTCCGGCCCGCCGATGTTCTTGAGGTCGGCGATGTCGCTCTTGATCTGCTCGAAGTATTCCTCGTGAAGCGGCAGCTCCCAGGTCTTCTCCCCCGAGGCCTCCGAGGCCTCCCGCATGCGGTCCAGGAGCTTCGGGTCGTTCCCCATCATCCCCATCGTGACGCTTCCCAGCGCCACCACGCACGCGCCGGTCAGCGTGGCGGCATCGAGAATGACGGCCGGCCGATACCGATTCTTTGCGAAGGTGATGGCGTCCGCCAGAATCAACCGCCCCTCGGCATCGGTGGAGAGCACCTCCACCGTCTTCCCCGACATCATCCGTAGCACGTCGCCGGGCCGGTAGGCGGTTCCGGACGGCATGTTCTCCACGGCGGGGATGACCGCCACGATGTTCCTGCGGACCCCGAGGGCGGCCGCTGCCCGCAGCGTGGCAAGCATTCCGGCCCCTCCCGCCATGTCGTACTTCATCTTCTCCATGCCTTCCCATTTCTTGAGGGAGATTCCCCCCGTGTCGAACGTCACCCCCTTGCCGACGAGGGCCGTCCAGGGGGTACCGGGGCGTCCTCCCCGGTACTCGGCAACGATCAGGCGCGGGGAGACATCGCTCCCCTTTCCGACCGCAAGCAACCCCCCCATCCTCCACGCCTCGGCCTCCTTCTTTCCGTATGCCTTGACACGTATCTTCCCTCCGCCAAGCGACCGGGCCGCCCGCGCCAGACCATCCGGGCGAAGGTCTCCGGGCGGAGACGCAACGAGGTCCCTCCCCCAGTTGATCGCCTCCCCCAGTTTGGTTCCCTCGGCAAGTCCCCGCGCGATCGCAACGGCTCCTTCCCTGTTCCTCTCTACCACCTGGAACCGGGACACCCTTCCCTCTTTCTCGGATTTGTACCGGTCGTACTCGTATTCCGAAAGGACGGCGCCCAGGCCCAGGAACCGTGCGGATTCCTTCGGGTCGAGCCCGCCTGCGCCGGCCCCGTGGAGAACGGACGCCACCGTGGAGATTTTTTTCTTTTTCGCCAACTGCAGGACGGGCAGGGCAGACTGGCGAACGAGGTCCAGGGTGAACTTCTCCTGCTTCCCGAGCCCGACCACCAGTACGCGGGGGGCGGCTATCCCTTTTGCGGGGCGAAGGGACAGCGTCTCCCCCCACTTCCCCCCGAAATCGCCGTCGCGGATCGCCGCCGATATGGCCCCCCCGATGGCCTTGTCAACGGCATCGGTAGCGCCACCGGGGGTCATGATCCCCTCGAAGAGATTCACGACGAGCAGGTCCGCCCGGTGCTTCCGGATATCTCCGATCACCAGTTCCGTCTTCATGGGCTTCCTTCCCGTCTTCCTGTCCTGCCACTGAACCATATTGGCGGAACGGGAGACTTGTCAAGCCGGCCGTTCGGCCGTTTTCATTTCATCGTTATGATACTATGGACCGAAATTATTCTTCCTGGAGGCTACCGGAATGTCCCGCCCCTTCTATACCAGCAGCGATCTCAACCACTATCCCGATTTCAAGGAGTACGCGCCGGCGGCCTTCGAGGCATACAACGCCTGGTCCGCCGCCGCATTCGCGGAGGGAGCGCTCGGAAAGAAGACCAAGGAACTGATCGCTTTCGCGGTTGCCCATGCGATCCAGTGTCCGTATTGCATCGACGTCCACGCGAAAGGATCCTCCTCGGCGGGCGCCACGAGGGAAGAGATGGCCGAGGCGATCCACGTCGCGGCCGTCATCCGGGGAGGCGCGTCCCTGGTCCACGCCGTGCAGGCCTTGCAAACGCTCGAAGACGAGTAATGAGAGATCGATGGCATTCCCGATAACCCCCGAAGGGCGTTTCCACGTACCCGAATTCATCGTCCGGGAAAAAGACGGCGCATTCGTCGCCATCGACCGGGACCGGGCGAACTGGATCTGCCTCAACAGGAGCGGGATGGAAATCCTGCACACGCTTCCGGGGAAAACGGTTCCGGAGGCCGCTTCCGCGTGCGTCGCCGCCGGGATCTTACTCCCCGAGGAGCCCGAGAACGTGCTGCACAAGTTCACCGCGGCCCTTGCCAGGAAGGAGTTCCTCTCCACCGAGCCGATCACCGGGGAACTCGTCGCCCGGGCTAAGATCCTCAACCCCGAATCCCTCCACGAGGTCTGGATCATCACCAACTTCGAGTGCAACATGGCGTGCCGCCACTGCTACACCTACGAGAGGGTGGCGAACGACCGGAGGCGGGTCAAGAAGGACGCGTTGCTTGCGATGATGGACGAGTGCCGCCGGCTCGGCGCGGAGGTGTTCTATCTGACCGGGGGGGAGCCGCTGCTGCGGGAGGACCTTTTCGACCTGATCGATGGGGCGACGCACCGTTCCCGGGCGATCCTTTTCACCAACGGCACGTTCATCACGACCGAACGGGCGAAACAGCTTTCCCGATTCCGTGAGCGTCTCGTGGTTCAGGTAAGCCTGGAGGGCCCGGACGAGGAGACCAACGCGGTTCTCCGCGGCAAGGATTCGTTCGCCCGGGCCATGGACGGGATCCGCCACCTGCTTCGGGAGGGAGTCCGGGTCGGCGTGAGCTCCACCCCTACCCCGCAGACCGCATCGCGTATTCCCGAACTGACCCGTCTCTTGGCCGGGATATCGGAAGGAAGGCACGGCGTCGATTACCACCACATCATCTACGTCGTGCATGCGGGCAACGCGAGGGAGGGAGATACGGCCAAACTTTCCGCCGTCGATCTCATCGACGTCGTCACGGGGTGCAAGGAGGCGATCCGACAAGCGAAGCAGGAAGGCGTAAAAACCCGGCTCAAGATCACGAACGACAAGATCTTCGAGGCGATCGCATCCAACGGCCCCCGGAAGGATATGTGCGGAGCCGGGTACACCATTCTGGGGATCAACGCCGACGGGATGCTGCACCCGTGCGCCACCACGATGCACGACACCTCCTTCAACCTCGGGTATCTCCTCGACGAGAAGGGGGACTACGTTCCCGGAGAGATCGGTAGGTTGTGGCGGGAGAGCTCGGCGGTCCAGAGGATCCGCTCGTTCACCGTCCTGCCCCCGGACGGGGGGAAGGTGACCGACCTTCGGTTCTTCCACGGCGGGGGATGCTGGTACCACATGCAGGACCAGCGGGGGGACATCAAGGCGGAGCACCCCTTCTACGCCGCGTATGAGTCTCTGACGGAAAAGGCGATCCTGCACGTGGCCACGAAGGACATCTCGGAAGGCGACAAGGCCAGGGGGGCAAGCAGGCCGAAGATCTACTCCTCGATGGCGAAAACGCGGATCGCCTGTGCGGGAGTCCGGAAGACCGGGGACACGTCAAAGCAGGGCATCGACAACGGCTACTGCATCTGTTTCGCCTGACCGGCACTCGGGTGCCGTATTTCCCCACCCTTATTTCGGTAAGCGCGCAAATGACCCGGATGATTTCGATTCTATTGCAAGTTCGTTAATAAAACCCCTGCAGATAAACGTTGCATGGAATGGGTGAATTACATTATAAGGGGCAAACGTTACCCCATTCGCGGGAAATTGCAAAAGACTTGTCAAGAGGTTGACCATTGAACCGAACATTTTTCCGGAACACTATCCTTCAAGCCTTCCTGTTG
>JBAULH010000192.1:0-1772 GCA_049578085.1 Candidatus Deferrimicrobiaceae bacterium
CCCTCAGGGCTAATCAAGAAAGACGGACGAAGCAAACAAGCCCAACCCTCAGGAAAGGCGCCGAACTTGCAGCCTTAGACGCCACCTCTCGCCCATCACGATCGGCTGTTCCACCCAACGTCAGCAGGGTCAGTAGGGGCGCAGCCCCTGCGGGGGGAGTTTGAGGAGTCTCCCCTCAAGTCCTGGGCTGAAAAGAAGGACGAAGCGAACAAGCCCAACCGACAGAGCGGGCGCAGGACGCGTAGTCCTTCGACGCGCCCTATACAAACTAGGGGACCGGGCCCTGGAGCCCGGTCCCCTGAGAAAGTCTCGCGCAGCGAGCTCTAGGCGCTAGCCCCCGCCATCAACGGCACGAAATGCCCGCCCTTCGAAATCGGCGCCAGGTCCCCGATCGCCAGCGACCATGAGTCCCCGGCGTCATCACTCACGAAGACCTCACCAGAGGTCGTCGCCGCGAATACCGAGCACCCGTCGCCCACTGCCTCCAGGCACATCGCTTCGACATTCCCTTGCATACGGTCCGGCAGCCCGTTCGTCAGCACCTGCCACGTCCGCCCCGCGTCGCGGCTCCGCGCGATGCGCGCCCCTGCGTTGTGCGTCTCCATCCACTTGTTCGGCGTGTCCTTCGCCGCCGCCACGAACATCAGCTCCGGGTCGCCCGGGTGGTACACCAGCTGGTCCGGGTAGCCACCGATCTCGTGCTCTCCGTCGGTTGTGTTCTCCCAGGTCTCGCCGCCATCGTCGCTCAGCCACAGGCCGGCGCCGCCGGAGACGTACATCTTGCGCGGGTCCTTCGGGTTGATTAGCAGCCGGTGCACGTCCTCGAACATCCCCGGGATGTCCTCCCACGTGTCGCCGCCGTCACGGCTTCGCAGCAGCCCGCCGACCTCGATACTCACGTAGACCGTCTTCTCGTCGTGCGAGTCGAAGCTCACGTGCTTAGCGTGCGCGATGTGCGGTGGCCCCGGAAAATACCACTTCTCGACCGTCGGCACCGATCGCAAGCCCGTCCTCTCGCTCCAGGTCGCGCCCAGGTCGTCGCTGACGAAAAGCTTCGCCGGCTCCGTCCCGCAGAACAGCCGCACCTTGCCGCCGATAGTCGTCGACTCTAGGCTGTAGACGTTCGTCTCGGTGATCCCTGCGTCGCTGTCGCGCCAGGTGTGCCCGCCGTCCTCGCTGACGTCCACCGACCCGTCTTTATACGAGCCAGCGAACACCTTTCCCGACGTCGGCTCGATCAGCAGCGCACCGATGTGCTTGCCCTCCAGCGTCGTCTCCACTGCAGCCCAGCCGCCGGCGCGCCGCGCCAGGCGCACAACCCCGCGCGCCGTCCCCACCAGTACATCCTCAGATCGCGTCGCCGACTCGTAAATCGTCGGCCCGCCGTGTGAAAGAGCAATCGTCATGTTCATCTCCTGAGACCGAATCTAGATCCCGTTCCTCGTGAGCCATAAGACACGTCCAGCGACACGCCTCGCTACGCCCCAGAATACTCCCGCCCCAGGACCTTTAGAAGCGCCCGAACCCAAAACCGCTCGTTCCACTCACACCGCGTCGCAACCCAGTCATTGCGAGGAGGCGAAGCCGACGCGGCAATCCCACGCCTTCACCCAACGCCCCAACGAAGTTCACCACACCGCATCGCCCCACACTGTATAGGGACACCCATGCGCCACACCGATATGCATCACCGAAGTAGCGGTAGGTTCAACATGCAGAGTCCGTCCCCATCCAGGCGCTCCCGTGACAGGCCACGCAGGCAGGGTCAGTAG
>JBAULH010000193.1:0-2098 GCA_049578085.1 Candidatus Deferrimicrobiaceae bacterium
CCGACGTTTCTCCCGCCGATCCCCCGCTGTTCTCCGTCCCGCTCAAGGAGATGGCCGCGCGTGCGGGAAGCCCGATCCTGGCGAACGTCGCGGGGACCGGCGTGATCGCCTGGGCGCTGGGGATTCCCCTGGAAACCGCGGACGCCGTTTTCCAGACCGATTTCAAGGGGGATTTTTTCGAAAAGAACCGGCAGGCCCTCCGGTTCGGGGCGGATTGGGCTAAGGACCATCTCCCGGGGGAGATACGGGAAAGGTTCCGTCTTCCGTCCCGGCCCCCCGTGCCGCGAATCATCCTCTCGGGGAACGAGGCACTTGCGCTCGGAGCGCTCGCGGGCGGATGCAAGTTCGCGTCCGGGTATCCGATGACCCCGGGCACCGGGGTCCTGGCCGTCCTGGCGAACGATGGACCCTCGGTCGGGCTGTTGTTCGAGCAGGCGGAGGACGAGATCGCGGCGCTTACCATGGCGATCGGGGCGGCCTTCACCGGGGCGCGCGCCATGGTCGCCACGTCGGGAGGCGGGTTCGCGCTGATGGTCGAAGCGTTGTCGCTTGCGGGGATGATGGAGATCCCCGTGGTCATCGCCATCGGGATGCGGCCCGGCCCGGCGACCGGGATGCCGACCCGGACCGAGCAGGGAGACCTCGCATTCGCCCTGTCCGCCGGCCACGGCGAATTCCCCCGTCTCGTGCTTACCCCGGGGTCCCCCGAGGAGGCGTTCGACCTCGCGCAGCGCGCGATGGATCTCGCCGAGGAATTCCAGGTGCCCGCCCTGCTGCTGACCGACCAGTACCTGGCGGACACGATCGTGGATATCGACCCCGAGGTTCTGGGCGTTCATCCGGTCCGCCGGCACATCGTCCGCGGCGATTCCGTTCCCCGCTCGCGGGAGGGAACGTATCTCCGCCACGCTTACACGGAAAACGGCATCTCGCCGATGGCGGTGCCCGGGGAGCCCGGAATCACCGTCGTGGTCGACAGCGACGAGCATACGGAGGACGGACATATCACGGAGGACCACCCGACGCGGATCCGGATGGTGGAGAAGCGGCTTCGCAAGGGGGCGATGCTGGCCGGGAAAATTGTCCCCCCCCTCGTCGCCGGGCCGCCGAACGGGGACCTGCTCCTGATCGGCTTCGGGTCGACGAAAGAAGTGATCGAGGAGACCCGGCAAATCCTCGCCCGCGAGGGGCGGACCGTGGCAACGGTCCACTTGCGGCAGGTGATGCCGTTCCCCGCGGAGGAAGTCGCGGGGGTCGTGCCCCGCTACGGGACGGCGCTCACGGTGGAGAACAACGCTCACGGCCAGCTCGCGCGGCTGATCCGCGGGGAATGCGGCGTGAAAGTCGACGGGACGATCTCGCGGTACGACGGGCTGCCGTTCACCCCGGCCGCGCTGGCGGAAGACGTCAGGAGGAAGGTATGGTAGGCAGGTTCGATTCGGACGTCGAAAACGCATGGTGTCCAGGTTGCGGCAACTTCGGAATCCTTTCCGCGGTCAAGAAGGCGCTGGAGGCGACGGGGAAGCAGAAGCACGAGGTCGTCCTCGTTTCCGGCATCGGGCAGGCCGCGAAACTCCCGCACTACGTGAACGTCAACGTATTCAACGGGCTGCACGGCAGGGCCCTGCCCGCGGCGGCGGCGATCAAGATGGCCAACCCGGGGCTCACCGTCATCGTGACGAGCGGCGACGGCGACATCTACGGAGAGGGGGGAAACCATTTTCTTCACAACATTCGCAGGAACGTCGACATTGCCCTCTTCGTCCACGACAACAAAGTCTACGGGCTGACCAAGGGGCAGCCGTCTCCCACGAGCGACCCCGGCTGGACCGGCTCGCTGCAGCGCTCCGGGGTGATCTCGGGGCCGTTCCCTCCGCTGGCGGTCGCCCTGGCGCTCGGCTGCGGTTTCGTGGCGCGAGGGTATTCGGCCGACCTGAACTTTACTGCCGACCTGATGCTCCAGGCGATTCGCTTCCCGGGTTTTGCCCTCGTCGACATCCTGCAGCCGTGCGTTACGTTCAACAAGAAAAACACGTACGACTGGTACGGCAGAATGGCGTACAAACTGCCCGCCGACCACGACGTGACGGACCGGGGG
>JBAULH010000194.1:0-2663 GCA_049578085.1 Candidatus Deferrimicrobiaceae bacterium
GCCCAGGGACGGGAGAGGCTCACGCGGTGCCACCCTGGTTAGGCCAGCCTATCTGTTTGCTGTTTCCTGCATCAAATCGATTAGGTGCAAGAAACAAAAATCCCGCCGGTGAAACGACGGGAATAGAGGCCAGCCTCACTCAGTCGGGTACGGGTGATTGGAATTTCCAAGCACTGGCATACCCTTTGCCTTGATAACGGTGGCGACTCCGGCGCAGGCTACTCAGCTGGGTACTTTTCGCCCTGCGGCTCCGAGGTCCATTCGGCTGCGGCGTGTAGGCGGGTTTTCACCAACTCCCGCTCTCTGGACTGCCGGTTCACAGCGTACTCGTCCTCTTCACAGCCTTTTTTGGATGAGTTTGGTTAGATTATATGGCAAGGTGGAAATTTGTCAAGTTATTGCGGCTGTCGGGTTTTCGAAGCAGTACAGAAGATTAAAATCAACCCCACAGGGAAGCACAGGAGAGCAGAAAACTGGTTCAATAAGGGCATCTCAAAGAGGAGGTGTCCGAATGGAAGAAAAGGAAAAAGGCGGCTTCAGCAAGCAGGCTGAAGCCGCCGTGTATCGATCGGCGCAGGCGGGCTGTCCAGAAAGCCTCGACCGGCTGCTCCGCCAGCATGAAGGACTGGTACGCCAGATCGTAGCACACCAGCAGTTGTGTGGGCTGCCGTTTGAAGAGGCACTCCAAGCCGGGCGGATCGGGCTGTGGCGAGCGATTGAAGGCTACGATCCACAGCGGGGAACACGGTTCAGCACCTACGCCTACCCTGCGATTATACGCCAAGTGTGGGATGCGGTCAGGCAGAAGTGTGCTTGGGAAAGGCGGCAGGTTCCGGAAGAGCTGTTGGGGGTGTATTTTGAATCGAAAAGCTCGGATGAGCGGCAGGAAGCAGAATGGGAGCAGGTGGAGGCCAGTCTGCGGGGAATGGTGGCAGGCTTGCCAGAGCGGCAGGCGGAGGTGATCCGGCGGCGGTATGGACTGGAGGGGGGAGCCAGGGAGACGCTGGCGGAGATTGGGGGAGAATGGCATGTCAGCAGGCAGCGGGTCTATCAAATCGAAGAGGCCGCACTGATCTGGCTTCGGCAGCCTGGGCACAGTCAGGCATTGCGCAGCCTGCTGGAGCGGCACAGCCAGGGCGAGTATGAATGGGTGGAACGGGTGACCCAGGCGTATCTGCGTCGCCGAGGAGGCCACCGTGGACAAGGCTAAAGTCTCATCCCAGCAAGCCCGCGCCCAGGATAGCGCCTTTGTCCAGCAATGCAGCCTGAGCCAACTGAGACGACAACTGCCATTGAGATGGCCGACCCCGGTCGGGCTGCCTGCCTCGCCCAAGAAAAGGTATCGCTCGGCCTATCGCTACCCGTGGGCGGAGGTGTGCGGGGATCCAGGGCAGGTGCAGGCCTGGCTGGACCTGGGTGACTTTGACCTGGCTTTACGCCTGGTGGATTTCAGCGGGCTGCGGCCGGTGCTGGCGCAGTGCTTAGGCTGGAAGTCGGGGCGGGGCGGGGAACCCTTTGATCCGGTGTCCTTCTTTCTGCTCTACCTTTGGCAGACCAGCAACCGCTGGACCCGGCAGGAGATGTTGATCCACCTGGCCGAAGAACGTTATGCCGATTACGCCGCCTGGTTTGGCTTTCGCAACGGGGTGTATCCCACCGAAGGCGGGCTGCGCTATTTTCTGACCACGCTGGGACGTCAGTCTGAGGCGAGCCGGGAGCAGGTGATGGTGGAACTGGAGGGAAACCAGATGGCGGTCGCCGTCCAGCAGCTCAACCAGCTGCTCGTCCAGGCGGTCGAACTGGTTCGCCAAGCAGGGCTGCTCAGTCCCGTGGCTTGGGAGCAAGGCTTAGTCTGTCCGGATGGGCAGATCCATGACGCCGCCTCGCGGCTGCACTGCACCTCAGTGAGCGCCAGCTGTTACCAGCCGTGTGACCCGCACCAGCCGCGGGTCTGCCCGGCCAAAGCCAAAGAGCGGCAGGGCTGCGCTTGTGATACCCTGGCCTGCGCCCTGGTTTGCCGGCATGCCACTCCCCGCGACCCACAGGCACGCTTCATCGTCTACACCGGTTCCAACCAGTCCGCAGACAGCCCCAACGCTGCCAAAGCTGTGGACAAAGCGAAAGGTGAGCATGGCAAGCCGCACTATGGCTACCGCAGCCTGCCCTTACGCCTGGCGGATCCCAGCCGGCGCTTCAGCCTGACCCTGTTGGATGATCTCCATCCGGCCAATCTGCATGAAGACCTGCCGGCCGCCGCTCTTTTGCTGCAGCTTCCCCAAAATTACCCGGACCTGCATATCGATGCGGTTGCCGGAGATGCGGCCTACGGCTTCGATCTCTTCCTGCATACCGTGTATGCCGGGCTGGCAGCCCGCCGGGTGGTCGACTGCCGGGCCCACGCCACCGACCGGGACCACCAGCAGTGGGTGACCCGCGGTTACGACAACCGCGGTCGTCCGCTTTGCCCTTTCGGCTACGCCTGCTCCTCCTTCGGCTATGACCGCCAACGTGCCCGCCAGAAATGGGCCTGCGACAAAGCCTGCCTCAAAGGTCTTCCACCCTGTGTTGCCCTGCCTCAGGTCAGCTACCCTCCCACCGAATGTCCCTATCAGGCCGAGCAGCACCGGCATGGACGGGTGATCAATGTTGCCGAAACCTTCCCC
>JBAULH010000195.1:0-17310 GCA_049578085.1 Candidatus Deferrimicrobiaceae bacterium
GGTTGGAGAAGTACCCCTCCTCGATCGACTCCCCCGCTACCTTGACCAGTTCCGGCGAATCCCACCCGTCAGGTCCGATCAGCTGCCCCTCCATTCCCTTTTCCTTCACCTGCTTCGCGATGAGACCGACCTTGTTGTAGTAGTCGGGAAGGAAGAGGACGTCGGGCTTCGAGACCTTCACTTTGGTGATCACCGCCGAGAAATCGACGTCATCCTTTCCGTACGATTCGTAGGCCGTTACCTTTCCTCCCCTGACGGCAAACGCATCCCGGAAGACTTCGGCGATCCCTTTGGAATAGTCGTTGGAGGCATCGTACAGGACGGCGGCGGTCTGCGCAGCAAGCTTCTCCCGGGCGAACTTCGCCATCACCGTCCCCTGGAAGGAGTCGGTATAGCATGCGCGAAACACGTAGTCCTTGCGCTTCCCGTCCGCAACCGTCACCTTCGGGTTCGTCGCGGTGGGCGTGATCGTGGGAATCCTATAGCTTTGGGCAATGTCGGAGACCGGGATGGTGGTCTTTGAAGTAACCGATCCGACGATCGCTTTCACCCCGTACTGGTTGATAAGGAGGTTCGCCGCGTTGCTTGCCTCGGTGGGATCGTTCCTGTCGTCCACGATGACGGTGGCAATCTTCATGCCCGCGACGCCCCCTTTGGCGTTGGCCTCGTCGATCGCCATCTCGAATGCGTTTCTCACCGATTCCCCGAAAGTCTTGACATCCCCCGAAAGCGGAGTGATCAGGCCGATCTTGATCTCCTTCCCGACGGGCGACTTGCATCCGGGCCCTCCCCCTGCCAGGAGAATGGCCAGCGCAAGGAGCAACATCATCCTTTTCATGTTTCTCCTCTCTCCCCGACCGGGACTGTCTTGCATGCCCTCCCATTCTATTCCGGTTTTTCCTTACGCCAACAGGGTAAACATCGCAGGGAGATCCGGAATCCGGGAGGAAGGCGTATCGAGTCGAGGCGCGAATCGGCGTTCCAGGCAGCGGAGGAAACAAACAGGAAAGAACAGAGGAAAAACAGGGAGGCGAAACAAGCAGGTGGCGGCTTACGGCCTCACACAAGCGGCCTCTCCTCAACGATCTCGAAGAAAGCGACGTATTTGAGGGCATTTGCCGCCTCCTCCCCGGATGATTGCTTCGTATGGGACCGTATCGTCTCAAGGAGATTCCCGGAATCCCGGATCTCCTTGAGCTTCAGGGTGAGCCTCACCCCCCGGTATCCTTCGCCGGGAGCAATGTAGAGGTACGAGGCGTTCGGATTCCCCCGGACGTTCCTGTAGGTGCGTCCCTCGGTCATCCCCCAGGCCGCCGTGCCGTCGTCGCTCAGGTGCGGGGGAGCGTATATGGCCGTGTTCACCGATCCGTCAGGAGCAGCCGTCGCAATCACGCCTTTCCCGCCGGGTTGCATGAGTTCCGCGAGCTTCATCAAAAGGTTCCTCCCGTCCGCCTGGCATTTCGTCAAAAAAAACGGGGAGGGCATTCCCTCCCCCCGTAATTACAGCCCTTGGATGAATTGCAGCAACGCTATTTCTTTCCGCCGCATCCGCACGTCTTGCACATGGGAATTCCCCCTTTTTGCTTTATTGTTTTATTTCTTCATCACGTTGGATGCACCGGCTCCCGGGAGGATTCCCCCGCGATGAAAAATGGGGGGCGGGCTTGACAATAATTCCCTGCGGGGGCCACACTTTCCCATGGCAGGTACCCCTTCGGAGGAGCAACCATGGCATACAAGGTAATCATCCTCGGGTCCGGGTGCGCCGGATCCACGGCCGCCATCTATACCGCGCGGGCGAACCTTTTTCCGCTGGTTCTGGAAGGGCACGAGCCCGGCGGTCAGTTGTCCCTCACGACCGAGGTGGAAAACTTTCCCGGCTTCCGGGACGGCATCCAGGGACCGGAACTCGTCGATATCATGAAACAGCAGGCGCAACGTTTCGGGACGGAATATCGGATGGAGAGGGCGACCGAGGTGCGTCTCGGGGATTCCCCTTTCACCGTGAAGACCGAGGAGAACACCTACCAGACGGAGTCCCTGATCATCGCCACGGGCGCCTCGGCCAAGATGCTCGGCCTTGCATCCGAGAAGAAGCTGCTCGGCCGGGGGGTATCCACGTGCGCTACGTGCGACGGAGCATTCTTCCGCGAGAAGGAAGTCATCGTCGTGGGAGGCGGGGACACCGCGGCCGAGGAAGCGAATTTCCTCACGAAGTTCGCCAGCAGGGTCACGATCGTGCACCGGCGCGACCAGCTCCGGGCCTCCAAGATCATGGCCGACCGCGCCAGAAAGAGCAAAAAGATCCGGTTTCTCTGGGACACCGTGATCACGGACATCCTGGACCCGGAGAAACAAGAGGTTACCGCAGTGAAGATCCGGAATACGAGAGACGGAAAAGAGGAGACGAGGGAGACCAACGGGGTCTTCATCGCGATCGGGCACGACCCGAACACCGCGATTTTCGAAGGGCAGATCGAGTTGAACAAGGGGTACATCGTTCTGCGGAAAGGCTCGATGACCAGCGTCGAGGGGGTCTTCGCCGCGGGCGACGTCCATGACATCGTATACCGCCAGGCGGTAACCGCTGCCGGGTGCGGCTGCCGCGCCGCCATCGACGCGGAGCGATGGCTCGAATCCCGGGAGAGCGGCTGACGGAGAAGCGATCCCGCGCACGCCCACGGGCGGCAGGTTCGCCTGCCGCCGTTTCCTTTATGACTGCGCGACCTTGTTTAGGAAGAGCGTCTGCGTCGGGTACGCGAACTCGATTTCCCGCTTCTCGAACTCCTCGTGAATCCCCAGGTTGATCTCCTGCTGGATGTCCATGTACTTGTTGTAGTCGTTGCCTACGACGTAATAGACCACCTCGAACACAAGGCTGAAATCCCCATAGGAGGAGAAATGGGCCCGGTCGAAGACGGTGTCCTCGATCCCCTCAATGATCTCCCTGATGATCCCCGGGATCTCCTTGAGCATCTCGTAGGGGGTCTGGTATGTGACCCCTAGCCGGAACAACACTCTCCTTTTCTCCATCCTCTTGTAATTCCGCACCCGGGAATCGGTAAGGTCCTTGTTGGACATGATGATCTGCTCCCCGCCGAGGCTTCCGATGCGCGTCGTCTTCACCCCCAGTTGATTGACCACCCCCATGTGCTCCCCGACGATGACGAAGTCGCCGATCTCGTAGGGCCTGTCGAACATGATGGTGAAGTAGGCGAAGAGGTCACCCAGGATGTTCTGCGCCGCCAGCGCGACGGCGATGCCGCCGATCCCGAGACCGGCGATCACCGTGTTGATCCGGAAACCGAGATTGTCCAGGAGGACGACCGTTGCGAGCCCCCACACGACGACCCGTATCAGGGTAGTTAATCCCTGGAGGGCCCGCTCGCGGCCCGATCCCTTTTCCGATTTTTCAATGTAGGTCTGGATGGCGAAACCCGCCACCGCGATCAGAGCCTGTGCGGACAGGAAGGCAACCAGGACCATCCCGGCCATCTCGATTACCCGTTCCAGAACCGGGGGGATCGCCAGGTTTTTCGAGGCCAGGAAAAACATACCGTAATAGGCGATCGGAACGAGCATCTTTCGAATGATATCGACGATGAATTCGTCGATATCCCACGTGGTCGTTTTCGCCCATTGTTTCAGTCGCCCGAGGACGAGCCTCTTGAAAATCGTGATGATCACGATCCCTGCGACAAGAACGACCAGAAACACGAGATAGTCCGCGACCCGGTTCCGGAATATCTCCCGGCTCAGAAACTCCTGCAACATGTCAGCCCCCTCCTTATGCCCGCGTGAAGGACCGTACGGGCATCCTGTTTTCTCCCCGAAAGCAAGAACATCCCCCCTCTCCGTCCGCCGCCCGTCCTGTCGTTTCGTGAAAAGCAGAACGGATGGATGCCGGTTCGGGAGGAATAAAATTCAACTGGCGATCGTCCCGCCGATTGCATATCATATTGCGTACTTCTGGTCATCTTAACCGGGTTGCCCGTCCCGACGCGAACTGCGGGGGTGGGAAGGGGATTTGTCCGGCAACCCCGGAAAAACGGAGGGATGGAAAAACCATGAGCACACTGTCGTACGTAAAAAACTTCATGTCGGACAAGTACATCGCCTCCATCACCCCCACCTCGGACTTCGGCGTCAGAAAAGTGTGCGGCAAGATCGACTTCCATCAATGCGGGCTGATCGTGGAATTCGGACCGGGGACCGGCGTCTTTACGAAATACCTACTGGAAAAGATGGGCCCCGAATCCCTGCTGCTCACGATCGAGCGAAACACCAACTTCGCGAACCATCTACGGAAAAAGATCCGGGACCCGAGGGCGTTCGTGGTGAACGGCTGCGCCTCGAACATACTCGACACCCTGGCGGAATTCGGGAAACCCTGTGCCGACTACGTGATTTCGGGCATCCCGTTTTCCTTCCTCACGAATGCCATGAAGGACCGGATTCTGCAAAACTCCTTTTCCGCGTTGCGCCCGGGGGGGAAGTTTTTGGCTTACCAGACCTTCTACCAGTCCAACAACCACCTGAAATCCCACCTGGACCGGATATTTCCTTTCGTGCGGGTCGAGTACGAGATGCTCAACCTGCCTCCCCTTCGGGTCTACGAGGCACGGAAATAAAGGGAGTCGTTCGCTCCTCCCGGCTCATACCTCCAGTATCCTGGCGGTCGCATCTCCGCGGATGGCGAGGATAAGAGTAAGGTACTCCCGCAGATGCCGGGTCAGCAGGAAGTTTTCCCGGACGAACTCGCGCGCCTCTTTCCCGATCTCGCTTATGCGCTCCCGGTGATGGAGGAGGTAGCGGACCCGGTGCGCGGCACCTTCGGGAGTGTTCACGAGGTACCCGGTGTAATGGTTCACCACCTGAAGGCGTATTCCCCCCGTGTCCCCCCCGATCACCGGCTTCCCCTTCCACATGCCCTCCGTGACCGTCAGGCCAAACCCTTCCCTCGTCGATTTCTGGAGAATGATGTCCGCAAGCCGCTGAAGGGCGTTGATCGTCACGTGCGCGGTCGGAGGAAGGTCGAGCACGTGAATGTCGGGGTCGTCGCCTGCCGCCTCCAGCACATCCTCGAGCACCGCCCTCCCCTCCGGGTCGTCCGTGGCGCTTCCCCCCGCCAGCACAAGCTGTATCGGGAGCACTTTCCGGACCAGGCGGTACGCCTGGATCACCCCCACGGGGTCCTTGAACCGGTCGAATCGGGAGACCTGCACGAGCAGGGGACGATCGGGGTCGAGCCCGAACCTGGTTCTCACGTTTTCGCATTCGGCCGGGTCGAGGTCCCGGTTCTTCGGGCTCAGCGGATCGATGCTCGGGGTGACGATGAACTGGGTGTGGGGAAGCGACTGGGCGAACTCGCACATGGAGAATATGCTGCCGTCGTACTTTTCCAGCATCGTTCGCAACACCTTCCACACCGGCCGGAACGGGCGGCTGATGTCGATATGCCCCCGCCAGATCCATTTCCCTTTTCTCCCCTCGCACAGCGGCAGGAGGAACGCAGGCTGGGGGTCGTGCACGACAACGATATCCGCGCTCGTAAGGACTGGGGCCAGCTTGCCCATGTTGGCCTCGTTCACGTCCTGGAAGATCTTCCAGTCCTTGTGGGAGATGTCCACGGGCCTTCCCTGCAGTCCGTTGTGAATCTTCTTGGTAACCTCGAAAAACTCCTCCGTTCCCTGGAGGACTTCCCACGAGGCGTCGAGCCCCACATCGCACATGAGGGGAACCAACCACTCGAGGATTTCCGCTACTCCTCCCCCCTCCCGCGTGGAGTTCACATGGACAATCCGTCTCCCCTTGAGTTTCTTGCCGAGGCGGTACAACTGCGTGATCGCGGAGGGCCCCACGATCCTCTCGTATGCGGAAAGCGTCATGCTCATCGTTTGCGTTCCACCTTGCCAAGCGCGGCGATGATCTCTTCCTTCAGGTTGCTGAGGCTGTGAAAATAGAAGTCGATCGATTCCAGGGAACGGATGTACTTCGCGTTTTTTTTCTCCTCTCCTTTCAGCCATGCGGAGAAATCGTCCACCCCGACGGGGTCGCGCCGACGCGCCTCCAGAAAATGAAAAAAGATGCTTCCATTCGTCATCTTCCGGATGGCCGCTCCGAGCTCCTTCGGGGAATTCACCCGTTCCCCCGTGTCGATGACGACGGTCGTCGCCTCGAGAAAGTAGAACTCGTCACCGGGAGCGGCTGACGGGATCATGACCACCTCGCTTAGCCTCTCGTCGATGATGTCCAGCGTGACCGCTCTGAGTTCCTCGAGGGATTTCACGGTATAGGGGTCGAGAATGCCCAGGCGCTCCGCAAGCACCCGGTCCGACAGGTACCATTTCGCCCAGACCGCGAAATCGTTCCGGTAATCGGGGTGGTCGAACGCGGGGCGGAGCAGCGATTCACAGAAGTGATGGAACAGGACGTTTTCACTGCAGGCGGCCACGCGCTCCCGTAGTTCCCGGAGATTGATCGCCGGGGGTAGCCCGCTCATGCGGATAAGGAGGGCGCAATCTTTTACTGCAAAAGGTTTCATCCGTCTCGTCCCCAGGTTTTCTCCCCCCCGTTCCCGGAAAGACAGGCAAGGGAGCGCACGAGGCGCGCCAGCGCCGCGGGGCCGGAAACGACCCGCGCCCCGGAAACCCGGGGGCGGCTTCCCACGGCAAGGGCGATCCCTTTCCGGGAGAGTGCCCAGCGCATGGCGGTGCCGTCGTTTTCGTCGTCTCCGGCGTATACGATCCGTCCTCCCGACGGGTCGAACCGGAGAAATTGACAGAGATACTCGAGTCCCCGCGCCTTTTCCCACCCGGGCACAAGCTGGATTTCGGCGACGGCGGGGCCGTCGAACACGCGCACATTTTTACGGCGCCGCACTTCGTCAAGAAGAGGTGTGAGAGTCGACCGGGCGTCCGGGGAGACCTTCCGGTAATGGACGGCGATGGACCAGCGCTTGTCCTCGATGTCCGTGCCGCAAACGGACGAAATTTTCTCGAGCACGGGCAAAAGCCGTGTCAGGGCTTTCTCCCTGCTCTTCTCCGTTTCCCGCCCGGGAGAGATGCGCTGCCCGCGGGGGAGCCGCCACTCCAGGCCGCTTCCCCCTCCCAGGAACAACCCCCGCACCGGGACCCGGGAAACCAGGTCATCGAGCGACCGGCTCGAAAGCACGGCGGCAAGGGTGTCGGGGGATCGTGCCAGGTCCAGAAGCAGGGAACGGCAGGAGGGGTGGAGCCGGGCCTCGGTGCGAACCGGAACGATGGGGGAAAGGGTTCCGTCGAAATCGAAAGCCCAGAGACGGCGATACCCCTTCCCTCCCCTCACGTCATACCCTCCAGGGAAGAGGTTCGCTCCACCTCGGCAAATATGTTTCCTCCCCATTGGTACACGTTGTTTTTTTCGAGGATGTTGCGCATCCTCTCCATCCGCTGGCGACGTTCCTCCTCGGGCATCAGAAACGCGGCATACATCGCGTCCGCCATCTGGTCCAGGTCGAACGGGTTGACCTGCAGCGCGTCCGGGAATTCCCGGGATGCTCCGGTGTACTGGGACAGAAGGAGGACCCCGTCCCCGTCGGTCCGGGCGGAGATGAACTCCTTCGCCACCAGGTTCATCCCGTCGTGCAGGGAGGTGATAAGCAGGACATGGCCCAACCGGCAGGCGGCGAGCACCGCGTAATAGTCGTGATGGGCCCGAAGGAAACGGACGGGAACCCAATCCTCCGTCTGGTGACGCGCGTTGACCTGCTCGACTTCCTCGTTCAGCTCCTCGTTCAATTGCCGGTATGCCGCCACGGCAATCCTGCTCGGGGCGGCCAGCTGCACCAGGGTGACCTTCTTTCTCGTGTCGTCGTACCGGGAGAGCATCAGGTCGAATGCCCTGATCCGCTCGAGGATCCCTTTCGTGTAATCGATCCGGTCGGCGCCTACGAAGATCGTCGTGTCCCGGACATCCTCCTCCAGCTCCTTGAGAAAACGATTTCTTCTCTTTGCCACCTCCGGGGAATCGACGTCCTTTCCGATCTGGTCGTAATCGACGCTGATCGGGAACGGCCGGACATAGGTGGGATGACCTCCGCGGAAGATCCGGAAATGCTCATAATCCACGAGCGATTCGATCGCCCTTCCCACCGTCTCCAGGAAGTTGTTGCAATGGTGCTGGATGTGAAAGCCCAGGAGGTCGTTCCCGAGAAGCCCGTTGAGCAGTTCCTCCTCCCACGGAATGATTCGGAACGACTCGCGGTTCGGCCAAGGGATGTGCCAGAACTGGATCACGCGGAGGTCGGGTCTCGCGTCCTTGATCATCCGGGGAAGGAGGGCGAAATGGTAGTCCTGTATGAAAACGATCGCGGGATCGGTGCCCGCCTCTTCCAGCACCGCGTCGCAGAATCTCCGGTTCACCGTCTTGTAGGCCTCCCAGTCCCTGCGGGAGAATTCGGGCCGTTTGTAGACGATGTGGCACAGAGGCCAGAGGGCCGTGTTGGACATCCCTTGGTAATATCCCTTTTCCTCGGTCCGGCTGAGCCACACTCTCTTCAGGGTGAATTTCGGGTCGTCGGGGGGGAGGACGATCCGTCCTTGCGGGTCCACCACGAGACGGTCGGCGCTCCCTCCTCCGTGAGCGATCCACGTGCCGCCCACCGCCCGGACGATCGGCTCGATTGCCGTCACCATCCCGCCTGCGGGGCGCACTACCCGGATCTCCTCTTCTACTCGTTCATGGATGTAAGGCTCCCGGTTGGACACAACGATGAGCTTTGCTCCCGCCGAGACGCGAGAAACGATTTCCACAAGTTCCGAGGGGTTCACGATGGATTCCTCTTGATCATCCCTCTTCCGGTCTCTTCGTCCGTTCGGTACCGCCGGATCGCATTCCTCCGGAAAAAACGAATCCGGGCATTGTAATGAACGAAATTCTCGTTGTAATATGATCCCTTACCATACAGGCATTTCGGGCCAAAATCAAATCCCCCCGGGCCGGAATGCACGTAGAAAACCAGGTGCCCGCAGGAGGACCGGCGACCATACCCCCACATCCCCAATGTCCTCCTTCCGGATGGTTCGGTCGGGAAACCCTTCCCCGCCCCCCGGCTGACGGCCCATCCCGGAGGAGAGTCCGAGGGGGGATCCCGCACAAATGGTAAAACGGTTCCACACGGCAGTCCTCGCGGCGATGAATCTCCCGAGGCAATGGATTTTCCGGATGGTGGAGCGGTTCCGCATCGGGCCGCAGCTGTTCCTCGTCCTTCTGGCCGCTGTTATCGGAGCGCTCACCGGCCTGGGAGCGGTTTCCTTCCTTATCCTGATTCGCCTCGTGAAGTTGCTCTTTTTCGGGATTCTCCTCCCGACCATGGCATCGGCCCCCTACCTGATCTTTCTGCTCCCCGCACTGGGCGGCCTGCTGATCGGTCCCTTCATCCACTATTTTCCAAAAGAGGCGAAGGGAGACGGCGTCCCCTCCGCCATGGAAACGATCGCCCTCGGCGGCGGGATCATCAAACCCCGGACCGTCGCTCTCCGCACCATCACATCCGCCATCACGATCGGTTCGGGCGGGTCGGTCGGCCGCGAGGCGCCGATCGCCCAGATCGGGGCCGCCATGGGATCCGTGGTCGGCCAGTTTCTCCGGGTCTCCGGCGAACGGATGCGAAATCTCGTGGGCTGCGGCGCCGCGGGAGGCATCGCTGCGGTCTTCAATGCGCCCATGGGCGGGGTATTCTTCGCTCTCGAGGTGCTCCTGGGGGATTTCTCCGCCCAGACCTTCCCCCCCATTGTGATCGCTTCGGTCGCGGCCGTTTCCGTCTCCCGGGCGTTCCTCGGGAACGTTCTGATCTTCCGCGTACCGCATTTCGTTCTGTCCAGCCTCCCCCAGATTCTTTTCTGCGCCCTCCTCGGTGTCGCCTGCGGGGCGATCGCAATTCTGTTCAACCGGTCCCTGGATCGGACGGACGAAAAGTTCTCCTCCTCGAGAATCCCCGTATGGTTGCGTGCGGCGATCGGCGGCGGGGTGACCGGGATCATCGCAATCAAGTTTCCGCAGGTCCTCGGAACCGACGTAATCGCCCTCGATCAGGCCCTGCACGGCGAACTGCCCTGGCTTCTCCTGTTGGGAATCGGGTTTCTGAAGATCGTCGCCACCTCCTTCTCCCTCGGATCGGGAGGATCGGGCGGGGTCCTCGGCCCCTCGCTCTTCATCGGCGGCATGATCGGTGCGCTCGGGGGCACGGCCGCGAACGCCCTCTTCCCCGCGGCCGCGGGTTCGGTGGGAGGATACACCCTCATCGGCATGGCGGCGTTCCTTGCGCCCGTGGTAGGGGCCCCCCTCACCGCCATTCTGATCCTGTTCGAGATGACGGGTGATTACGCGATCATCCTTCCGCTGCTCGTCGCGGTGGTCTCCGCGATGCTCGTTTCCGGACGAATATCCCGTTTCTCCCTCTATACCTACCACCTTCACAAGAAGGGCGTGGATCTTGTTAGGGGACGGGAGGAGGGTGTGCTCAAGACACTTAAGGTCCGGGACGTGATGCGCACGGAGGCCTACACGATCCCTTCCTCGGCCTCCTTCCACGAACTCTCCGCGAGGTTCCTGGCGGAACGCGTCGACTACTTCTACCTGAACGATACGGACGGTGCGCTGAACGGCGTTGTCTCCTTCCGGGACATCCGGCCCTATCTGATGGAGGAGAGTCTGTGGGACCTCGTACGGGTCAAGGACATCGCCACCACGAACCCCGTCTCCGTCACGCCGGGAGAATCCCTGTTCGACGTGTTGATCAAGTTCGGGTACAGGAACGTGGCGTTTCTTCCCGTGGTTTCCGATCCCCATTCCCGGAAGCTGATCGGCACAATCCACAGGAAGGAAGTCCTGGAATCTTACCAGAGAAGAATCATGTCCGCGATGCGGGAAGAGTAGATCGGCCGGCCATTTCCCGGCGAGGATGCCCGACCCACCTGTCAGGGAACGGAAGAGGTCCCGGATTCCAGGCGGAGATACAATTTCCCGGCCAGCAGATACAGGATGCCGCCCGCGGCGACAGTGGCGTGAAACCCGATCCACAGGGATCCGACCGAAGCAACGGATGCTCCCGCCACCGAGAAGAAGCCGTTCACGCCCCACGCATACGGGATGCCCGCGGAATTCGCGACGGTCATCCGGGACAGGCCCGCGGGAAACGGCATTCCCATCAGGAACGCCGCCGGGGCGAGGGAAGCGAGAAAGGCGAGAAATCTCTCTCCTTCCCCCTTTGCCAGAAGATAGGGGGCCCCGTGAAAGAGGGTGAGAAACCCCGCCGCGGCAAGGACGGCGATGCCGGGAAACACCCACCTTCTCATCGTTTTCGGAGACTCCCATTTCCCCGATACCGCGCTTCCGATCCCTGAGAGCAGGGAAAAGCCCCCGACCGCCGCAGCGGCGGCGCGGATCGGTTCGCCGAGAAGGAGGATGCCAATCTTGAGGAAGGTAAGCTCGATCAGCATGTATGCCAATCCGAGGGCTGAGAAGTAGATCGCAACGGGGAGCCCCCCGCTGCTGCCGCCGGCCGGGGAGAAAAGAAGGGGAAGCAGGAGAAAGACGGCGGCGAGCATCACCGATACGGCAAGGGACAACGCGAGAAACACGATGCCCCATTCCAGGAAGGGGAACCACTGGTCGCCGAGGAGCCTCCGGAACGCCGGGAGGGATCGCAACCGGAGGAACCGGTGAAAATACGGCGAGTCGTCGGTAACCGGACGAAGGTCGAATAGTCCTTCCCCGGGGGACCCGTCCGAGGGCCCCGCCAGGGCGCTGTGCACCGCCTCCCGGAAACCCGCCTCTTCCGGGCCCCGGCTGTCCGTCGGCGTCCCCGCCTCCGGCCACACCAACGCGAACCCCGTGTCCCGGCAGAATCGTTTCGCCGCGGCAAGCTCGTCCGCGGTGAACGGGTCCCTTCTCGCAACAGCAACGAACGATCCCCACCCCCGGACCACGATGAATCGCGCCGGGACCGGGGCCCCTCCCCCCTCTTCCAGCACCGCGCGGAGCGTGTGTAACATTTTCACGCTTTCCCTTGGGGGGGATTTCAGCCACCCGGACACGGCGAGCACTCCCCGATCCGTGAGTCGCGCCAGGGCGCCCCGGATCCCCTGCCGGGTAAGCAGGTACGTCTCCCCCGTTGCGTGGATCCCGAGCGAGGAAAACGTCAGAGAGGACACATCGGACAGTTCGACGATGTCGTATCTCCGTCCTCCCCGGGCGAGGAAGTTCCTCCCCCCCTCCTTCCGGATCTCCAGACGGAGGGCGGGAGGCATCCCCCCGGAAAAGACCGCCAGGTCGTCCTCGATCATCCCGACATATTCCGCCGCCGGTTCCACGACCGTGACAAGGGACGCCCCGTTCACCGCCGCCATCAGTATCCCCTCGGTCCCGCGAAGGGAAAACTGCACCACGGCGGGACGGTCCAGGATCCGGTAGGGAAGGGCTGCGGGAAGATAGCCGAGATACGCGGGAAGGTTCTTTCCTCCCTCCCGGGGAACGATACCGCGAAGCTCCCCGTCGGCGAATGTAGCCGCCTGCGGCGGTATCTCTCCCTCGAACCGGAAGCTCAATCCCGGCGCATAGTGGATCCCCGGAGCGTACAGGGCCCGGAAATCGCCCGTCATGCCGGCGCGCGCCGAGAGCATTTGCGCGGCGGGCAGCCTCCCCGTGATCGCGAGGTCTTTGTAGGGGGACAGCGAAAGGGAGACGGGCGGAACAAGAAAAAGCAATGCGGAGAATCCTGCGCACAGGAACCGTCCCGCAGAAAACCGGCGGTACGGATACGAAAGGACGCACGCGGAGGCGAGAAGACCCAGTCCCAGGGGGACCCGAAGGAGCAGTTCGGTCGGCACGAGGTGGAACGCCGGGAGGGCAAGAAACGCCCCAGCGGCCGTTCCTCCGAAGCTCGCGGCGTACAACACTCCCACCCTGCCCAGGGGAAAGGACAGGGAAATGCCGACCGCGGCACCGGCCAGGAAAAACGGGACGGCGAGAAGGAAGAAGAACAGAGCGAATGCAGGCCAGGAGGAGGGATCCCACAGAAGCAGAAAGGGGTCGAACGGGACGTGCTGCGATGCGCGGAACGCTAGTTCGAACGACGGCGCGGTGAGGAGAACCACCCAGGCGAACACCGTTCCCGGATTTTTCGCGATTCGCGGACGTAGCAGGTGGAGAGCGACGCCGGAGGCGCCGATCCCGAGCATCGCCTGGGAAATGATGAGCGGTACGAACTGGGGCCAGAACCGCAGGGAGAGCAGACGGATCAGGAAGATCTCGTCCGCCAGGGAGGCGGCGGAGACGAGGAAGACCGCCGGGACGACCCGGCCATACCGGGAGTCAGTGACCAAGTAGGCGCACGAATACTACCGGCAGCACGTTGCGCTGGGAGAGGGCGCCGTCGGCGCCCTTCTCGAGGAAAACGAGATTCTGGGTCAGGAAAGGCCCCCCGACCGGCATGATCATCCTCCCCCCCTTTCGCAACTGGCGCATTAGCGGCGGCGGGACGTGACCTCCCGCGCACGTGACGATGATGGCGTCGAAGGGGGCTTTCTCTTCCCACCCGTAATACCCGTCCTCCTGCCGGACGTTGACATTTTGGAACCCGAGGGACGCGAGGTTTCTTCGCGCGCGATCGGCAAGTGTCGGGAAAATCTCGACGGAGTACACCTCCCCGGCGATCCTCGCGGCAACTGCCGCCTGGTATCCGGAACCCGTCCCCACCTCCAGAACGCGGTCCCCGGGTTTCAGGCGCAGGATCTGGGTCATGAAGGCGACGACGTAGGGCTGCGAGATCGTCTGCCCTTCTCCGATCGGGAGCGGACGCGGTTCATAGGCCATCGGGCGGTATTCGGGCGGGACGAAGAGATGGCGAGGAACCTCCCGCATCGCCCCGAGGACTCGGGGATCCGAAATCCCCTCGCTCTCGATCTGGTCCCTCACCATCGCCAGCCGTTTTTCGAGGTACGGGTCAGCCTGTCGGGCCCCCAGGGCCGCCCCGACGCAGAGGGAACCCGTCAGAAAGGCTATAGCGAGCCGGCCCACGCGCATCGTTTTGCCCTCGAAACGACGGTCGTCAGGAGGCCCCAAGCACCTTTGCGGCCTTCCGTAGATGCACCGCCTTCACCCAGAGGAGGGCGCCAAAATGCCCCTTCCCGCCCGTCACCGCATCGATGGCGGTCGCATTGATCCCGGCTTTGCCTAGCGTGTCCATGACCTTGTGGATCGCACCCACCCGGTCGCCCCCCTGGATGAGGAAGACAGTCTTTTTCGCGCTCACCCGCAACCCGGCCCGTTTCATCGCCTTCCGGAAGGCGGCGGCGTTCCGGGGAACGAAGTCCATCTGGGTCTTCCTTCCCCGCGGGAAACCGGTGAACGCCAGGAGACTCACTTTGGCGTCGCGCAGAACCTTGAGGACCCGCGCACCCTCCCCCGGCCTGTCCGAAGTTTCCAGCTTGTAATACTCGGCTTTCCGAATCCGGTCCGCCATCTCTTTCCTCCTCCGGGAGGTCGTCCCCCCGCTCTTTACTGGTTGTCGTCCCTGTTCTTTCCGCTCTCCTTCGGCCCTTCCTCCCTCTTGGACGCCTCCCGGAGCGCCGCGAGGCGGTCCTCTATGAGCCGGTGAAACGTCCCCTCCGGGTATGTTCCGTCCGGCCCGGACGCCCCCGGCGTCATCTCCATCAGGATTTCGATGCCCTCCTCGACGTGATCGATGGCGTGGATCCGGAACTTTCCCTCCCCGATCGCTTCGACGACGTCTTTTTTCAGCATCAGATTCCTGACGTTCCGTTCCGGGATGATGACCCCCTGCGAGCCGTCGAGACCCCGGAGGCGGCAGAGCGCGAAGAACCCCTCGACCTTCTCGTTCACTCCGCCGATCGGCTGCACATTCCCGCCCTGGTCCATCGACCCCGTAACGGCGATACTCTGCCGTACCGGGACTTGCGAGATCGCGCTGAGGAGCGCATAGAGCTCTGCGCAGGTCGCGCTATCCCCCTCGATCATACCGTACAATTGCTCGAAGGTAAGCGACGCGGCGAGGCTGATCGGCCTCCGTGCGGCGTACTTGCTCCCCAGGTAGTTCGAGAGAATGAGTACGGCTTTTTCGTGGATCTTCCCGGAGAGCTTCGTTTCCCGCTCGATGTTCAGCACTCCCCCCCTTCCCGCGTACACGGTCGCCGTGATCCGCGACGGCTTCCCGAAGGCGTAGTCCCCCGTGTTCAGAACGGCGAGCCCGTTGACCTGCCCCGTCGTCTCGCCCGAGGTCTCCACGATCAGCGTTCCCTCGTTCATTACCTCCCGCAGACGGTCCTCGATTCGGCTGTGGCGATGCGCCTTCTCTTCGATCGCCTGTTCGACGTGTACGCGGGAGACGACAGAAGCTCCCGCCTTTACGGCCCAGTAGTGGGATTCCCGGATCAGGTTCGAGATGTCGCTGAACCGGGAGGAAAGCTTTTCCTGGTGCTCCGCCAGCCGGGAGCCATACTCCACCACTTTCCCCACGCCGCCGGGATCGAAGGGAAAGAGATTTTCCTCCTCCGTCTTCGTCGCCACGAAGGAGGCGTATTTCCGGATGTTCTCTTCCGACCTGTCTATCCGGTTGTCGAAGTCCGCCTTCACCTTGGACAGTTCCCTGTACTCATCGTCGAGGTTGTAGAGCTGGTAGTAGATTTCGGAATTGCCGATCAGGATCACCTTTACCTCGAGGGGGATCGCCTCCGGCCTCATCATCGCCGTCGGGACGGGCCGGTACGGTTCCCACACGTCCTCGATCTTCACCTCGCCGTTCCGGATAGCCCGCTTCAGGGCGTCGTAGGAGAAGAGATTCCGGAAGAGATCCTGCGCGTTGATCACCAGGAACCCCCCGTTCGCCTTGTGAAGGGCCCCTGCCTTTATCAAGGAGAAGTCGGCGAAGGCGGTTCCGTACTGGAACCTGTGCTCCATCCTGCCGAAGAGGTTGTAGTAGGTGGGGTTGCTTTCGAATACGCAGGGGCTGCCTTTCCGGTCTCCGTTGTTCACGATCACGTTTACGGTATACTTCTGGAAATCCGGCTCCTGCTTCGGCATCTTCAATAAAGGCATCGTCGGCGCGGCAGGCTCCTCGGGCGGCGGCTTGAAATCCTCGATATTCTCGAGGATGTCCTCCCCTATGCCGTCCAGGAAGGTCATCAGTTTTTCGTCGTCCCCGAATTGGCCCCGGATCTCCTCGATCAGGGGACCGAGCACCGCCAGGGCCGCGGATCGCCCGAGTTCCCGAAGCTTTCCCTTCGTCGTTTTCTCCACCTCCTTCAATGTTCTCTTCACGTCATCGATCTTTTCCTGGATGTACTTCCCGTTTTCCAGAAAAACCCCCCTCGCCTCCTCGCCCAGGGATTTGTATTCCTCCTCCGTGAGAGGTTCCCCTGTTTCTCCGACCGCAACGATGGAGAACCCGCCCATCGCGGGGCGAACCTTGAACCCTTTCTCCTCAGCCTCCCGCTCCAGCGGAGAGAAGAGGTCCTTCTGCCGGGACTGGAACTCCTCCACGATGACGTTGTTCTGTTTCTTGTATTCCTTTGACTCGAAGATCCTCGGGATTCCCACCTTGAGGGAGGCGATCAGTTCCGCCAGGCTCTTCTGAAGCGCGACTCCCTGGCCCGGCGCGAGGGAAATCGCGAGCGGCTCCGTCGGATCCCGGAAGTTGTGGACGTAGCACCAGTCGGGCGGAACCTCCTCCTGCTCCGCCTTCTTCGAGATGAAGGAGCGGATCGCCGACGTCTTTCCCGTGCCGCTTTCTCCCAGCACGTATATGTTGAATCCCGTGCTGGGAAGGTGCAGTCCGAAATCGATGGCGTCCAGCGCCCGTTCCTGGCCGATGATCCCGTCCAGCGTCGGGACATCGCGCGTCGTACGGAAGTCGAAGATGCGCTCATCGCAGCGCTTGTACAGGTCATCGGGGGAAAGCACCCTCGCCACAAGTCCCTCCTTTCAGCCCTCTTCGTCTCTATTCGGAAATCCGCCCGAATCGACGACCTTGAGCTCCAGCGGCCGGGTCGTGTCGAGGTGGATATCCCGCTGCGGGAACGCAATGACGATCCCGGCCTCCCGAAACAGGTCATCGATGCGGAAGCGGATGTCGCTCTCCAGGAGGAGCCGCTCCGTCATCGTCTCCATGCTGACCCAGAAATAGAGGGAAAAGATCAGGGCGTTGTCCCCGAAATCCTGGAAGAGCACGAAAGGCTCCGGTTCCCGAAGCACTTTCTCGTTCTCCCTCGCCGTCTTCACCAGAAGCCGCTCGACCTCGCGTACCGGGGAGCC
>JBAULH010000196.1:0-8625 GCA_049578085.1 Candidatus Deferrimicrobiaceae bacterium
GGTGGACATCGAGGAGCAAGAAACGATTATTGCGAACCAGGGACTCTTCACCCCCTACCTCCGCGAGGAGGCGAAGGACCCCAAGACGTGGTTCGGCAAGACGGAAGCGGACCCGGATTGCCCGAGCGGGTTGGCCGTGGAGACGCAGGACATTGCGGGAGCGTGCTCCTTTTATCACCCGGCGCACGGTTGCGTGCTGCAAAAAGGCGCCGTCGAGGCAGGCTTCCACGAGTGGATCATCAAGCCGAGGTTCTGTATCATGTTCCCCCTGGTCGTCTCCGGCGGGGAACTGTCAGTCGATGACGACATGAAAAACCTGTGGTGCATGAAGGGAAAAAACCATACCCGCCCCATCCTCGAGGCCGTGCGGAAAGAGGTGGAGTTCCTGTTCGACGAGGAACAGCGCCGGAGGCTGTGCGCCGGTGAGGAGCCGCTCCCGGCCGCGAAAGCCACGTGTGTGCGGGGATACTCCTCTCCCGCATCCCGGAGATGAATCAGGAATGTCCCCGGTGATTCAGGCGAGGGCGCGCCGTCCTTCCCTTCTTCCCAGAATCTTCCGCAGAAACCTCCCCGTGTGGGAGCGGGGGTTTTCCGCGACCTCCTCGGGCGTCCCGCACGCGACCACCTCGCCGCCCCGGCCTCCCCCCTCCGGTCCCAGATCGATGACGTAGTCGGCCGTCTTGATCACGTCCAGGTTGTGCTCGATGATGATCACCGTGTTCCCCGACGCCGCGAACATCTGGAGTACCGAGAGCAGCTTCCGGATATCGTCGAAATGCAGGCCCGTGGTGGGCTCGTCGAGGAGGTAGACGGTCTTCCCCGTCGCCCGCTTCGAGAGTTCCCGGGCGAGCTTCACCCGCTGCGCCTCGCCTCCGGAAAGGGTCGTGGCGGGCTGCCCGAGGCGGATGTAGCCCAGCCCCACCCGGGAGAGGGTGGAGAGCTTCTGCCGGATCGCCGGGATGTTCTCGAGGAAGGGCAGGGCCTGGTCGACCGTCATGTCGAGCACGTCGGTGATCGTCTTCCCCTTGTAGGCGATCTCGAGGGTCTCGCGGTTGTACCGCTTTCCCCGGCAGACCTCGCACGTAACGTAGACGTCCGGCATGAAGTGCATCTCGATCTTGATGATGCCGTCCCCTTCGCACGCCTCGCAACGTCCCCCCTTGACGTTGAACGAGTACCGCCCGGGCCGGTAGCCGCGCGCCTTGCTCTCCGGGAGCATCGCGAAAAGGTCACGGATCGGGGTGAAGGCGCCGGAGTACGTCGCCGGGTTGGACCGGGGGGTCCGGCCGATCGGCGACTGGTCGATGTTGATCACCTTGTCGACGAGCGCAAGCCCCCCGAGGGAGTCGTAGGCGCCGGGCCGTTCCCGGGAGCCGTAGATCTTCTGCGCAAGCGCCCGGAAGAGGGTGTCCAGGACCAGCGTCGATTTTCCCGACCCGGAAACGCCGGTGACGCAGGTGATGACCCCGAGCGGGAAGGAGACGTCGAGGTTCTTCAGGTTGTTCGCCGTGCACCCCGCAAGCGTGAGAAAATTTCCGTTCGGCCGCCGCCGGATCGCAGGAACCGGAATCTCCTTCTTCCCCGACAGGTAGAGCGCGGTGAGGGATACGTCGCTTTCCAGGATCTTCCCGGGCGGTCCCGCCGTGACGACATGACCGCCGTGCTCGCCCGCTCCGGGGCCCATGTCGATCACGTAGTCCGCCTGGCGGATCGTCTCCTCGTCGTGCTCGACCACCAGGACCGTGTTGCCCTGGTCACGCAACTGCTTCAGCGTGTCGAGCAGCCTGCGGTTGTCCCGCTGGTGCAGCCCGATGGACGGCTCGTCCAGGATGTACAGGACTCCCATCAGCTGCGAGCCGATCTGCGTCGCCAGCCGGATCCGTTGCCCTTCCCCGCCCGAGAGAGTGGAAGAGGCCCGGTCGAGGGAGAGGTAGTCGAGCCCCACGTTCGCGAGGAAGGAAAGTCGTGACCGAATCTCTTTCCGGATCCGCGCCGCGATCTGCTCCTCCCGTTCCGGGAGGAACAGGTCTTTGAAAAAAGCGAGGGATTCCCCGATGGAGAGCCGGGTGATCCCGTCCACTCCCAACCCCCCCACCGTGACGCACAACGCCTCCTTCTTGAGGCGCGCTCCCCCGCACGCCCGGCACGGACGGTTGTTCATGTACCGGCCAAGCTCCTCCCGCACGCCTTCCGAATCGGTTTCCCGGAATCGCCGCTCCAGGTTTCCGATTACGCCCTCGAACGGCTTGGAGAAGGAGTAGCGTCGCTCCCCTTCCTCCAGCGAGAAACGGACCGTTTCCCCCCCCGACCCGGTAAGCAGCGCATCCCGGATCCGGGCCGGGAGTTTCCCGAACGGCTCGTTCAGGGAGAACCCGTAGTGGGTCGACAGCGCATCAAGCATCTGGAAGTAGAAGACCGTCGTCCTTCTGCTCCAGGGGGCAATCGCACCCTCCCGGATGCTTTTCTCCTTGTCGGGGACGATCAGGTCGGGATCGAAGTAGATCGTCGTCCCCAACCCGGCGCACTCCGGGCACGCCCCGTAGGGGCTGTTGAAGGAGAAAAGACGCGGCGTGACCTCCGGGTAGCTCACGTTGCAGTCGGGGCAGGCGAACTTCTCGCTGTAGAGGGTGCCGTTTCCCTCCCCGTCGACGATGCGCACCAGCCCGTCGGCCAGGGAGAGGGAGAGCGCCACGGAATCGGACAACCTTCCCCGCGCACCCTCCGAGACCCGCACCCGGTCGACCACCACCTCGATGTCGTGCTTTCTCTTCCTGTCGAGGACGATCTCGTCGTCCAGGCTTCGGGACTCGCCATCCACGATGACCCGGGAAAACCCATCCCGGGCGAGCTTGACAAGCTCTCTCCGGTACTCCCCTTTGCGGCCCCTGACGATCGGGGCCAGGACCTGCACCTTCTCCCCGGCGCCCAATCCCATCACGGCGTCGACGATCTGGGATACGGTCTGCTGGCGGATTTCCCGCCCGCAGGAAGGGCAGTGGACGACCCCGATCGAGGCGTACAGAAGCCGCAGGTAGTCGTAGATCTCGGTGACGGTTCCCACCGTCGAGCGCGGGTTCTTGCTGACCGATTTCTGCTCGATGGAGATGGCGGGGGAGAGACCCTCGATCGCGTCGACGTCGGGTTTTTCCATCTGCTCGAGGAACTGTCGCGCGTAGGCGGACAGGGACTCGACATATCGACGCTGTCCCTCCGCGTAGATCGTGTCGAAGGCGAGCGACGACTTCCCCGACCCCGAGACCCCGGTGATCACGACGAGGCGATCCCGGGGGATCTCCACGTCGATATTCTTCAGGTTGTGTTCCCGCGCCCCGCGCACGAGGATCCGGTCGAGCGCCACGTCGGCTACCTTCGCGCGGCGGCCATGCCCGCGGCCATGTGGAGGGCGGCCAGTAGGCTTTTCGGGCTGGCCGTTCCCTTGCCCGCGATGTCGTAAGCAGTGCCGTGGTCGACCGAGGTGCGGATGATGGGGAGGCCCATCGTCACGTTGACGCCGTCCTCGAAGTGGACAAGCTTCAGGGGAATGAGACCGTGATCGTGCGTCATCGCCACGACCACGTCGAACTCCCCCCGGTACGCCCGGTAGAAGACGGTATCGGGGGGATAGGGGCCCGTCGCGTCGATTCCTTCCCTGCGGCAGGCGGAAACCGCCGGCGCCACCATCGTTTCCTCCTCGTCGCCGAACATCCCTCCCTCGCCTGCATGCGGGTTGACCCCCGCCACGGCGATCCGGGGAGCGTCCATGCCCATGTACGCCCGGAAGAATTCATGCGTAATCCGGATGGTACGTACGATGAGCGGGGGAGAAAGAAGTTCCAGGGCCTTCCGCAAGGCGATATGGATGGTGACCAGCGCGACCCGGAGGCGGGACCCCGCAAGCATCATCGCGACCTCCGCGCCGCCGCACAGGTCGGCCAGGAACTCGGTGTGGCCCGGGAAAAAGACGCCGGCCGTTTTCAGTCCCTCCTTCGTGATCGGGCAGGTGACCACCGCGTCGGTCCGCCCCGCACGTACGTCGCGGACCGCCGCCCGGATGTAGTCCACCATCGCGCAGGCCCCCGCCTCCGAGAGCCGGCCGAACGGCACATCATCCAAGGAAAGGGACGAGATCGGCGTAATGACGATCCTGCCCGGTCCAGGCTCCCCGGTTTCCCCCACTTCGATCGGCCTTCCCAGAGCGGCCGCCGCCCGCCGCAGGATGTTTTCGTCCCCGTACACTACAGGGCGGCAAACGGAGAAGATCTCCGGGGACAGATGCGCAAGGACGATAATCTCCGGGCCGACCCCTGCCGGGTCCCCCATCGTGACGGCGATTTTCGGCCGTGTTTCCTTTTCCAACGGCCTGCCCCTACTTGCCCCGGCTCTTGAGGATCCTTTCGATCTGCGGGTGGTGCTGGTTCTCGTGCTCCCGGATGATCCGGTGCGGCCACTCGTAGAGGTTCATACGTTCCTGCAATTTTTGCGGAAGCACCTTCCCCTCCTTTTCGTGTGGTCCCCCGGGTCCGCCCCGGTCGGCCGGCCTGCGCTTCCGGTTCTTTCTAGAGGCGTATATCGATCGTGGCGGCTTTCTTGAGTTCGACCAGGAGGTCGGCGAACGCCTTCTCGCTGCGCCGGTCCAACATTTCCTCTCTCAGGGAGTCCCTCACGTCGGAAATATCCGTTAGTGTCCCCCCGCGGCGCTCGAGCACTTTGACCAGGTGGGCTCCCGCCTCGGTGAAGAAGGGAGGTGACGTCTCTCCCGTCATCAGCCGGACGACCTCCTTCCCGATTTCCGGGAGCAGATCCTCCGTCTTCACGAAATCGGCCGAGATCACGGTTACCCCGGGCACGATGGATGAGAGCAGGCCGGATGCCTCCGCGAAGGTCATTCCGGATCGGACATACTCCGACGCCTCCTGCGCGCCGATCCGTGTTCGGACGCCGTTGTCGGTCCCCACCCCCTCGTCCGGGAAGGGAATGGTGAGCATCTCGACCCGCACTTCGGCGCCGACCAGAAACCTTTCCGCATGTTCCTGAAAATACGCCCTCGTTTCCTCCTCCGTGACGGTGACGTCCTTCAGTTTCTTCACCCGGACGATTGCACCGCGTTCCATCTGCCACCGTATCCGCCTCCGGTATCCCGCCAGGCTTATCCCTTCCTGTTCGAGCGCCGCCTGGAAAGCGGACTCCGACATGTCGTTGCTCTTTCGTACAGACTCTATGGCGAGATCGACCTCCGCATCGGAGACGGGGTGGCCGATCTTCTTGAGCTCCTGGTGGACAAGGGTCGTCTCGATCAGCCCTTCAAGTCCCATCAGGACCCGTTCCCGATCCTTCTCTTCCCGAAGGTAGATGTCGGCGTCTCCCTCCGGTATGCTCAAGCCTTCTGCGACCGATTCCCGGAACTCGGAGAAGGTGATCGGCTCGTCGTTCACCACCGCAACGACGCCGTCGATGATCCGTGCGCCGGCCGTCGAGGCAAAAGCAGCGAGAAGGAGCGGGAGAACCAGGACCGGCGTAAACCTTCCGGGGATCATTTCCGCTCCTCCATGAGCCCGTTCACGATATTCTCCTGGATCAGGATGTGCGCTTTGCCGATCTGCGTATCGAGCCATGCCCGGAACGCCTCTTCCCTGCGCTGCCCGAGCAGCTCCTTGTGAATCTCCGGCGCCTTCTCGGCGTAGGAATACGGACCGTCGGGCGACTTCCGGGCTACGAGAAAAACGCTGAACGTCTTGTCCCGCTGGATGACCCGGCTCACCCCGCCCGCCGGCAGCCCGAACAGCTCCGGGGCGACCTCCTCCGGAAGTTCTTCGCGGGAGACAAACCCCAGGTCGATATCGGGGGGCATGCCCTCCGCGGTGGAAAACCGCTTCCCCACCTCGTCTGGGGAGGTCCCTTGCGCCAGCTTCTCCCGTGCCCCGGCGGCCGTCTCCGGGGAGTCGAAGAGGAACTGGCGGACTTGGATCCTCTCCGGCCGCCTGGCTTTCCCGTACGTATCCCGGTACACCACCTGCACCTCCTGTTCCGGCACCTCGGCAAGCGGTCGGGCGATCGTCTCTGAGGTTTTCCGATAGAGGAGGGAGCGGCGAATCTCCTCCCGCCACTCCTCCGCATCGATTCCCCCCTCAAGGAGCGCCTTTTCCAGCCCCCCCGGAGGGAAGTCGGCGCGGTACCGCTGTACCTCTTCCTCGACCTCCGTCCGGCTCACCGTCACTCCGAGCCGTTCCCCTTCCTCGAGCACCACGGCCCGCTCGACCAGCTGCCGGAGGGCGCGGGACACTTCGGTCCGGGTCCCGCTCTGCGCCGCGGCGGGAGGGGAAACCCCGCGCCCCCTGGCGATCTCGGTTTTCAGGGCCTTGAGCGTGATCGGTGCGCTGTTGACCTTCGCAACTACGACACTCGCATCGTCAGGAGGTTCCGGGCCTCTCGCGCAGGAAAGGAGGCAGACCACCACGGTCCAGGCAGCAGCCAATTGGCAAATCGCGCGAATCCTGGGGTGTGTCATGCGGCCGGATGGTTTCAGCGGTCCCCTTGGGGTACCATCCCCCCGCCCGCCGGGACCTCCTTTCCCCCCGGTGGCGGATCGGGGAACTGCCCCCCAGCCGAAGGGGTACCCTCCAGGTGTATCTTTGCCTGTTTTTTCAGCTTGTTCACAAGGTTTTCGAAGGCCTCCCGTTGTGCCCCCTCGGCCAGTTCGGCAGCGATTTTCTCCTTCACTTCCTCAAACGGCGGCAGGCCGGCAGGCCGTTTCTCCCGTACCTGGAGGATGTGATATCCGTATATCGTTTTCACGGGGCCCACGATCGAATTCTTCGGCGCTCCGAACGCGGCATCCTCGAATTCCTTGTCGAATGCGCCCCGCTCGATCAGGCCGAGGTCCGCCGTCTTTCCGTCGGCCGTTTCGGCCTCCTGCATCAACTGTTCGAACGGCTCCCCTTTTTTGGCCCTGCGAGCCATCTCTTCTGCCTGTTCCTCGTTCTTGAACAGGATGTGGCGCACCTGGACCCGCTCGCCCTTCTCATAGCGTGCCTTGTTCTCCTCGTAATGGTTCCGGAGCACCTCGTCGGACAGTCCGGGGGCACTCTCCGCCGTCTCCCGGAGAAGGGCTTCCAGGAGGATGGACTTCCTGGCCTGCTCGAATCGGGCGCGCACGTCGTCCCGCCTGTCGAGGCCGCGGCGCAGCGCCTCCCGCATGAGGAGGTCGCGTGTGATCAGGCTGTCCAGAAACTGCATCCGGCCCGCCTTGGTTCCCACGATCGGGCGGATGTACGGCGGGAGGTTCTCGGCTTCCTTCTGGAACATCGATTCGGTGATCCGCTCGCCTTCCACCACCGCCAGGACGGCGTCCTGCTCCTTCTTCCCCGTGCTCCCGCAGGCGAAGAGGATCGGGACCGACACGGCCACGAGAACGAATAGCCTTGCGATCTTGCGCATCCGCCGACTCTCCTTCCGGGAATATCGACCAGCTGTTGTGCGAGGAAGACTATATGCTACCGCCCGGGGATAACCGGTTCAACAGGTTTTTGGCCGCTGCAAGCACCTCCGGGGGAGAGTCGCCGGGAAGTCGCACGGAGAGCATCTCGCCGCGCGCGAAGGAGAACGTGTTTCTTTCCTTCGCCACCAGCCGGACGAGCAAGGACCGGTCCACCCCGGATCCCCCGGAAAGCGCAAGAAAGAGCGCTCCGTTGCCCCGCTTCATCTCCTTCACCCCCATCTCCCGCATGATCGCCCGCAGCCGCGTCAGGTCGCACAGTGCCTCCGCGGGAAGAGGAAGCCTCCCGAAACGGTCCAGCAGTTCCAGCTCGAGTTCGTCGGCCTCCCGGACGGTTCGCGAGGTGGCCAACTTCCGGTAGAAGTCAAGCCTCGTCCCCGCTTCCGGGATAAAGTCGTCCGGGAGGAACGCAGGGATCCGGAGGTCGAGTTCGGGCTCCTCCTCCTCGCGGGCATCCCGGCCGGAGATTTCCGCCACCGCCTCGGACAGAAGCTGCGAGTACAGCTCGTAGCCGACCTGGTGGATGTGGCCGGACTGGTCCTTCCCGAGCAGGTTCCCGCCGCCGCGGATCTCCAGGTCATGCGAGGCGATCCGGAACCCCGAACCGAGCTCCGTGAGCTCGGCGATCACCCCCAGCCGCTGTGTCGCCTCCTTCGTCATCATCATGTCCTCGGGCAGGAGGAAGTAGGCATACGCGCGGTGGCGGTCGCGCCCCACCCGCCCCCGGAGCTGGTAGAGCTGGGCGAGCCCGAACCGGTGCGCCTGGCTGACGAGGATCGTGTTCGCGTTGGCGATGTCCAGTCCCGCCTCGATGATGGCGGTGCACAGCAACAGGTCGACACGCCGGCCGGCGAAATCGTCCATGGCGAACGCAAGTTCCTCCTCGTCCATCTGCCCGTGGGCCACAACGATCCGGACGTGGGGGAGGATCTCCCGCAGGAAGCGCTCCATGGCCGGCATGGTCTCCACGCGGTTGTGCACGAAAAACACCTGCCCCCCGCGGCGGATCTCCCTATCCACCGCCTCGCGGATGACCTCTTCAGAGAAGGGAAGGACGAAAGTCCGGATCGAAAGCCGGTCCTCAGGAGGGGTCGCGATTACGCTGATGTCGCGGATGCCGGACAGGGCCATGT
>JBAULH010000197.1:0-2135 GCA_049578085.1 Candidatus Deferrimicrobiaceae bacterium
GTGAAACATGGGGGTGTGGGTCAAGTCGGAATCACGTCGATAGACCTTGCCGGGTGCAACAATCCTCACCGGAGGATTCTGCTTTTCCATTATTCGGGGCTGGGTCGGTGAGGTGTGGGTTCTCAGAACGATGTTTTGGGATATATAAAACGTGTCCTGCATATCCCTTGCAGGATGATTTTGGGGGATATTCAGCGCTTCAAAATTATAATAATCGGTTTCAACCTCAGGTCCTTCGGCAACGTCGAAACCCAGCCGAACAAAAATGTCGCAAATTTTTCGGGTAATCTGGGTAATGGGATGCAAAGACCCTTGTGGCGTCACCCTTCCGGGGAGTGAAACATCAATCTGGTCGTCGATTTCCCAAGAGGATGTTTCAAGCGCTTTCAGAGCGTTTTTGAATAATACGGCGAGATTGTTTTTTGTTTCGTTTGCTTTCTTCCCGGCTTCCGGTCTGATTTCTTCGGGCAGGTTGGAAATGTTTCTTAAAAATTGGGTTACCGCTCCTTTTCGACCCAGGTAGCGGATAGAAATGGCCTTGATGCTTTCCGCATCGGAAACAGATTCAAGTTCCTTCAGTGCATCCTGGTGAATCTGTTCAATGGTTTTCTCCAATGGTGTTCTACCTGTTCCTTAGCCGTGTCCATATTAAATGGTCTTTTTGCCCAATCCGCCGGTCGAAGATGCCGCTGGCGGTGAGGCGGACAAGTCTCTGTGCTTGCCCTGTGGAATACGGAGCCTATTACTCTGGGGTTATGATCATAATTGTTCAGAGGCCAGACTGGCAATTTGACTAAACCCCGTAGGATCCGATATTGCCAACTCGGCCAACACTTTTCGGTCCAACTCAACACCGGCAAGCTTCAACCCGTGAATGAATTTGCTGTAAGACAGATTGTTCATGCGTACCGCAGCATTAATTCTGGCAATCCATAGTTTTCTAAAGTCACGCTTTCGCACCCTGCGATCCCGGTATGCATACATGAGTGCCTTATCAACAGCGTCCGCTGCTGTGCGAAATAATTTGCTACGGCCGCCACGAAACCCCTTGGCTAATTTTAAAACCTTTTTTCTGCGCCTTCTTGCTTTAAAACCTCTTTTAACTCGCATAAATTTTCTCCTAAACCTCTATCCAAATCCGCTAACCATTGGGGAGCAACAGTTTAAGTGCTTTTCTGTTGGTTTTATCAATGATTTGACTTTGCCTTAAACCACGTTTACGCTTTGTGGTTTTTTTAGTTAAAATATGACTTGCATGTGATTTCGAAAAAACGAATTTTCCGGTTCCTGTTTTTTTAAACCGCTTTGCAGCGGCTCTATTTGTTTTTATTTTTGGCATCTTAAGTCCTTTCCGGTAATTTTAAAAAAATAGATGGCGTGAACCATGTCGGATTCCAGCCCACGCCATCTTCACAGAAAATATGTTAACCTAAACTGAGCGTTTCAAATTTGCCGATGATGGTTGTGCAATAAAAAGGTGTTTAATTTTACGGATAATGAAGCGTCAGAGCATAGTCATTTTGAGAATGGTTTCGGTGCCAGAACCATAACCATTGTGCGACCTTCAAATTTGGGGGGCTGTTCGAGTAGTGCAACTTCTTCAGTTTCTTGAACAATCTTTTCCAGCAATTCCTTGCCCAGATTGGTGAGCGTAATTTCTCGTCCCCTGAAAATGACGGTGACTTTGACTTTGTCCTTTTTATCAAGGAACTTTTTAATATGATTGATCTTTGTGTTTAGATCATGTTCGCCAGTCTTGGGGCGTACCTTAATTTCCTTGAGCTGAAATGTAGTTTGTTTCTTTTTTGCCTCCTGTTTTTTCTTGGTCCGTTCATACTTGAAGCGACCATAATCCATTATTTTACAAACAGGCGGGCTTGCATTTGGAGAAATTTCCACCAAGTCAAGGCCAAAATCATTGGCAACGGCGATGGCTTTGTAGGTCGGGATTACACCAATCTGATTCCCATCAGGGTCTATTACCCTGACCTCTTTTGCCCTTATATTTCTATTTATATTTATCCGATCTCCTCTGGTCCTGTTTACACCATCTGTACGTTTCGAAATAGCTATACCCACACCTCCTTAGCTATAATATTGACCGTTATGCTCCCCGCAAGCCCCGCCCTTTAGGG
>JBAULH010000198.1:0-1829 GCA_049578085.1 Candidatus Deferrimicrobiaceae bacterium
CGGCAGGTCAGCGACCAGTTCACCGTGCCGCTTTGTCGTACGCACCACCGTGAGCTTCACCGGCGGGGCGACGAAGCGGCTTGGTGGCAGGCGGTCAAAATCGACCCCATCCCCTTGGCTCTTAGACTTTGGCAAGAGAGGCAATTCGATCAAACGGACATATAATATAAGGCGCTGCGCAGCCTTTTAGTTTTCGGTGGCCTGGCGCGCATTCTGAAGACATCTTTGCGCGCCTCGCGGAGAGAGGGCGAGCGGCTGGTGCCAGAGGCTATCCGGTGCGAGCGATCTTCCGCCAAAGATGCGCGAGCGCGACCGCGCTGTCGAGATAGATCGCGGCGGCAAAGCTCGGCGATACTCGCCTCACCGCGCAGATTCCGAGCCATCATAGGCAAGGCGCAATCCGTAAGCAGTCTCGAGCAGGCGCCGGTCGCGCGTCCAAAGCTTAGAGCCCGTAGTCAGCCGCACTGCAGCGAGTAGATGGACGTCAACATAACCGATGCCTCGCCCGAACAACTTCTGACGACTGATAAATGCAAGGACTTCTGCGTCCGTGGCTACGCCGGTTCGCGGAAGCTGCAATAGAGCCTCCAAAACGATTTCCCGCTGACGAAACCGGCCCAAAGCGAGTTCGCCGACGACAAACGGATGAACTAACACCAGACCCAAGTCTAGGAGTTCCGCAAGCTCTTGGTCGCCACGCCGCAAGTGGTCGACCCAGACGGAGGTGTCGACCAGAATCACCGCGTCAACCGCCGCCGCGGCGGAGCTTTGAGGTCCGGCTCGCTGCCACCTAGCCGCGCCAGGCGCCGACTGCTTTCGCGCTCTATAAGGGCCTTCAGGGCCTCGCGGACGAGACTTGACTTTTCTTTCACGCCGGTGAGCGCCTCAGCCTTAGCGATGAGCTCGTCATCCAAAGCCAGAGTCGTACGCATATTATACCTTCTTTCCGCCACTATAATTATCATCAAATGATGTCGATTTCAATGCCGCGATGGACCCGGGCGGTTGCGCGGCGAGCGCCCCGGCGATTGCACCGATTGGCAAGTAGCCTTTGGTATCGGCTTTTTCCTATGCGATCGGTCGGTCTCAAGACGCTCAAGAACAAGCTCAGCGAATATGCGCCGCTCGCCACCGGCGGCGAGCCGCAAATTCTTATCCTGCGCGCCCCGCCCCTTTTTTGCTCGGAGAGACGGCCGGTCCAGCAGAAGGACATCCGCCTTCGCGATAGAACACCGGAAACTCGGTGCACGCCAGCCCTGCCTCGTGTGCGGGCGCGCCCCGAGCGACCCGCACCATCTGCGCTTCGCTCAGCCCCGCGCCCTCGGTCGGCAGGTCAGCGACCAGTTCACCGTGCCGCTCTGTCGTACGCACCACCGTGAGCTTCACCGGCGGGGCGACGAGACGGCTTGGTGGCAGGCGGTCAAAATCGACCCCATCCCCTTGGCTCTTAAACTTTGGCAAGAGAGGCAATTCGATCGAACGGACATATAAGGGGCTGCGCAGCCTTTTGGCTTTCGGTGGGCAGACACGCGTTCGAAAATTTTGCGCGCCTCGCAGAGGGGCTGAGTTTCCGTCACAAGTAAACAAGGGGCCCAAATGCTTGGCACCCGAATTATTCTTTTTCGATTTCAATTGTTCCACCGCCGGCGCGGGGAAAAGCGGGGAGCAGGTCAAGGTGTGAGGGGTAATATGCTTCTGTTCCCGAAAAGTCGCTCTATGGAGTGCGCCCCTGAGGGTGGACAGAGATCAGGCTGCTGTTTTGCCAGTCTGCCGGATATGTTGATCCTCGTACTCCTGCGGGCTCAGATAGCCAAGCGCCGAATGGAGCC
>JBAULH010000199.1:0-7049 GCA_049578085.1 Candidatus Deferrimicrobiaceae bacterium
GGTACCACTACACCTTGACAGGCGCCACATCCGGCGCGGCGGCCTCCCTTGAGAAGGGAGCTACGACCCAGCCCACAGGCACAGACGCCCCGACCTGGACACATCCCACCCTCGGGTTATATCAACCCCTGGTTCAGACGGGATCTTTCACCGCAGGGGCGGCAGGGAATGTCGACAATGATTCCGGTATCGACACCTGGATCATCACGGACGGGAACACACTCGTGAACACCGAAAATGACGTGTAGTGCACGAAGCAACAAGTGGAAGTCGATGGGGGGCGCTACAGCGCCCCCCATTCTTTTTGTCCTGACTCTGGGGATTTTCGGAAACGGAGGGGACTGGCCAGCAGCGACGTTTCTGATCCGAGCCTCCCTGTTTCTTCTCGCGTCCCTTTTCCTATATCGGAGCGACACGATCCATCTACGCATGAACGTGGTCGACATCCTGCTGCTAATCCTCTGGGCACTGGATGCGGTATCATTGGCGCGCGACGGCTACCGATGGGTTTCCTACCAATGGTTTCTCCACCATTCGGCCGCCCTTGCTCTCTACCTGACCTTGCGTCGGATTCCTCCGGAGGAGGATCGGCTGCCACGAGCGATCGGGATGCTGATTCTTGCCGCCGGTGCCGTCCAGATCGTTTTTGCGATCGGATTCCAGAGAATCTACCTGGGGTTCGGTCGTCCATTCGGAACGCTTGAGAACCCGAACTTCCTTGCGGAATTTTTCGTTTATTCGTGCCTGATAGCGTATTTCGCGATGGAGAGGGCCGAAGGAAAACCGGTTGTCGCACGGGCAGGCCCGGTTTTGATCGTGCTCTCTCTTATCGGCATCTGGATGACCGGGTCCCGCGGGGGGGGTCTGCTGGTACTCGGGGTGGGGTCCCTTCTGCTCGCATTCCACCTGGGTTGGCGCCGGTCATTGATTGCCGCATCTGCGGTCGTCCTGGCGGTTGCGCTTGTCCCCAATCCCCTTCGGGAACGGTTCCTCGGGGTGGGGGATCCTTTTGCTTTCGAGCGTATCCGCATGTGGAAGGCGTCGTTGCGCATCTTCCTGGAGAATCCTTTCGGCGTGGGCGTGGGACAGTTCAAATACTACTGGCACATCTTCCGCGACCCCGTAGAGGGTACGATTGTCAGGTACGCGAAGTACGCGAGGACTCCCCACAGCGAGTTTTTCTCGATCCTTTCCGAACTGGGCGCGCCGGGCGCGGCCGCGTTTCTCGGACTGGGCGCAGCCGGATTCCTGTCCCTCAGACGTGCCGTGGCGCGGGAAGATTCCATAGCGCTTTGCGCCGCAGTGATCCTGTTTGCCTCTTTTTTTCATTCCTTTTTTGAGTACAATTATCACATCTTCGGATTACTCCTGTTGAACGCGTCCGCCCTGGCGGTGGTATCGGGACGCCTCTTTCGACCACTCGTGGAGCGGGAGGTCCGGCTGGGGAATGCAGTGAAAGGGGTTTCCCTCCTGCTGCTCGGGCTGTTTGTCGTTTACTCGGGGATGACCTATGCCGCTACCGTTCTGGAAGGGCCGGGTATGATCGCTTTCCAGGAAGGCAGGTACGAGAACGCGGAGCTATGGTTCGCCCGGGCGGCGGTATGGGATCCCTGGCGCGCAACGTATCCGGATTCTGCTTCCGCGGCGGCTTACCGTCTTTACGAGAACGGCAAAGGAGAGGACCATATGTTTCGCGCGATCCACTGGGAGCAGGAGGCGTATTCCCGGAACCGGATGGATTACCGTTACCCCGCTCGCCTGGGATTTCTCCTGTCGAAAGCAATCGATCATGTCCCCGGGCCTTCCCGGGGGCTGTTATTGGGAGCGTCATTCGGGATGTACGATAAGGCGATTGCGCTGAACCCGCACGCAGCCGACATTCGGTACTTGAAGGCACTGTTACTGAAAATGGCGGGCATGCCAGACGAGGCGCGCATCCTGGTCGAGACGGAGCTTATCGACGAGCCTCGTCATGTGAAGGGGTGGGTTTTGCTCGGCGAGTTGAAGGAAGAAGCGGATCCCACCGGTGCGCTTCGGGCATACGAGCAGGCGCTGTCGATCCATCTCCGGTATCGGGACCAGCCGGGCGAACCGTACGAAAAGGAGTGGGTGGGGTTGGATCAGAAAATGGTGGAGGAAAAAATCAGGTCACTGGGGTCAGGGCAGGGAAGATGACGTCGCAGGGCAGGGCGGTAGCCTGGTTACTGGTGGTGTTGTTCCTTGCCTCTTCGGCATTCCTTTCCTCTTCCCTCTTCGGGCTGCGCATGGCGGGCACCCCCGCCGGGCGGGCAGGGGCCCCGGAAGGAGGGCTGCTCGGGCTGATCGGCAGGAAGCCCGCTTTCTCCTTCGGGTTCCGGAATTTCCTCGCCGATATTGCCTGGCTGAAGGCCGTCCAGGTGGCGGGGGTCCGCCGCATGACCAAAGGCGATTACGACGACCTGAGTCTTCTCGTCCATACGGTCAACAATTTCGACCCGAGATTCGATGTTCCCTATTTCCTGGGGGGACTGGTGCTGGGCGACTCTCCTGATCACGTACCGCAGGCGATCGACACGCTGGAACGGGGGTGGAGGAATCATCCGGAGAACTGGCGCTTCCCGTTTTACCTGGGGTACCTGCGGTACTTTTCCCTCGGCGATCCCGTGGGAGGAGGCAGAATGCTCGAGTCGGCGGCGCGGCTCACCGGAAGCCCTCCCTACCTTCCTATGCTCGTCGCGAGAATGCTCTCGGAAGGACGCCAGCCGGAAACGGCCCTTGCGTTCCTCTCGGCGATGATGAAACAGGAAACCGACCCCGCGCGCCAGGAGATCCTCAACCGGCGCATCCGGGAGGTGATCGTGGAAAGAGACGTCCAGATGCTGGAAAAGGCCGTCGAGGCGTACCGGAAAAAGAACGGTGCGCTGCCGCCCGGGCCATCCGCCCTGGTTCGCGAGGGGCTGATCGAGGCCCTCCCCGCCGAACCCAACGGGGGGAAATACCTCATGTCCCCCGAGGGCACGGTGCGGAGCAGCAAAATGCCCTATCGCCTCAAGGTATTCCGCGTCCGATGAGCAACGAGAACCCCGTCATCGCGGTGGACAAGGTCCGCAAGTCGTATCCGATGGGTTTTTTCCGCAGGCATGTGCTCGTTTTATCCGATCTCTCCTTCTCCGTCGGGAGGAACGAGATCGTCGGGTTTCTCGGACCGAACGGCGCGGGGAAAACCACGACGATAAAGATCCTCAACCGACTCGCATTCCCTGATCGGGGCACCGTTACCGTCTTCGGCGAGGAGGCCGGACGCCGGTCCGAATCCCGCCGCCGCATCGGGTTCATGCCGGAACAGCCGTACTTTTACGAGTACCTGACCGCGGGGGAGTTCCTCGGGCTGTGCGGGCACCTGAACGGGATGGGGCGGTTCGAGATCTCCGGGCGGTCCCGCCTCGTGCTTTCCCGGGTCGGCCTTGACGGGGCGGCCCGGACCGCGATACGGAAATTTTCCAAAGGAATGATGCAACGGCTCGGCCTTGCGCAGGCGCTTCTGCACGACCCCGAGCTCGTGATCCTGGACGAACCGATGTCGGGGCTCGATCCGGTGGGCCGGATGGAAGTGCGAACCCTGATCCGCGAGATGAAGGCATCGGGGAAAACCGTATTCTTCAGCTCCCATATCATTTCCGACGTGGAAGCGTTGTGCGACCGGGTCATCATGCTGGACAAAGGGGTGAAGGTGGCGGAGGGGGCGGTGGACGATCTGGTGGGCCACGAAGGGATCCAGTACGTCGAAATTCAGTTTTCCCCCGTCCCACCCCTGGAGTGGATAAGGACGGCCGGCATCCCCGGGGAGGCCGGGACGGTACAGGGCAGCGCCTTCGTCCTGCGGGCAACGGATTACGAAGAGGCCAACCGCTGGATCGAACGATTCCGCGAGGCGGGCTCCGGGGTGCGGTCCTGCATCCCGTTCAAGCGGCGGCTCGAAGACATCTATGTGGAACAGGTGGGCGGAAGCAAATTCCGGGAGGCGGGGATGCCCGGCCGGGCGGAGGAAGGGGCACGGGATGGGTAACCGGATCTTCGCCATCGCGGCGAACACCTTCCGGGAGACGATCCGGAACAAGATCCTGTACACTATTCTTGCGTTCGCCCTTTTGGTAATCGGCCTCTCCCGGTTTCTGGCGGACCTCTCCGTCGGCGAGCTCACCCGCATCATCGTGGACATCGGTCTTGCTTGCATCCATATCTTCGGCATCCTGATCGCGGTGTTCATTGGAATCACCCTGATCAGCAATGAAGTCGAGCGGAAGACGGTCTACCTGATCCTGTCCCGGCCGGTTCCCCGCTGGGAGTTTCTCCTGGGGAAGGCGGTCGGACTGGGCGCTACCCTCGGGCTGGTGACGTTCGTGATGTCGCTCACCCTGTTCCTGGTCCACCTGGGGTACGAGGGAACGCCCGAGATCGGGATCTTCATCGCCTCCGCCGGGATCTACATGGAACTTGTCCTCCTGATCTGCCTGGCCTCCCTGTTTTCCTCGTTCACCACGCCAACCCTGAGTGCGATCTTCACCCTCTCCATGTTCCTCATTGGCCACGTTTCGAAAGATCTGATGGTATTCGGGGGACGGGCGTCGTCCCGGGCGGTCCGGCTGGCGGCCGATGTCCTGTTCTACCTGCTTCCCAACCTGGAGAATTTCAACTGGAAGAACGAAATCGTGTACGGAGGGGTGCGTTCCTTTTCCGTATTGCTCCTGCCTGCGGGATACATGCTGTCCTATTGCGCGGCCGTTCTGGTTTTCGCCTGCCTGATCTTCTCTCGGAAGGATTTCAAGTAATGGGCGGGGAATGGCGCTCCCTCGCACCCTCGGCGGGCGCCGCCTTCGCCACGTCCCTCCTGCTGGCGCTTTACTTCACGCCGATCTTCCGCGATTCCGCCCGTCGTTTCGGGATCGTCGACCGCCCCGACGGAGGGCTGAAAACCCAGAAGGAGCCTGTCCCGTACCTGGGGGGATTGGCCGTCTTCAGCGCCGTTCTCTTCCCCGTGTCGATCTTCCTGCGGTTCAGCGACGTACTGATGGGGCTCCTCCTCGCGTCCACCATCGTGGTCATGCTCGGCCTGATCGACGACATCGGGAGGCTTTCCCCCCGGATCAAGCTGGTGGTACAGATGGTCGCGGTCTTCCTGATGATCAAGTCGGGGATCCGGATACGCGTCGGGTTTCTGCCCCCGCTGCTCTGCGTCGCCCTGACCTTCCTCTGGATGCTCCTGATGACGAACGGCTTCAACCTGATCGACGTGATGGACGGGCTCGCGGGAGGGGTGGGGACAGTATCCGCGGCCACGCTCTCCGTCGTGTTCCTCCTGCAGGGAAACCAGATGGGGGTCATCGTCTGCCTGTCGCTCGCGGGCGCCCTCCTGGGGTTCCTCCACTACAACCGGCCTCCCGCCCAGATCTACCTCGGCGACACCGGGTCGCTCTTCCTCGGGTTTCTCCTGGGGGGGCTTGCGATCGGGGGACAGTACACAAACCGCAACCCCCTGGGGTGGCTGACCGCGATCGCCATATTCGCGGTCCCGCTCTTCGAGATCCTGTTCCTCTCCTATCTCCGTATTCGCAGGGGGGTGCCGATCATGGCCGGGAGCCGGGACCACTTCAGCCTCCGCCTGCGCAAGTGGAGGCTCACTACCGGCCAGACGGTCCTCTCCAGCTGCGCCGCGGCAGCCGTGTCCGCCACCATGGGACTTATCGCGATGAACGGCACGGCCGATTCGTCCCTGTACTGGTACGGATCCATTCTTGTGCTTCTCCTCGTCGTCGCGTTCTGGCTCAGGGCTGTCGATATGAGTCTGTAGGAGGCGGAAACGGTGATTGTCATTCTGGGAGGGGGGATCACGGGGCTCGCGGCGGCGAGCGCGCTCGCGGGGACCGGCGAGGAGTGCCTCGTCCTGGAAAAGGAGGAGGAGCCGGGGGGACACTGCCGATCGATCGTCGCCGGCCGGTATGCCTTTGACATGAGCGGCCACTTCCTTCACTCCTCCGACCCCGCCACGCTGGACTGGATTCTCCGCATTCCCGGGATCGCCTGGAAAGAGGTTGCCAGGGACGCCCGGGTATGGCTCCGGGGGAAGCTTACCCCCTATCCCTTCCAGGCCAACTTGAAAGGGCACGACCCCGGTTTCGTGAAGAGATGCCTCACGGGGTTTGCCGCGGAACGGATCCGCGAGGCGGTCAAGGGGGAAGCCCCCTGCACGAACTTTGCCCAGTGGCTGAAGGATCGTTTCGGGAAAGAGATGTGCCGATCCTTCTTCTTCCCCTACAACCGGAAGATGTGGCGAACGCCCCTCGAGAAGATGGGAACCGATTGGACATCATGGTCCGTTCCCGTCCCCCGTTTCGAGGACCTGCTTGCGGGAGCCCGGGGGGAAACCCGGGAGGGGATGGGGTACAATGCCGCGTTCCATTATCCCCGCCGCGGGGGGATCGGGTCGCTCCCCCGGGCGCTTGTGCATCCTCTCGGGAACCGGGTCCGGGCCGGACTCCGCGTCGTTCGCGTGGACCTGCGCCGGAGCGTCGTGCGTACTTCCGACGGGAAGGAGATTTTCTTCCGGGCCGCGATCTCCACGATCCCCCTTCCCGAACTGGCGGGCAGGTGCGACGGCCTTTCGACCGGCGCGAGGGCGGCGTCCAAGGCCCTGAAGTGGGTGAAGGTTCTTGCGATAAACCTCGGGGTTGCGGGAGGTCCCCCTCCCCCGGGCCACTGGATCTACGTTCCGGAACGGGCGTACCCGTTTTTCCGGGCGGGATTCCTGTCGAACGTGGACCGTTCGGCGGCTCCCGAAGGATGCGCCTCGATCTTCGTCGAGAAGAGTTTCCTGCCGGGGGCGGCGGTCCGGGTGGAGGACGAGGTCTCCGCCGCCCTTAGCGGGCTGCGGCGGATGGGGATTCTGCGTCGCGGCAGCGTCGTGGAAGAACGACGGGAGGTGATGCTCGACCCGGCGTACGTCGTCTTCGACAGGTACCGGGGGAAGGCCGTGGCGCTCCTCACGCAGGAATTCCGGCGTCGCGGGGTGATCC
>JBAULH010000200.1:0-37111 GCA_049578085.1 Candidatus Deferrimicrobiaceae bacterium
GCCAGATAAGGATCGCGATCGGGATATTGATATGGCTCCCTCCGCCGAATTCCATGGACCGTATGACATCGATGGCGCCGGGGAACATTTTCCCGAAAAGTATTCCCGCCCCCATGCAGAGGGCCACCCACAGGGGCAGGTATCGCTCGAATACGTTCAGCCGCTTCTCCCCCGGCGCAAATCCCTCTCCCGCCGATGCTGCGAAATCTTTCGTCTTCATCTCCCTCCTCCAGTGATCAATGGAAACCACCTTCTCGCGGCGATACCGATGACCGGGATCTGCCTCCCCTTCCAAACCGCAGCAAGGGCCGGCCGTTTCCGGCCGGCCCCCGTCCGGGATCTACTTCCATGTATATTTGACCATCGACGCGCCGGCGTCGGTGGCCCACTCCTGCATCGATCCGTCGTATATCTTCACGTTCCGGTATCCCAGAACCTCGGACAGGACGAACCACCAGCCGGACGCAAGCAGGCCCGTGTCGCAATAGGTGATGATCTCTGCGGCCTTGTCCTTGCCCACCACGCCGGCAGCATAGGCCGCAAGCTCCTCCTTGGACATGAACGCTCCTTCCTTTATAATAGATTAAGTGTGTACTCCCAAATTCCTCTAAAACGAAAGGAGCAAAAATGGTGAAACGCGCAATTGCCCTTTCAACCCTGGCCCTCATGACCCTTATCTTTGTGTGCGGCTCTTTTGCCGCCGACGTTCCCAAGGACCCCAAGAAACAGACTCCGATAGGAAAATACGTCACCTCGCTTGAAGCTTACGATATGTGGAAGGCCAATCCCGGCAAGGTCAAAATTATCGACGTGCGCACCCCCGAAGAATACGTCTTTGTCGGGCACGCCGCCATGGCAGTCAACATACCGTCCCAGCTGTGGAATGGGAAGTTTGACGGCGAGAAAAAAAAATTCGCCCTTCCCGAAAACCCTGAATTCGAAGCGACCGTCCAGAAAATAGCCGGGAAGGATGAACCCATCCTTGTTACCTGCCGGTCCGGGGGTCGCAGCGCGGCTGCCATTGCCCGCCTTGCAAAAGCTGGTTTTACCAACGTTTACAACATCGTCGATGGGTTCGAAGGTGACGTGGTGGCCGACGCCGACAGCTACTATAACGGCAAACGAATGGTAAACGGGTGGAAAAACTCACCGGCCCCTTGGACCTATGCGCTTGATCCCAAGCTTGTTTACACCCTGTCTAAGTAGAAGTGGTTTCAAAACCTCGGATCACGCCCGAGGGCAAGGCACAGGCCGATTCGAAAGCGCAGCAACCAAGGATCGAACGCTCCTTTATCCTGTGCGACGAGGGCTTCATCGGGCTTGAACATCTGCCGGAGGAAATGACGGCGCGCGGTTCTGCGCGAACTTCCGGTTCCAGGATGAGGGCGGCACGGGAGCTTCTGGAAGCCCTGTACCGGTAACCGGCCGCGGGTCTTCCGTGCCGCTTCCCTATTTTCGGCAGCTCATCAGCTTGCTCTTGCCGGTCTTCGAGTGGCTCAAGGAGACCTGGGGGAAGATCTTTTTCAAGGGATCCATCCCTCCCTTGACGAATTCGCGAGCGTCATCCGAGCCCATGGCGAACATCCGGATGGAGAAAAGGAGTTTCACGACCGGGTGCCGGGGGACTTCGTGTTCCATGAGCAGCACGATCCCGTCGGGGCGCACCACCCGCTTCATTTCCAGCAGGGCCTTTTGCCGGGAATCCCCCTTTAATTCATAGAGGGCATGGGAACAGGTCACCGCATCGAAGCTGTTGCCCGCAAAAGGAAGAAATGCCGCGTCCCCTTCCACGAAACGGACCCTGCCGGTGACGTTCTTCTCCATGGCCTTGTGCAGCATGCCGCGGGAAAAATCGTAACCCACCGTCATGGATCCGGGATATCGCCTGTCGAATGCCAGGGTCACCGATCCCGTTCCGCAGCAGACATCCAGGATGCGGGGCGCGGGCTTGTTTTCCAGGAAGGCGGCATTGACGAGTAATCCCCGGGTGTCGTCTTCATCCCGCCGGGAATGCATGCGGATGAAGGCGTCGTAGAAACGGGAGAAGAGATCGTAATACCTGCGCCGTCCTTGTCTCGGGTGCGCCATGTCCGGTTCCGCCGGGTTCCTTCACCAACATGATATCGGATCGAAGAGCCCGGCCGGGGGAAAATGGATCGCCCCGGGGGCGCTCCAGGGGACGAACGATTTTGGGAAACAGAGATACGGCGGACCCTGCCCGCCTTCGGGGACGCACCGGTATTTCTTAAAGCTATACGCCCTGGACGCGCCGTTGACCCTGAATGCCGGCGCAACAAAGGCCCGGGTCGAGGAAGCTATGAGCGACCATCTCCTCGAGGAGGGGGTCGCCATCCGGTGCAACAATCTCCCCGCTCTGGCCTACAAGATCGACTCCCTCCTGTCGGACAAGAAGCGGTTCGGGCGGATGCGGCAGGCGGTCCGCCGACTGGCCCGCCCGAACGCGGCGGCCGACGTCGTATCCCTGGTCTCCGGGTCGATTCCTTCATCAAAAGGCACCGCGAGTTCTACTATCTGAAGTGGATCGCTCGCACAACGGGTTTCCGGCATCAACAGCGGATCCGGAAAACCCCTGATCACCCCGAAAACAGCCGTGGTTTGCACGGGGTTTGCAGTCCGTCCGGTTTCCCCTCCAAAGCCTGAGGGGGACGTCCGGCAGATTTTCACACCAAGACTGGGGTGGACCGATCACGGGGTGCAGGTCAGCGGAGAAACCGGGCCCACGACTTCCTGTACGCCTTGAAGGGTTACCGGATACGCCCTAAGGGTAGATCCGCTTCACGACCTTTCCCAGCGACAGCCCCTGGACGATGATCGAGAACACCACCGTGATGTAGGTCATGACCAGGATGACGTCCCGCTGCGGGCCGACGGGCAGGGAGAGTGCCAGCGCCACCGAGATGCCGCCGCGCAGTCCTCCCCAGGTCAGGATCCGGACCGTTCCGGGGCTGAAGCGCCGGAACGGCCGCAGCGCGCCGACCGTCATCCCGACGCTGATCCACCGGGCCAGCAGGATGACCCCGATCCCCGCGATCCCGGCGATGACGTATGCCCGGTCGAACGGGATCACCTGGATCTCCAACCCGATCAGCAGGAACAGCACGGCGGTAAGGATCCCGTCGACCAGTTCCCAGAACGCGTCGAGGTGCTCGCGGGTCAGGTCGGACATCGCGAAGGCCCGCCCCCGGTTCCCGATGAGAAGCCCCGCCACGACCATCGCGATCGGACCCGACGTATGCATGCTGTCTGCGAACGTGTACCCCCCCATGACGAGGGCCAGCGTGATGATCACCTCGACCTGGTAGTTGTTGACCCCCATGAGCATCCGGTACGCCAGAAAACCGAAGAGCAGGCCGAGCGCGGCGCCGCCCACCGTTTCCGTGAGAAACAGGGAAAAGACTTTCCCGACCGTGACGTCGACCCCTCCCCCGGACAGTTCGAGGAGGATCACGAAAACGACCACGCCGATCCCGTCGTTGAACAGGGACTCGCCGGCGATCTTCATTTCCAGGCTTTTCGGGATCCCGACGGTTTTCAGGATCCCGAGGACGGCCACCGGATCGGTGGGTGAGATGAGGGCGCCGAAGAGCAGGCAATGGAGGAAGGGGATCGGTATGCCTAAGACCTTGAGGAGCAGCCAGGAGAACCCCCCGACGAGGAACGTCGAGGCCATCACGCCTGCCGTCGCCAGCAGCGCGACCACCCATTTCTGCCCTGATAGATCCTCCAGCTTGATATGCAGGGCCCCGGCGAACAGCAGGAAGGATAGCATCCCGTGGAGAAGCGCCTTGTTGAAGTCGATCCCCCCCAGAATCTCGGCCGACTGTCTCTGGACCGCCCCCAGTCCGAACATCCCCATCCCGGCGATCCCGAGCGAAACCAGCATGGAGATGACCATCACGCCGATGGTGGTGGGGAGCCCGATGGTACGGTAATTGATGTAGCTGAAGAGCGCCGTGAGGACGATCAGGACGGCCGCGATCTCGAACAGCCCCATGTGCCTTAGGCCTCCTCCGTTTCCCGATCCGGCCGCCTTCCTTCGCCCTTTGTTGTACCATCAGAGGAGGATCACGACCCACATCATGACCCGGGGAGCCATCGTGCGGCGTTTGTTCCGAGTTGCTCCCGGCGCCTCTATAAACGAACGGGTGACCGGATGGATACGATCTCGACCGAATGGTTCCGGCGGTCGTCAACAAGGGGTATCGCCTCGTCCTGCTGTTCCATCCCGTCAACGGTCACGATCGTTCGGCCTTCCCCCTCGGGTTGTTGCCGGACGTCGATTTCATAGACCGTCTCGCGATACCGGTAGTACATCTTGAACCCTTTCCAATCCGCGGGGAGGCACGGAGAAAAACGAAGCTTGTCCACTTCCCGCGTCAGGCCCAGGAGGGATCCCACGACCAGCCGGTACATCCAACCGGCCGAGCCTGTGTACCAGGTCCATCCTCCGCGCCCGGTGTGCGGCGGGAGCGCATAGACGTCGGCGGCGACCACGTACGGCTCCACTTTATAGATCGCGATCCCCTCCGGAGACTTCGAGTGGGTCACCGGGTTGATCATCCCCAACAGCTCCCACGCACGCCCGCTGTCCCCCAATGCGGCGAACGCCATCGCCACCCAGACCGCCCCATGCGTGTACTGACCGCCGTTTTCCCTCACGCCCGGGACGTACCCTTTTATATAACCGGGATTCAGAGACGATTTGTCGAACGGCGGGTCCAGAAGCTGGATCAACCCATGGTCCCGGCGAACGAGGCGCTGATCCACCGCGTCCATCGCCATGCGGGATCGCCCGGTATCGCCGGCCCCGGAGAGAACCGACCAGCTTTGCGCGATCGAATCGATCCGGCACTCGGGGTTGCCCGCCGACCCGAGGGGCGAGCCGTCGTCGAAGTACGCGCGGCGGTACCACTCGCCGTCCCAGCCGTTCTGCTCGATATTCCGGCGCACTTGAGCCGCCTCCCTCCGGCAACGTTCGACGAAGGTCAAGTCACCGGCCTTGCGTGCAACCTCGGTGAACTGCATGAGCACTTCATAAAGGAAGAACCCCAGCCAGACGCTTTCCCCTTTGCCGTGCGCTCCCACAAGGTTCATCCCGTCGTTCCAGTCGCCGGATCCCATGAGCGGCAGGCCGTGCTCGCCGGTCCCGAGGCCTCTCAGAATGGCTCGCCTGCAGTGTTCGTACAGGCTGGCCGCTTCTTCCGACCGGGCGAAAAGATCGTAGTAGGAATCCTCCTCCACATCCACAGGGCGCCCTTCGATGAAGCGGACGGGTTCGTCCAGCACCCCGGTATCCCCCGTGTTGAGAACGTAACAGCACGTCGCCAGGGGCAACCAGAGGAAATCATCGGAACATTTCGTACGCACGCCCCGGCCCGAGGGGGGATGCCACCAGTGCTGGACGTCTCCTTCCCGGAACTGACGGGCCGCGCATCTCAGCAGATGCTCGCGCATAAGGTGCGGCTCGGAGTGCACCAGCGCCATGGCGTCCTGCAACTGGTCCCGGAACCCGAAGGCGCCCGCTGACTGGTAGTATCCGCTCCGGGCCCAGACACGGCACGCCAGAGCCTGGTAAAGGAGCCAACCGTTGGCCAGGACGTTGACGGCCGGGTCGGGGGTTTCCACCTGCACGGTACCGAGAGTCCGATTCCAGTAGTCCCAGACCGATTCAAGCACCCCACGCGCCGCCCCGGAACCGCGGAAGCGATTCACCAGGCCCCTGGCGTCGTCCGCGTTTTTCCCCGCGCCGAGCCGGAAGATGATCTCGCGTTCTTGCCCGTCGGCCAGCTCGAACGGCACCTGTATCGCGGCGCAGGGATCCAGGGAGGCCCCCGCTTTGCCCGAAAGCCGCGCACGGTTCATGGCGGCCGGGCTCCGAAGCGAGCCGTTTCGTCCGAGGAATTCCACCCGATCCCCGCTTACGGTCCGAGTCGGATCATCCACGTCGAAGAACGCAACCCGGTCGGGGAACTCCGTGTTGTAGGAGTTCCGCGCAAGGAGCGCTCCGCTGCCGGGTTCGACCTGGGTGACCACGTGCATCGCCGATTTCGTCCGCAGATCTCCCAGCACCCATTCCGCATATCCCGTGGCGGATAGTTTGCGCGATCGGCCGGACTCGTTTCGCACTTTCAACACCGAGAACTTGACCGGCGCGTCCAGGGCCACGTAAACCCACAGCTCCGAGCGGATGCCCCCCTCCGCATGCTCGAAGACGCTGTAGCCGAATCCGTGCCTGCTGACGTACGGCTGCCGGCCGCGACGGGGCAGCGGCGTGGGGGACCAGAAGTGTCCGCTCTCCTCGTCACGGAGGTAAAAGGCTTCCCCGCTCGAATCGCACACGGGGTCGTTGTTCCAGGGAGTGAGGCGGAACTCGTGTGCATTCTCGCTCCAGGTGCAGGCCTGCCCGCTTTCCGAGATGATGCTTCCGAAGTTCGGGTTTGCCAGCACATTCACCCACGGCGCCGGAGTTTTCTGCCCGTGCGCGGTCGAAATCACGTATTCGCGCCCATCCGGCGTGAATCCTCCCAACCCATTGAAGAAGATCAGGTCGCGCGGAGGCAGCTCGGCCGCCGCCGGGGTTTCCTCGTGGCGGTTTCGGGCCGGGCGGACGCTCGGAACGGGCACTTCCGCAACCCGGCGACGGTGGATCTGGTCCCACAGCGTCCCCCCGCTGTCGGTGAGGATGGCACGAGAGACCGTTTGGAACAGAACCCTGTCCTCGCTCGATATCTGCTCGCCGAGCCGCAAGAATATGCCGCCCGGCCGATCCGTGTACTTGGCTTCCAGACCCGCGGCGATCAGTCCCTGGATCTGCTCCTGGAGCAGCTGCCGGTAACCGGCGTGATCTTCGTTCCAGATCACCAGGTCCACCGCCAGCCCTTTCAACCGCCAGTACGCGTGTGCCTGCACGAGTTGGCGCACGAGTTCGATGTTGGACGGGTCTCCGATCTGCAGCAGCACGATCGGGAAATCGCCGGAAATGGAGTAGCCCCACAGGACGGATTGTCCGCGGCGGTTCTTGCCGAGAAGGCTCGCTTCGGCACGAAGCAATGGATTGGCGTAGAGGACGGAGCTGGCAAGGTGACCGTAGAGTTGCGCGTCGGCCTCCGTGGCGTTGAGCTGCTGCAGCAGCACCTGGCTGTGGGTCCACGCCAGATCGAAGACGCGGTCCGCGAGACGCCGGTCCTGGTGCTTCTCGATGAGACCCATGCAAACGTCGCGTGTTTCCCCGACTCCGGAAACGATATTGACGGTTGCCGTCTCATCGGGGTCGATCGTGATCCGATGCCGGATCGCGACGATCGGATCGAGTACGGACCCCTGGCTGTCCGATAGCTCCGCGGAACCGCTGATCGCCTGCGGATCGGCGACGGTGTTTCCCCGGCCGATGAACCGCATGCGGTCGGTTTCGTAGGAAACTTTCCCGACGTCCGCCCCGTGCACGGACATCAGGTGAAACATCCACGGCGCCGGCTCGTCGCGGGAGCGGGGCCGGCGGGTGCAGAGGATCGCCTGCCGCTGGCGAACGATCTCGGTCTGGACGAAGAGTTTCCCGAACGCCGGATGCAGCGCGTCTGCGGCAGGCGATGCAAGAACCACTTCCGCGTAACTCGTGACTTCAATCGTCCTGCGTTTCTGGGAGCGGTTGACGATGCGGACACGGCGCACCTCGGCATCGTCCTCGGGCGAAACGGCGCTTTCCGTGTGCGTCTCGATTTCGTGGTCGCGGCGACGAAACTCCACCCGCGCCTCCGAGAATATCGCCTCGTACTTCTCCGGTCGCTTGCGCGTCGGCTGGAAAGCGGTGGACCAGAACTCCCCGCTTGCCGTATCGCGGAGGTAGCAGAACGTGCCCCAGTTGTCGCAGGTCCCGTCTTCACGCCAGCGCGTCACCGCGATGTCCTTCCAGCGGCTGTACCCGCCGCCCGCATTCGTGATCATCACATGGTATCTGCCGTTCGACAGCAGCTGCACCTCCGGTACCGGAGTGTCGGGGGTGCCGAAAGAGCGCACCGGCATCTCGGTAACGCCGTAAGTCGTGAGCAGGCCGGAGACCTCGGGGGCACGCGTGTAGGGCGCCGTGGCCTTCGGAACCCGTTCCTGGAGCAGGAGCGTGGTCGCCTGGAACAGCGGATCCGACTCGAACCGCTTCTGCATCGGATGGTCCAGGAGCAGGGAATCCAGGGAAAGGAGGCTCATGCCCTGGTGATGGGCCATAAAGGACCGGATGACTTCGCTCGATTGCCCGGGTCGTTGTCGTGAAGGGGTGTAGTCGATGGCCTCATAAAAGCCGTATTTCCCGATGGACTCCTCGTCCCCGAGCCGCTCCAGATTCCGGCACGCCTCCTCGGGGGCCACCATCAGCGCAAGAGCCGACGCATACGGCGCGACGACCAGATCCGACGCCAGCCCACGCTTGAGCCCAAGGCTGGGCACTCCGAACGCTCGGTACTGATAGTTGAGACGAACGTCGACCATGTTGTAGCCGGATTCCGACATACCCCACGGCACGCCGCGCTGTTTCCCGTACGCGATCTGCCGCTTCACCGCCGCCTTGCAGGTCCGATCGATCAGCGTGTTCTCGTACGTCGGCATCACCAAAAGCGGCATGAGGTACTCGAACATCGAACCGCTCCACGAAAGGAGAATCGGTTCTCCCCCGGTAGCGGTGAGCAGGCGCCCCAGGGCGAACCAGGACTCCTGCGGCAGTTGTCCCTGCGCGATCGCCACGAAAGTACATAGTCTCGCCTCCGAAGCCAGCAAGTCGTAGAAACCCGAGTCTCGCCGGCGCTCGCCGACGTTGTAACCGATCGCCAGGAGATGACGCCCCTTGTCGTAGAGGAAGTCGTACTCCACACGGGCGAGCTCTTCGCATTGCAGCGCAAGGCGGTCGATCGTCGAAATCCTTTCCCTTGCGCGCCGGGTCGCTTCCGGGATGAGCCACTGGAGCTCAAGAGGCCACTCGCTTTTCTCCTCGAGCCCTGCCAGCTCGCGCAGGGTCGGGATCCCGTCGAAACCGGGGAAGTGGCCAAGAAACGCCACCTCATCGCGGGCGACCCGGCATTGCCGCTCGAGGGCTAGCGCCCATCTGTTCGGCTCGCCGTCTTCGACATCCTTGAAGCTGCCGGTGATTTCCCCAGCGCTTGCCGTGAGCCGCTCGAGGCAAATCGTCGCCGCAGCAAGCGTGGTGGGACGGGAACCGAACGAGGACTCAAGAATCTCCTGGAATTGCGCGAGCCGTGAGGTCAGGGTTCTCTCCGCGGAGTCCACGAGAACCCGAAAGGTGTCGCTTATGCCCTCCAACCATCGCTCCCCGAGGATGTCGTGATCCGGAAGTTCCAGCAGGCCCTGCCGCAACGTCAGCAGGTGGCCCGCAAGGTTTCCGCTGTCCACCGTCGAGACGTAGAGAGGCAGCAGCGGTTCCAGGGATTGCGTGTCGTACCAGTTGTAGAAATGACCTCGATGTCTCGGCAGGGCATCCATCGTGCGCAGCGCATTCTCCGTGCGCTCGACGAGATGTCCCGGCGGAAGGTATCCGAAGTCGTAGGCAGCCAGATTCGCGAGGAGCGCAATCCCCATGTTGGTCGGCGACGTGCGATGGGCGACAACGCCGACGCGGTATTCCTGGTAGTTGTCCGGTGGCAACCAATGGTCATCCGGCCCGACGAAGGTTTCGAAGAACGCCCAGGTCCTCCGCGAAAGTTTCCGGAGAAAGAGGATCTGGTCCGCCGAAAGATCTGCTCTGCGGCGAGAAAGTGGGCGGCTGATCCACCAGGCGATGGCGGGGGAGGCAAACCACAGGACCAGGATGGGCCCGGCCGCCGCCAGCGCGGCCGGCTGGGAAGACACGAGGTGGATCGTCGTGGCAGTGGCGATCACGGGGGCGATCCACATCGATCGGCAAAAGGCCGCCAGGCCCTCGCCGTGATTGCGGTCCGGGTTCCTCCCCGACGGATGCCACTCGAGAAGCCGCTTGTGCGTGAACAGCATCCTCCCGGCCGTGCGCACGGCCGCGTCCAGGCTGAAAAACGCCTCGTACGGCAGGCACGCGAGCGTAAACGCCGCCTGGGCGAAGCGTCGTCCGGCGGAGCGCACTTCGGCGGCAAGGTGCTGACGCAGCAGCGCTTCGGCGGGCTTCCGGAACATTTCCAGGGCAGAGGCCATCAAGGAGGGAATCAGGAGGATCCCGATTGCCGACAAGGTCCAATACCAGCCGGAAGATAAGGAGTTCCAACCCAGCAGCAACAGGAGCGTCAATGCGGAAGCTTCGAGGCTGCGCCGAAGATTGTCGAAGATCTTCCATTGGGACAGCCCCAAGAGCGGGTTCCTCCTACGGACCCCTGGGCCGGGAACGCGCGACAGCAACCATCCGGCAATCTGCCAATCCCCCCGGATCCATCGGTAACGACGGTTTACGTCCGCGATGTAGCTGGACGGATATTCCTCGTACAGGTATGCATCGCTCAGCAGTCCCGCCCGCGCATAGCACCCCTCCAGGAGATCGTGGCTGAGGATCCGGTTCTCGGGAAACCGTCCTTTGAGGGCCTGCTCGAACGCATCGACGTCGTAGATCCCCTTGCCGATGAAAGAGCCTTCGTCGAACACGTCCTGGTACACATCGGAGACGGCGCGCGTGTACGGGTCGATTCCCGGTTCGCTCCCGAACAATCGCGCATAACGCGACCGGTTCGTGCCCGACAGGCTGTCTGCCACGCGCGGCTGCAATATGCCGTGCCCCCCGGAGACGCGCTGCATCCGCTCGTCGTACCGCGCACGGTTCAGCGGGTGCGCCATGGCGCCAACGAACTGCCGCGCCGAGTCGCGCGGCAGTTGCGTATCCGTGTCGAGGGGGATCACGAATTTGACGTTCGACAAGTTCACCGTCCTGCCGAGGACGACGGAAAAGCGATCCGGTGCCCCGCCGCGAAGAAGCAGGTTCAACTCCGCGAGCTTCCCTCGCTTGCGCTCGTAGCCCATCCAGGTCCGTTCCCGGGGATTCCATCGGCGTGGGCGGTGAAAAAGGTAGAACGGGGCGCTCTCTACATTCCCGTACTTGTCGTTCAGCTCTTCGATGCCCTTCCGGGCCAATCGCAACAGCTCCCCGTCCTCCGGGATCGTTTCCTCTTTCGCATCCCGGAAATCCGTCAGCAGGCCGAAGTGCAGGTTGTCATCCCGATTTGCCAGGAACCGGACTTCCAGGGACTCGACCAGGGACTCGATGTTGCGGGGGCTCGTGAGCATCGTCGGTACCACCACCAGGGTGCGCATCTCCGGTGGAATTCCTTCGGAGAAGTCCATACGCGGCAGCGGATGCGGTTTCACAAGCAACGTGGCGAGCCAGTTCACCAGCGCGACCGCCAGCCGGCTGGCGCACAACAGGGAGAGGGCGCCGAACAGGGCGAACAACCAATCCGGCAAACCGCCGTCATGCGCCTTCACCAGCAAGGCCCCGGAAAACATGACGGTCAACAGCAGGACCGAGCCCAGATACAGGTGCAGGGAAAACCGACCAGTCCTACGCCGAAGGGTCTCGAGAAGGGGCAGGCCCACCCCCGCCGCTCGTTCCATCTGCGGCAATCCCTTGTCGATCAGGTAGAACCCGACATGTGCCGTGCGATCGTCCGGTCCGTTCCTGGCCGCGGCCTCACCGGCAAGCAGGATCGCCTTGCGCGCCACAACGACTTCGTGCAAACGGCTCCTCTTCGCGCTCTTCTCAATAACGTGGCGGTATCGGTCGCGGGTGGTGAAATCCATCCGGTCGTAGGCTCCCCCCGGGTCCTCGCGCAGTACCTGGTCAACGGCGCTCATCGTCTCGACGAATTCGCGCCAGTCCATCGCTCCCAGGAACCGAAGGCTACCGATGCTGTTGCTGATGGAAACCTGGTCGGCGGCCTTTATCTGGTTCTCCGACCGCACCAGCTGCTCGATCGTCAGGCCGGACTCGGAAAGCCGTTGTTCGATCCAGGTGAGCGGCAATGCCAGGGCGGTGCTCTGTCCCTGCAATCGGCGGGCGAATTCCGCAACGAACGAGCTCACCATCGGGGGGTTCGACCGCGCCATGTCCGCGGTCAGCAATATCAGACTCTTCGGGTCCTTTTCGGCGACCTCCATCATCTGTTCCGCCCAGCGGGCGGCAAGGTCCCGATGGATGCTTCCGGCGACAACCCGTGCCCCGACGCGCCGGAGATTCTCGATAAGCGCCAGGCGTAGCATGATGGGGATGGCCCACAATTCGCCCAGTTTCAGGACGGTCACCTTCTGATAGGACGCCACGAAACTGCTGAGATTTTCCGGGTCCACCCGTCCATCGCCGTGCGAGATCGTTTCATGCGCGATGTCGTACACGCGCGGAAGTCCGGCCGACGGTCCGTTCAGCAGGCGAGGCAGTTCCCTGCTGTACCCCTTCGGCAAGTGCCTCTTGGCCGTGCGGATCTGTTCTTCGATCAGATAGAAGTTGTCGAGGAGCCATTCCCCGGCCGGCGCGATCCGGCGGTTCGCATTGACCGCCGACGTCAAAATATTGCAGGCTCCCGTCAGGATGCGTTCATTCTCCGCCAGCCGGGTTAGAAGCGGGTCTCGAATTCCTCTCGGACCCAGCTTGTGCAAACCCGCAAGGGTCTTGCCATGAAGCTCCATCCGATCGCTGCTGAACAGTTCCGAACGAAGCGGCGACTCGTCTCCGGCGTACATTTTCGCCGATCCGATCCCGCGGAGGCTCGCCCCTATATGGCGCAAGTTCCCGAGGATGGACTTGCCGCGCACCTTCAAGTCTGATTTCTCCTTCTATGGATCAGGATTGGCGTTTCAGGAGGTTCTCATTGTTTTTTTTATTATAGCAATCATTATGTCCTTTTTATGATTATGTAAATCCTCGGCGAAGAGGTAAGGACTCGCGATCCGGGGATTCGACTACCTGCCGATACGGAGGGCGATACCACCAAGATCAGGGAGGACCGACGAGGGGGGACAGGTCAGGGCCACAACCCGGCCCGGTCATTTCGGGGCATCTCTTCTTTCATAGTGAGGCCTGAAATTATCGGTTACCGCGAAGGCAAGTTCTTCGAGGTAACGACCGTGTGAGCGCATCCAAAGGCCGATACACTGACCACAAAAAATCCCAGAAAGATTTTCAAGGCAAGGAGAACAAATTAAGGTCGATTCGGACAGCGTCCGGTCATCGAGGGCCCGGAACAATGAAGTGCCGGATGGCACCGAGAGCCCGGGTCAGGTCGGGGCGGAAGTCGGGGTGGGCGATGGATATCAGCGCTTCTCCTCTTTCGCGGAGCGTCATTCCATGCAGGTTGACCGCGCCATGTTCCGTGATCATCCAGTGCACGTGTCCGCGCGTGGTGACCACTCCGGCCCCGGGGGAAAGCTCGGGAACGATGCGGGATATCCGGCCGCCGGACGCGGTCGATCGAAATGCCAAAATCGGCTTGCCGCCGCGGGAAAGCGCCGCCCCGCGCATGAAATCCATCTGGCCGCCGATCCCGGAATAGATCCGGTGACCGATCGAGTCGGCGCAAGCCTGTCCGGTGAGGTCCACCTGAAGGCACGAATTGATCGCCACAACCTTGTCGTTCTGCCGGATCAGCGAGGTATGGTTGGTGCGGTCGCACGGATGAAACTCTACCAGCGGGTTGTCGTGGACGAAACGGAACAGCTTGCGGGTGCCGCTCACGAAACTCGTGACGATGCGGTCCGGATGGACTCTCTTGAGCCGATTGGTGACGGCGCCTGCTTCAAACAGTTCCACCACGCGATCCGAGAACATCTCGGTGTGGATCCCCAGATCCCGCTTCTCGCGCAAACGGAGGAGCGCCGCATCCGGTATCCCTCCGATGCCCATCTGGAGCGTCGAACCATCCTCGACCAGGCCTGCGATGATCTCGCCGATGCGCGCGTCAACCTCCGTCTCCGGGGCGGGAAAATTCTCTACGAGCGGACGATCCGTATGGATAAATGCGGTGATCCGCTTGAACGGCACCACGGTGTTCCCATGGGTGCGCGGCATCTGCTCGTTGATTTCCGCCACGATGACGCGGGCGGAATCGGCCGCCGCCTTGGCCGCATCCACGGATGTTCCCAGCGTGCAATTCCCATGCATGTCGGGCGGGGAGACCTGCAGGATCGCGGCATCCAGGCGGATTCTCCCGGACTGGAACAGGGCCGGGATATCCGAGAGGAAAATGGGCATGAAGTCCGCACGTCCTTCCTCGATCGGCTTCCTAAGAGCAGGGCCGGTGAAAAGCGAAATCGAGAAGAGGCGCCCTTCGCAATCCGGCTCGACAAACGGCATCTCTCCGGCGGTGTGTAGATGGAATAGGCGCACGCCCTCCAGATCCTGTCGCCGGGCCATCGCCTTGAGCAGCGGGGTGGGGGTGGCGGCGGCTCCGTGCACGAAGACGTTCGTCCCGCTTTGCATCACGCCAACTGCTTCCTCCGCCGAAACGGATTTCCTTGCCCAATCCCTCTTCATGTCGTCTCTCCTTTTTATCCCGAACCTGCACCTTGATCCCTCGGCAAGCCGCATATCATGATACATGGATACAGGGAAAGATGCCCACACTGAGGCCGGAGGAGCACTTTTTCGGATATCCCATTGGCGATTACCTGAGCCGTTTCCATTGATTGTGCGGATACCGCTGTGCGTATATTCCCGTATTCGATATGCCATAATTTCCTCTGTAGAGATGACCGGGGAGGAACCAGATGAAAAGTCAAAGGAAAACCGTCGAATGCCAGATCTGGAAAAAAGAGAAGAGGATGGGGGAGGTCGTCCCCGCGGAGTTGGTCCGGGATTCGGTCATCGAAACGATACGGAAGTCATACCCGGACTGGTCCGCAGGCGGGTACCTCTGTATTCTCGATCTGAACCGATTCCGGGCGGAACATGTCAGGAAGGTTCTCGAAACAGAAAAGGGTGAGGTGGCGGAGCTGGAGATCCGGAACCTGCACGAGAAGATGGACCACCTCCTGTTGCGCCAGTGGCAGAAGCTCATGGAGATCCAGCAGATCCAGATGGACCTGATGGAGTAGATCGCCCGGAAAACCGCGAAATAATGGAAGGACGCGGCGCAGACCAACTGGGGGATTGTCGATGGGCACCCTGAAACCGGCGAAACTCATACCCTTTCTGGGTGTCCTCCTTTTCGGCCTCGCCCTGTGGGTTCTGCACCGGGAGCTGAAAACCGTTCATTATATAGACGTCGTGCGCGAGATCCGGGCGCTCCCGCCGTTTCGTGTAGTCCTTGCTCTTGCGCTTGCCGCTCTCGGCTACCTCGCCCTCACGGGGTACGACGCCACCGGAGTGCGCTACATCCGTCACGCCCTTCCCTATTCCCGGACGGCGATGGTCTCCTTCATCAGCTATGCGGTAAGCCACAACGTGGGCGGATCCTTCGTCTCCGGCGGGTCGGTACGCATGCGCCTCTATTCGCTTTGGGGATTTTCCACTGTGGAGATCACCAAAGTGGTGGCCTTCTGCGTCCTCACCTTCTGGGTGGGGCTCTTCTCGGTAGGGGGGGTGTACCTCCTCTTGGGGCCGCTTCTGCTCCCTCCCGGATTTCCCGTCTCCCCCGTCGTATTGCGGATTCTCGGGGCGGTCTTCCTCGCCGTTGTTGCCGCGTACCTTGTTGCCTGTGCCTTCCGGCGGACCCCTTTTCGGGTGAAGGATTGGGAGATTTCCCTTCCTTCCCTGCGTCTTGCCATGGCTCAGGTGATCGTCAGCTCGCTCGACTGGGTCCTTTCGGCCGGGGTACTGTACGTACTCCTGCCTCCCGGGGGGGACCTCTCCTTCCCGGAGTTTCTGTGTCCCTACCTCATTGCGCAGGTTGCGGGGCTTGTGAGCCACGTTCCCGGTGGGTTAGGGGTCTTCGAGACGGTGCTCCTCCTTCTGCTTTCTCCCCGCGTCGGGCGGGATTCGCTTGTCGGGGCGATGCTGGTCTTCCGGGTGGTCTACTACCTCCTCCCGCTGGCTCTGGCCGCGATGGCGATCGGCGTCCACGAAACGGTTCAAAGGAAGGAGGCGGTTCTGCGCGCGGCCCGTGTCTCGGGGGCGTGGAGCTCCCGGATCACGCCGACGGTGCTGGCGATTACCACCTTCGCCGGGGGAGTCATCCTCCTGTTCTCCGGGGCGATACCGGCGGAGAGTTCCCGACTTGCCTGGCTGGCCGATATCCTTCCCCTGCCCGTAATGGAAATGTCCCATTTTCTCGGAAGTCTGGTCGGGGTGGGGCTGCTCTTCCTGGCGGGAGGGATTCAGCAGCGGCTCGATTCTGCCTACTTCCTCTCGGCGGGACTTCTTTCGACCGGGATCATCCTCTCCCTGAGCAAGGGGCTCGACTACGAGGAAGCTGTCTTTCTTTCGGTCATGCTTCTTGTCCTGCTGCCCTGCCGCCGTCATTTCTTCCGGAAGAGCTCCCTCGTCAGCGAGCGTTTCACGCCTGAGTGGACGGCGATCATCTTCCTCACCCTCCTGGGTACGGCATGGTTGGGAGTCTTTTCCTACAAGCACGTGGAGTACTCCCAAGAGCTCTGGTGGAAGTTCGTCCTCCACGGGGGTGCGTCCCGATTCCTTCGCGCCACGGCGGGGGCATCCGCCGCCGCCTTGATCTTTTCTCTTGCGAAGTTGCTCCACCCCGCGCATCGCTCTCCGGAGATCCCCGGAGAGGAGGAGTTGGAGAAGGCCTTCGGGATCGCCCGGAAATCCCGGTACACGAACGCCAACCTCGGTCTTCTCGGTGACAAGACGCTCCTGTTCAGCGAAAGCGGGAACTCCTTCCTCATGTACGGGGTACAGGGACGGAGCTGGGTGGCTTTGGGGGATCCGGTCGGACCGTTGGAGGAGCACTCCGAGCTGGCCTGGCGGTTCCAGGAGATGTGCGACCGCCACGACGGGTGGACCGTTTTCTACGAGGTGCGGGCGGATAACCTCCCCCTTTACTTGGACCTCGGACTGACCCCGCTGAAGCTGGGGGAGGAGGCACGAGTCCGCCTGGAGACATTTTCTCTCGAAGGCAGCGCCCGCAAGGAACTCCGACAAGTGGATCGCAGACTGAAGAAAGAGGGAGCCGCCTTCGAGGTCGTCCCGGCAAATGACGTCGGTCCCCTGTTGCCGGAACTGAAAGAGGTTTCGGACGCCTGGCTGAACGAGAAGAAGACGAGGGAGAAGGGATTCTCCATCGGGTATTTCGACGAGGGATACCTCAGGAGATTTCCCCTGGGGGTCGTCCGGAAAGAAGGGAGGATCGTGGCGTTTGCGAACATCCTCGAGGGATACGGGAACGAGGAGATCTCCGTCGACCTCATGCGATACCTTCCCGGTTCCCCCCACGGGACGATGGACTACCTGTTCCTCCAGTTGATGCTTTGGGGGAAAGAGGAGGGGTACCGGTGGTTCAACCTGGGGATGGCGCCCCTCTCCGGGATGGGGGAACAGGAACTGGCCCCCCTTTGGAATCAGGTCGGCGCCTTCCTGTTCCGCCACGGGGAACAGTTCTACAACTTCCGGGGCGTGAGGCAGTACAAGGAGAAGTTCGACCCGGCGTGGGAACCGAAGTACCTCGCGTCCCCCGCGGGGATCGCCTTCCCGCGGATTCTGGCAAGCATCGGCATCCTCGTCTCGCGGGGGATCAAGGGGGTGGTGGGAAAATGAGGTGCCGGTGGATCATTCCAGATGGATGGTCGTGATATTCCCGTCGGTAAAAAACGGGTCCCCGAAAGAGTTCCTTCCCGTCATCGGGGGTACGAACCTGTTCCGCTCGTCCGAAGCGACCACCCCGGCGGTGACCAGATCCCGGAGCAACCCCTCCGGTTCCGCGTCGACGTCCGGACGGATCCGGTACACGACATGCCACTTCAGGCCCACTTCGAGAACCGCCGTCCCGACATACACCGCACGGCCGTCAGACGTCCGTATATCGGTCTTCCATAGTCTTGCCTGGTGCCGTTCCCTCACGGTGCGCACGGGAGTCGGCTTCTCGAAGGAGAAATCGTTCACATGGCGATTCCAGAACGAGGGAGACACCGGCGCGGACGGATAGCTCGTCCTGGATATCAGCGCTCCCGCCAGTTTGACAAAGGTGTCGAACCGCAAGGGGTCGGCAGCCTCCCATCCGGCCTTGGCGAACGCGTCGACAAGATTCCCGTCGTTGCGGGCAACGATGACCATGCTCAAGGGCTGCTGCCGGTCGCCGGGGATGTTTTCCGTGTATTTCGGCAGCGCGTGGTCGAACTCCTTCCGGATGTCCGCGGCCGAAACGACGATTGCCGGGCGGGGAGGCGGGAAATAGGCGGAAGGACTGCACCGGAGACCGGAATAGACGTAGAAGGCGATGCAGGCAATCACCAGTCCCGCGGTCATCCTTCTCGTCGCATTCGGGGACCGGGAAGATACCATGGGAGGCCGTTCCTCGCGCAGATGCAGCTCGGTCATGCAGATGCCGATGATCAGCCACAACACCCCGAGCAGGTATCCTCCCAATACATCGCTCAGGAAGTGGACTCCCAGATACAGCCTGCTGAACCCGATCGCCGCGATTAAAAATACCCCGGCGAAGAGGATATTCAGTCTCCTCCCCCATGTTGCCGTCCGGCGCCACAGGAAATAGACGGCGAATCCGTAGAATGCCGACGCCACGGCGGCGTGCCCGCTCGGGAAGGAGAAAGACGTCTCGGTGTAGACGCCGACCCCGGGGGGTCTTTGCCGATGAAAGGCCACCTTCCCCAACAGGTTGAACAGGCTGCTTCCGGTAACGGTCACCATCAAGGGGAAGAGAAATTCCCGCATGTTCCAGAGGAGGATTACAAGCACGAGGAGCAGCAGGAAGCATAAAACGATCTTTGCCTTGGCCAGCAGGGTGATCCAGAGGAAGACCTTGACCAGTAAAGGATCCCGGAAGGCATACAGGAGGTTTTCGATGCGGGCGTCCAGCGCGACGATGGGATCCAGGGTCAGAACGTCCTCGATCACCCCCGCCAAGAGCAGCAGGAAATACAGAAACACGGTGCCGAGCAAGGTGAGGGGAAGACCTATGAACTCCGTCCTGTCGAGACGTTTTCCGAGGAAGGAGAAGAAGGCGGGATATTTCGAGACGAGTTCCCGCACGTGGGGATTCGCGGCGATCGCCTCTCCGATCGAGGAAAGCAGGGATCCGGCAAACGCAAGAACCTCCCTTCCCCGTTTCTCGAAGAACCTCTTCAGCCAGTAGGCACAAAGCACCAGCAGCAGAATCGCCGCCAGCACAAGACCGAACCGTGTCGACCAGGTCTCCACGGCCCTCCATGCCTGCCCCAGAAAGAACCCGGCGAGCAGGTGGACCGCCGCCCACAGGATGGCGCTTGCGACGTTCCACAGGGTGAATCTCTTCGCTTCCATCCCGGAAAGCCCGGCGACAAAGGGGATGACGGCCCGGATCAGGCCGACGAACCTTCCGAGGAAAACGCTTTTCCCTCCGTGACGCGCGAAAAACTCCTTCCCCTTCTCCAGAAGACTCGGCTTGAAGATCCGGTTTCCCTCCCGGAAGCGGATATGGCCTCCCCTGCCCAACCGGAAGCTGATGCCATCGCCGAGAATGGCCCCCGCGGAGGCGAACCAGACCAGATCGCCGATATCGAAATACCCCTTTGCTGCCAGGGAGCCGGCGAACACGACGAACAAGGCGCCGGGCACCACGACCCCCACGAAGGCCAGGGACTCCAGGAGGGAAAAGAGGAATACGGCCCAGTATCCCAGCATCCGGAAGTGTTCGATGGCGGGCAGGAGGGTATGGATAAAATCCACGCAGCAATCCTCTCAGCACTTACGCGATCGGGCGGCAGAATGCGTCCGTTTGACCGGACGTCGCATCATCCGTTTGGTGAAATCCACGGAAACAGGATGGGGTATAGAGTCAGGGATTCAAAGGCTCCAGGGACTCATCGCGCGATATTTTTCCTGCCGGTCATCGCTTGGGATAGAATATCGCTTCCTGCGAATTCCGCCACCGGAATCGAACGTGCGGCGGCGCGATTCCGGATGCCGGGGTGATCGTGCCGAGGCCGACGATACACCCGGGCGCGGCGCCGGGCACAGCCGGCTTTCCGCGATGCACCATCGTGCTGTTTACGGCATCTCAATCCCGGAAACCGGATTGCGGAAGCAACCCCCCCTTCCGGAAACCCGATCCAGCCGACCCGCAACCGGGAGGGTGACCCGACAGCGGCGTGCCAAAGGAGGAATGACCATGGAGATTGGAATGATCGGCCTCGGCCGGATGGGCGCCCACATGGTGCGGCGGCTGATGCGCGCCGGGCACAAGAGCGTCGTGTACGACACCTCGGCGGAGGCGGTGACGGCGCTCGCAAAGGAAGGGGCGACGGGTGCCGCTTCGCTCGACGACTTCCTGAACAGGCTCTCGAAGCCGCGCGTCGTCTGGGTGATGGTCCCGGCGGCGGCCGTGGACCGGGCCATCGCCGACATCGCACCGCGGATGGCGCGGGGCGACGTCCTCGTGGATGGAGGAAACTCCTACTACGTGGACGACATCCGGCGGGCGAAGGAGCTCGCCGAGAAGGGAATCCACTACGTGGACGTAGGGACGAGCGGCGGCCTGTGGGGCCTCGAGCGCGGATACTGTCAGATGATCGGCGGCGAGCCGGACATCGTGAAGCGCCTCGACCCCGTCTTCCGGGCGCTCGCACCGTCCGTCGAATCGGCCCCGCGCACACCTGGACGGGAGAAGAGCGACGGCACCGCAGAGCACGGGTATCTGCATTGCGGGCAAAACGGCGCCGGACACTTCGTGAAGATGGTGCACAACGGAATCGAGTACGGCATCATGGCCGCCTACGCCGAGGGGCTCAACATCCTGCACCACGCCGGCGTCGGCAAGCTTACGCATGAACGGGACGCGGAGACCACACCGCTTCAGGACCCGGAGCGCTATCAGTACGACTTCGACCTGGCCGACATCGCCGAAGTCTGGCGCCGTGGGAGCGTCATCGCCTCCTGGCTCCTCGATCTGACCGCCGCCGCCCTGCTCGACGACCCCGGCCTCGAAAAATTCGCCGGCCGGGTCTCCGACTCCGGCGAGGGGCGGTGGACCATCCACGCCGCCGTCGACGAGGCGGTCCCCGCGCCGGTACTCAGCGCCGCTCTTTTCCAGCGCTTCGCCTCCCGCGGCGAGGCGGACTTGGCCGACAAGATCCTCTCCGCCATGCGCTTCGCCTTCGGCGGCCACGTGGAGAAGAAATGACCCGCGTACCGTCGGACGCACTGGTTTTCTTCGGGGCGACGGGCGATCTCGCCTACAAGAAGATCTTCCCTGCGCTGCAGCGGCTGATCCGGCACGGGCGTCTCGACGTGCCGGTGATCGGGGTCGCAAAAGCGGGATGGGGCCTGGAGCAGCTCCGGGAGCGGGCCAGGGAGAGCGTGACGAAGCACGGCGGTCTCGACCGGGACGCCTTCGCGAAGCTCTCGGAGCATCTCCGCTACGTGGACGGCGATTACGCGGACCCGCGAACGTTCGAGGCGCTGCGCCGCGAGCTGGGCCGGGCGAGCCGCCCCACCCACTACCTTGCCATCCCGCCGGCCCTCTTCGAGGAGGTCGTGGAGCAGCTTGGGCAGTACGGATGCGCCGAGGGAGCCCGCGTCGTTGTGGAGAAACCCTTCGGGCGCGATCTTGCTTCGGCGCGCGCGCTGAACCGCATCCTCCACTCCCGCTTCGGCGAGTCCGCCATCTTCCGCATCGACCACTACCTCGGAAAGTACGCCGTGCAGAACCTGGTCTTTTTCCGCTTCGCCAATTCGTTCCTCGAGCCGATCTGGAACCGCAACTTCGTGGAGTCGGTGCAGATCACCATGGCGGAGAGCTTCGGAGTGCAGGGCCGCGGCGCCTTCTACGAGGAGGCGGGAGCGATCCGCGACGTCGTCCAGAACCACCTGCTCCAGGTACTCGCCAACGTGGCCATGGAGCCGCCCACCGGCGGCAGCGACAACGAGAGCGTCCGCGACGAGAAGGTGAAGGTCCTCAAGGCCGTCCCCCCGCTCGACTTGGCGGACGTGGTGCGCGGGCAGTTCCGCGGGTACCGGAAGGAGCCCGGCGTGTCGACAGGCTCCGATGTGGAGACGTTTGCCGCCGTGCGCCTTTCCATCCTGTCGTGGCGGTGGCAGGGGGTGCCCTTTGTCATCCGTGCCGGAAAATGTTTGCCCGTCACCTGCACCGAAGTGCTCGTGACGCTGCGGCAGCCGCCTCCCATCTACGCCGCAACGCATCCGGCAAACCACTTCCGCTTTCGACTGGGACCGGAGGCGACGATCGCAGTGAGCGCCATGATCAAGCGGCCCGGAGAGGAGGCCGCGGGCGACGAAGTCGAGCTCCTCATCAGCCACGAGACCGACGAGGAGGAGGTGGACGCCTACGAGCAGCTCCTCGGCGACGCCATGGCGGGCGAGCCCTTCCGCTTCGCCCGCGAGGACTACGTCGAGGAGGCCTGGCGGATCGTGGACCCCGTGCTGAAGGGAGAGACGCCCGTCCACGAATACGAGCCGGGAAGCTGGGGGCCTCGCGAGGCCGACGCGATCGTGGCGCCCGGTGCGTGGCACAACCCGAAGGGCGCGCGATAGCGGCGTTGCACCGGCTAGACGATGGACGAGCGAAGACCCGACATCTGGATCGTCCGGCACGGCGAGACCGATTGGAGCCGAACGGGGAGGCACACCGGACGCACGGACACACCCTTGACGGCCGCGGGCGAGCGGGAGGCGATGGCGCTGGGAAAGAGGTTCGACGGCAGGACCTTCGCCCTCGTCCTGTCGAGCCCGCTTTCCCGGGCCTGGGAGACGTGCTGCATCGTGGGATACGGGGACGTCGCCCGGGCGGAGGATGACCTCCGGGAATGGGACTACGGCGTCTACGAGGGGCGAACCACAGCCGAGATTCAACGCGAGACGCCCGGATGGACGATCTGGGACGGTGAGGTCCCGGGCGGGGAAATGGCCGCGGAGGTGGGCCGCCGCGCCGACCGGGTGATCCGGCAGGCAACGGAGGCTGGAGGCGACGTCGCCCTCTTCGCGCACGGCCACATCCTGCGGGTCCTCGCCGCTCGCTGGCTTGGGCTTGGGCCGACCGAGGGCCGGCTCTTCGCCCTGGGGACCTCCTCGATCGGGGTGCTCGGCTACGAGAGAGAGGTCCGCGTGATCCGCGCCTGGAACCTCACCGCCGAGACAGGGCCGTAATACCTAGGGGCCGGGAGGAAGGAACGGTTTGAACGGGAACCGTGCTGCCTGAAAAGGGAACACGGTGTGTTGGACAACACTCTCAATATCGCATGGAGGTTGCCATGGAAGACGTCCGACGGATCCTGGTCCTGGCGGCGGACATCAAGTACAGCCGGAAAGCGGTCCACTATGGTGCATCGCTGGCGAGGAGCTGTGGCGCTGAGCTCGTTATTCTCCACGTGGTGCACGATCCTTTCGGAGCCGAGGGATGGAATCTTCCGTTTCTGTCCCTCGACGAGGAGTATAAAAACGTCCTCAGGAAAGCGAAAGAGGATCTGGCGAAGGTCATCCGGGCCGAAACGGAGAAAGGATTGGCCGTGACGGAGATGATCCGGGAGGGAGAACCCACCGGAGTGATACTCCAAGTGATCAAGGAGAAGCGGATCGACCTCCTCCTCGTCCCCGCCCACGAGGAAGGCAGGCTGGAGCACTTCCTCTTCGGCCGCAGCAACGAAGACCTCATCCGAAGGATGCCGTGTTCAATCCTTCTGGTGAGGCAGAAATTGGAGCCCTGAACGAGGCTTCCTTCCACGGCGGTCTCTGGGGGACGCGTCGGTTAAGGGGGATCCCCGCCCGGGAACGTCTTCAGTAAGGGGTTCTACCGGCCTTTGCTCGAATCCGCACCCAGAATCCTCCGAGCATCGCCGCGGTCAAGGCAAGCGCGGCCATCGTGAGATAGAAAAACATCTTCGGCGGGATCCCCGGATGGGGCACCTGCGCCCGGTCCACACCGTTGCGTTCCAGGAGGTAGGCCTCCAGGTCGGCAATCTCCTCCTGTGTCAGTGAGTTTGTCTCCCCGAACACCAGCATCTGCTTTTCGGGCATCGGCCCTTTCGGGATCGATCCGTACTGCAGGACCCGGTCGACGTTGGTGGCGAACGTCTGCGGATCGCTGCTGAATAATTTCCGGTCGATCGGGTTGAGCGGTGGAATCGCTCCTCCCACCGACCCGGAATTGGGGATCCCCCCCTTTCCTTCGGAGCCGTGGCAGGAGGCGCAGTAGAGGCGGAACAGGGCAGCACCGTGCTCGGCGCTCCCGATGACGGACGCTGCCCGGCCCGGCGGCCCGGGAGACAAGCCGGGGAGGAGAAGCCCGAGCCCGTGAATGGGGCCGGAAGGTTTGGAGGGAGGAGAAGCCGCAGGAGGCGGGGAAACGGGTGATTGCCGGAGGGGAGGCGAAGGGTCCGGCGCTGCCCGGACGGGAGGCGAACCAGTTGCCTCCCCCCCTCCGGGAGGATTCGCCGCCCCCAGGCTCTGCAGATAGTCGACGATCTGGCCCAGCTGCTGCTGCGTCAGCGACGGGTAGGGGGGCATGATCGTGTTCGGATTGTGGGATTTCGGATCGCGGATCTGGTCCATGAGCCATGCCCGGGACCTTCCTTTCCGCGATTCGTTCGAGAGGTCCGGTCCCACCGACCCTCCGGTCCCGTTGATGCTGTGGCATCCCGTGCATCCAAGCGAGCCCGCGAGGGCGGCCCCTTCCCGTGCACTTTGGGACAGGCGCGCCCGGGACCCGCTCGGCGCCCGGGACCCGGACTCCGAGCCCCCGAGATGACTCCGATAGCCGGTGATGGTCAGGACGACCACGGCACCGACCCAGATCGCCCCGCCCGCCATGGCGAAGGGACGGCGAATCGGGTTGCGCTCCGGGTTCCGATCCCCGAAAGGAAGCAGGAGCAGGATCAGGATGCCGATGATGGGAATCCCCACCGTTCCGAGAGGCTCGAGGCGGCCCGGAAAGAACTTCAGCGCTTCATAGAGGAACAGGAAGTTCCATTCCGGCTTCGGCACGTACGAGGTGTCCAGCGGATCCGCGGGCCCGGCAAACGGGGGCGGGGCATAGGCGCAAAGGGCGATCAGGAAAACCAGAAGGAAAGTGGCGACGATCGCGTCCTTGAGAACCTGATCCGGCCAGAACAGCCCGCTGCGTTGCCGTTTCGCCTCGTCCCATGGGCCGACGCTTCCAAACCGTCGGAAAGCCGCCAGATGAACGGCAAGGAACCCAAAGAGGATGGCCGGGAGGATCGCGACGTGCAGGATGAACATCCGGGAGAGTGCCAGTTGCCCCATGAGATCGCCCCCCCGGAGCAGGCGTTTTACCGCATCCCCGACGAGGGGGACCGTGCCCGCGATGCTGGTGCCCACCACCGCCGCCCAATACCCCCGCTCGTCCCAGGGAAGGGGGGCGCCCGTGAACACGAGGCCCGCGGTGACGAGCAGCAGGACAACTCCTGCCAACCACGTCAGTTCCCTCGGGGCCTTGTATGCGCCGTAGAGGAACACGCGGGCGATGTGCAGGCCCACCAGCACGATGATGGCGTTGGCCCCCCAGTAGTGAAGGCCGTGGATCAGCCACCCGAAAGGAACTTCCGTGCGCAGATAATCGAGGCTGTCGTACGCGTGATCCACGGTGGGAACGTAATAGAGAAGCTGCCAGACTCCCGTGATCATCTGGATGACGAAGACGGCCAGCGTTGCGCTGCCGAGCGTGTAGGCAAACCTTGCCCCCCCGAGGATTTCCTCGTCCAGCCCCTGGCGGATCATGGTTGTCAGAGGAATGCGCTCATCGACCCATCGTACGATCCGGTCGAGCATGGCGGTTCTCCTACACTGGAATCTTCTTCGGGATGCCTGGTTCAAATCGTTCCCATTCGACGAAAAGCTCCCCGTTCTCGATCTTCACGGGGAGGGTGTCGAGCGGGCGAGGCGCCGGCCCCGCCAGCACCTTTCCGTCCAGCGTGAACAGGCTTCCGTGGCAGGGGCAAAGGAAACGGCCTGAATTCGGCTCCCAGTCGTAACGGCAGCCCAGGTGGGTGCAGATCGGTGAAAACACCGTGACTTCCGCGGCGGAACGCCGGACGGCCCAGACGTTTCGGACCACCGTTTCCCGGAGGTATGCGTCGGAGGACGGGTCGGCAAACGACAGGACCACCGGTTGACCCACCGGCAGGGAGCTGACCATCACCACCCGTGACCAACGTGCGGTTTTTTTCCGGAAGGCGGGGCCGATCAGAGACCCCACAAGGGGGATACCGAGGACGAGGCCGCCGACCCCTGCCAGGACCCCGATTGCGATCTGGAAGAATCCTCGTCTTGTCGCTTCGGCCGGTTGCGCGGGATGGGTGCTTCTTTCGTCCATAACCGTCGTACCTCCTCCTGGGGCCCGACGGATGCCCGCCGGGACGTGAGGAAAACCGGACGGGCAACGGGGCTACTCCACGGGGGTTTTGCCCAATATCTCCCTCAGTTCCTCCCCCTGCACGATTTCCTTCCGGAGGAGAAGATGAGCCACCTCATCCAGCACTTTCCTGCGGGCGGACAGGATTTTCCGCACCCTTTGGTGAGCCTGCTCGATCACCTGCGAGATTTCTTCGTCGATCTGGCCCGCTTTCTCTTCACTGTAGGTCTTGTTCGGGGGAAAATTCCCGGGGAGAAACCTGGCCTGATGAGGGCGCTCGTAGGTCACCAGTCCCAGGCGATCGCTCATGCCGTATTCCGCGACCATGGACCTGGCAATGTCGGTAGCCCTCTGCAGGTCATTCTGTGCCCCCGTGGAGATTTCCCCGAAAACCAGTTCCTCCGCCACCCTGCCTCCCAGGAGCACGGCCAGACGGTCCAAAAGCTCCGTCCGGGTCATCAGGTAGCGGTCCTCCGTGGGTTGCTGCTGGGTATATCCGAGGGCCGCGATCCCCCGGGGAATCACGGAGATTTTGTGCACCGGGTCGGCATGCTCGACCGATTCCGCCACGATGGCATGGCCGGACTCATGAAAAGCGACGATCTCCTTCTCCTTCGGGTTCATCACGCGGTTCTTCTTCTGCAGCCCCGCAACCAGCCGGTCGATGGCCTCGTCGAAGTCCGCCAGACTCACCGAATCCTTATCTTTCCGGGCGGCCAGGAGGGCGGCCTCGTTAATGAGGTTTGCCAGGTCGGCTCCCACGAAACCCGCGGTGCGGCCGGCGACCTCGCGGAGGTCCACGTCGGTGCCCAATACGACGTTCCGGGAATGGATTTTCAGGATGGCCTCCCGCCCGTTGATGTCCGGGCGGTCCACCAGGACCTGCCGGTCGAAGCGCCCGGGGCGCAACAAGGCGGGATCCAGGATCTCCGGCCGGTTCGTGGCAGCCATGATGATGACCCCTTTGTTCGTTTCGAATCCATCCATCTCCACCAGGAGCTGATTGAGGGTTTGTTCCTGCTCGTCATGCCCCCCCATAACGTTCATCCCGCGGGCTTTCCCCAATGCGTCCAGTTCATCGATGAAAATGATGCAGGGGGCCTGGCTTGTGGCCTGGGAGAAAAGATCGCGAACGCGCGCCGCACCCACGCCGACGAACATCTCCACGAACTCCGAGCCGCTTATGCTGAAGAAAGGAACTTTTGCCTCCCCGGCCACGGCTCTGGCCAGAAGGGTTTTCCCGGTCCCCGGTGGGCCCACCAGAAGTACCCCTTTGGGGATCCTCCCCCCCAGTTTCTGGAATTTCTCCGGCGTCCTTAAAAATTCCACGACTTCCTGGAGCTCTTCTTTCGCCTCGTCGATTCCCGCAACATCGGCAAAAGTGACCTTGGTTTCACTCTCCGCAAAAAGCTTCGCCTTGCTCTTGCCGAAAGACATGACCCCCATCCCGGGCCCCATCTTTTTCATGGCGAACCGCCAGATCAGGAGAAATATGCCGATCGGGATGATCCAGGACAGAACATTGGCAAGGAATTTACTTTCATAGTGGCCCGAATAGCTTACTTTATGTTCATCCAGATCCTTCACCAGGCCGGGATCATCCACCCGGATCGTGACGAACTCCTGCCCCGGCTTCTTGTCTTTTCCTTTTAACGTTCCGTTGATGCTTTCCGCGTCGATGGCCAATGTGCTCACGTTGTCCGCGGCCAGTTGCTGCTTGAACTGGCTGTAGGGGATCGTCTCCACCTTTCGGGAGAAATAGTATTGTTGCAGGGAGGATATGAGCAGGAACGCGATCAGGAAATACCAGATGCTGAAATGAACCTTCGGGGGCAAGCCGTCCTTTGTTTTCTGGGGAGGCCTGGGACCGAAGAGGGACCGCAGCTTGTCTCTTACATTATCCGCCAGTTCTTTTTTCCCATCGGATGGCATATTCACCCCTCCGGGGCTCGGGGCGCGAGCCATAAAAACAGTGCCATCGCCCGCCGTCGCTTCCGACGGCCTTTCGCCATCGGTGAAAGGCAGGGAGCAGAATTATTGTAGTATCCAAGGAGGAAGGGCGGTAGGCCGAATCCATCCTCCTGGTGAAAAAAGAGCCAGATCCCGATCGTGGACCTCTTTGCGCGTCATCCGTTTGCGGGACCCCCGGAACCGCACCCCGGTGCGACCCCGTATAATCCATAGTGGTGGAGGAACCGCCATGGGGAAGGATCCCGATCGGAAAGAGGCGTTCGGAGGGCCGGGGATCCCGCCCCGCTGGACCCATGCCGCAAAAGACGGGGTCGGCACCGCCTACGCCAGTTCCAGCCGGCTATGGTTCACCATCTGGAACGGGATTGTCACCGAGGTCTACTACCCCACCGTGGACCGGCCGCAGCTTAGGGATCTCCAGTTCCTCGCCACGGACGGAGAGAGTTTCTTCCACGAGGAGAAGCGCCATCTCCGTTCCACGACGGAACGGCTCTCCCATCATGTCCTTGGATACAGAATCACGAACTCCGACCCGGAGGGGCGCTATTCCCTCGTCAAGGAGGTCCTCTCCGATCCTCACCTGCCGTGCCTCCTCGTGAACACGACCCTCTCCGGGGAAGAATCGTTTCTGAAAAGACTCCGACTCTACGCCCTGTGCGCCCCTCACCTCGGCATGGGGGGGTGGGGAAACAATGCCTACGTGATGGAGGTCGCAGGGAGGAAAATCCTGACCGCCGAGAAGGACGGAATCTGGCTCGCGCTGGCCGCCACCGTCCCCTTCTCACGCCTGTCCTGCGGCTACGTAGGTCAAAGCGACGGCTGGACGGACCTCGCCGTCGACTATCGGATGGACTGGGAGTTCGACCGGGCCACAGACGGAAATATCGCTCTCACCGGAGAACTAAACCTGGGCGGCCGGCGCGAGTTCACGGTGGGGCTCGCTTTCGGTGACGGGCTCCACAGCGCTGCGACGACGCTCCTGGAATCTCTCGCCGTGCCCTTCGGGGAGCATCGGGAACGGTTCGCGGACCAGTGGAACCGGTCGTGCCGGCGCATCCTTCCGCTCGAAAAAGCGGCGTCTGACGGCGGGGACCTGTATCACGGGAGCTACAGTCTCCTGCTGACCCACGAGGACAAGACTTTCCCCGGAGCCTTCATTGCCTCGCTGTCCATCCCGTGGGGGGAGGCCAGGGACGACAGGGACCGGGGCGGATACCACCTCGTGTGGACGAGGGACATGGTGAACACGGCCACGGGCCTCCTCGCCGCGGGGAACACCGAGTCGCCGTTGCGCGCCCTGATCTATCTCGCCGTCAGCCAGCACGCCGACGGCGGATTTTCCCAGAACTTCTGGATCGACGGCGAGTCGTATTGGCAGGGGATCCAGCTCGACGAGGTCGCGTTCCCCATTCTGCTGGCGTGGCGCCTGCTGCGCAAGGGCAACCTCGGGAACTTCGACCCCTACCCGATGGTGATGGGGGCGGCCCGATACCTCGTCCTCCATGGCCCGGCGACACAGCAGGAGCGATGGGAGGAGGCCGCCGGCTACTCCCCCTCCACGATCGCCTCCAACATCGCGGCGCTTGTCTGCGCGGCTTCCTTCGCCCGCGGACGGGGCGACGGGGCGACAGCCACGTTCCTCGAAGAGTACGCGGATTTTCTCGAATGTCATGTCGAAGCCTGGATGGCGACCACGGAGGGGACGCTCATTCCTGGAATATCGAGGCATTACATCCGCATACTCCCGGTGGACGTGAACGACCCGTTCCCACACGAGGACCCCAACCTCGGGTTCCTGGCCCTCGCCAACCGCCCGCCGGGCACCCCCTGGAAGTTCCCGGCGAAGGAGATTATCGATGGAGGGTTCCTGGAGCTGGTCCGGTACGGGATCCGCAGAGCCAACGACCCCGTCGTTGTGGATTCCACTCGCGTGCTGGACGCCGTGCTCAAGGTGGACACGCCGCACGGTCCGTGCTGGCGGCGGTACAACCACGACGGATACGGGCAGAGAGAGGATGGCGGGCCGTTTGTCGGGTACGGGAAGGGGCGCGCGTGGCCCCTGCTCACCGGGGAGCGCGGACATTACGAACTGGCCGCGGGACGAGACCCGGGGCCGTACCTCCGGGCCCTGGAGGGGTTCGCTTCCCCGACCGGACTGCTGCCGGAGCAGGTCTGGGACGAGCCGGACCGGCCGGACCTTTACATGTTTCTCGGCCGACCCACCGGTTCCGCCAGGCCGCTCATGTGGGCCCACGCGGAGTACATCAAACTTCTCCGGTCGGCGGCGGACGGAAAGGTGTTCGACCTCGTCCCCGAGGTCGCGGCCCGCTATCTGCCCAGGAACAGGGGCTGTAAACCCCTGGAAATCTGGAAGCATAACCGTCAGGTCCGCGCCGTGAAGGCCGGGAATACCCTTCGCATCCAGGCGGGGGCTCCGTTTTTCCTTCATTGGACGCGGGACGACTGGGGCACCATAGAGGATTCGCGCTCCACCCCAACCCCGTTGGGGATCGAATACTTCGATATCGCCATCCCCCTGCAACAGAGCGGCCGGATCCGCTTCACCTTTTTCTGGATGGAGGCGGACCGCTGGGAAGGGAGGGATTTCGAGGTTGACGTACGGGGTTCCTGACCGACTTCTCCTGTCTATGCCGCCGCTGGCGTTCCTTTTCGGACCGTGCAAGCGTCTCGCGAGGGGGTACCCCGGTTCGGGACGGTAAAGAGGAATGTTGTGCCCTCGCCGGGCTTGGACTCTACCCAGATTCGCCCGCCATGCCGCTCCACGATTTTCTTGCAGGTCGCCAATCCGACTCCCGTCCCGGGGAACTCCTTCCGGTTGTGAAGCCGCCGGAAGACCAGGAAGATCTCTTCGGCGTGCTCCGGCGCAATCCCGATGCCATTGTCCCTGACGGAAAATACCGTTTCGTTCTTCTCATTACGGAAAGCGGTAACGTGGATCCGGGGCGATGGATCCCGGCAGAACTTGATGCTGTTGCTGATGAGATTCTGAAACAGTTGAATAAACTGGATGTCGTCCGCCATGACTTCGCGAAGGGGATCGCGGGTAACCACCACGTTCCGTGTTTCTATCACCCCGGAGAGATTGGCCAAAGCAGTGTCGAGAATGGCGGAAGGATCCACGGGCTGAAACTCCTTCACTTGGGACCCCGCCCGGGAATAGCTCAGCAGATCTCCGATCAGCTGTTCCATCCGCTGGATACCGGCCAGGGCATTGCGGAGGTATCCGGTCGCATTCCCATCGAGCGTCTCTTTATGTCGTCGCTCCAGAAGCCGCAGGTACCCTCCGACAGTGACAAGAGGTTCCTTGAGGTCGTGCGACGCCATATACGTAAATTGCTCCAGTTCACGGTTGCTCCGCTCCAGCTCCTCGGCGAGGAGTTTCAGCCTCGCCTCCGATGCGATTCGCTTCTCGAGCATTCGGGCGACGAGGATTCCGAGCAGGAGAAACGCGGCCATGGTGATGATCCGGTCGTAGAATTCTTCGGGGGGGATATTGAACAGGAGAAGATCCCAGAAACTTCTCGTCGGGCCGTAGTAATAGAGCCGTTCGACGATTGCGTTGAAGATCCACGTGACCACCCCTGCGACCAACGAGAGAACGATCACGCTTTTTCCGGACCTCAATTTTTCATCCTTTCATCGGCTGTCCAACCCGGGTCGCATTACGTTCCCCCTCCATTAGTCTCCGATCGCCCCGGTTTGGTTCCCGAATCCGTGGCCGTAAAGTGCTTTTCCACATGGATCGTCGCAGGCATGGGAAAACTCCCCTCGGAGGATGTGAATCTTGACCGTGCGAATTCAGCCGTCCTGCATCCGCTGTCCGGAATTTCAGAGATCCGCCGCTACGACCGCCATACCGTTTTCCCGGTCCTTGCCGTGGTCGCGGGCGATGAGCATGTAGATAGAGGGTATGATGAACAGGGTGAAGAAGGTGCCGATGAACATGCCGCCGACCAGCACCAGGCCGATGGAATTCCTGGCGGCGGCACCCGCGCCTGTGACCAGGGTCAGCGGAAAGTGGCCGCCAATGGTGGCGGCGCTGACCATGAGAATCGGGCGGAGGCGGATCATGGCCGCCTGGCGCACGGCCGCAAGCTTTGGCAGGCCCTGGAGCTGCAGCTGGTTGGCGAACTCGACGATCAGGATGCCGTTCTTGGACACCAGACCGACCAGGGTCACCAGCCCGACCTGCGAGTAGATGTTGAGGGTGGTGGTCCAGCCACGGGTCCAGAACGGGACGTTCGGGTCGGGCATCTTCAGGAACGTGAAAAGAAGCGCCCCGAACATCGCCAGCGGCACCGATCCTGCCAGGATGACGAACGGGTCCCGGAAGCTGTTGAACTGGGCCGCGAGCACCAGGAATATCAGGACGACGGCCAGGCCGAAGGCAGGAAGAAATTTGTTCCCCTCGGTGCGCAGCTGGCGGGACTCGCCGGTGTAGTCGATGACGTATCCCTTGGGCAATATCTTCGCCGCTTCGTCCTCCAGTAAGCGCAACGCCTCATCCAGTGGTCGGACGGCCACGCCGCTGATCTTGACCGCGTTCAGCTGCTGAAACCGGTTGAGCGAACGGGGAACGACCGATTCGCGCAGGGTGGCAAAGGTGCTTAAAGGAACCAGCCTGCCGTTCGGACCGGTCACGTAGACATCCTTGAGCTGAGCGGGGTTCAAGCGGTCGACCCGCTGAATCTGCGGGATGACCTTGTAGCTGCGGCCGGAGATGTCGAACCGGTTTACGAAGTCGCCTCCCACCAGTCCCCCCAGGTCGCCGGCGATCTGCCCCAGGTTGAGCCCCATGAAGGCCACCTTGTCCCGGTCGATGACGAATTCGGACTGGGGCTGGTCGATCTTGACGTCGATCACCGGCGGGAAGGCGAACATCCGGCTCTGCATGGCCTTCCTCTGCAGCTGATTCGCGAATTCGAGGATCTCCCCCGCCTCGGCCGTCGAAGCCAGAATGAATTCCACCGGGAAATTGCCACCGCCGGGAAGGGCCGGCGGAGCGGTCGGGAAGATCCGGACGCCGGGAATCCGTTGCAGCTTTTGCTGGACGTCGGGCAGTATCTGGGAGACGGTGCGCTTGCGCTCATTCCACGGTTTGACGACCATGCCGCCGAAACCGGAGTTGGGAAAGGTGATCTGGAAGGTGAAGTCGGTTTCCGGCTCGCTATGGAAGACCCGGTTGACTTCCGCGGCGAAGAAGCTGTTCTGGTCGAGAGTGGAGTTGGCGGACGCGTCGAGGATGCCGAAGATGACCCCCTGGTCCTCCAGCGGCGCAAGCTCCTTGGCGGACATGACGTACATCGGCACCGCGGCGAGGGACACGACGACCCATACCACGTAGACCGCCGGACGCGCCGCCAGGGTGGCGTCGAGAAGGCGGCCGTACAGATTTTTCAGGCGCTCGAAGTCGCGGGTGATGCGGCCGGCCAGGCCCCGCTCCGCTATCCCGGGCTTGAGAAAGCTGGCCGACATGACCGGCGACAGCGTCAGGGCCACGATCCCGGAGATCGTGACCGCTCCGGCCAGCGTGAAGGCGAATTCACGGAAAAGCGCGCCGGTCAGCCCCCCCTGCAAGCCGATCGGAAGGTAGACCGCCGCCAGGGTGACGGTCATGGCGATGATCGGCCCCACCAGTTCGCGGGCGCCAACCAGCGCCGCCTCCACGGGCGTTTTCCCCTCGCGAATGTGGCGCTCCACGTTTTCCACCACCACGATGGCGTCGTCGACCACAAGACCGACCGAGAGAACGATGGCCAGCAGGGTGAGCAGGTTCACGGTGAACCCGAAAAGCTGCATGAGGAAGACGCCGCCGATCAGCGACAGCGGGATCGCCACCACCGGGATCAGGACCGAGCGGAAGGAGCCCAGAAACAGGAAAATGACGACCATGACGATCATCAAGGTGTCGCCCAGGGTCTTGAGCACCTCGCGGATGGCGTTGGAGATGTAGTTGGTGGCGTCATAGGCCACGCGGCTTTCCAGTCCGGTCGGCAGGTCGCGCTGGATGGTTTCCATCCCCGCCCGCACCCGCTTGATGACGTCGAGGGAGTTGGCGTTGGGGAGCGGCCAGATCCCCATGAACACCGCGGTCTGTCCGGAAAAGCGGACCTCGGCGTCGTAGTCTTCGGCACCCAGCACCACGTCGGCGATGTCGCTGAGCCGCACGATGGTCCCGTTGCGCTGGCGCACCACCAGGCGCCGGAACTCGCCGACCGTGCGGAGATCCGTGTCGGCGGTGAGATTGACCTGGATGTATTCTCCCTTGCTCCTGCCGAGGGCGGCCAGGAAGTTGTTGGCGGCCAGTGCCTGACGCACCTGGGCAGGGCTTATGTCCTGGGCCGCCATCCGCTCAGGCTTGAGCCAGATCCGCATGGCGAAGGTGCGGGCGCCGAGGATGTCGGCACGCTGCACCCCCTGGAGGGCGGAAAGGCGGGGTTGCACGACGCGCACCAGATAGTCGGTGATCTCGTTCTGCTTAAGGATGTCGGAACTGAAGCTAAGGTACGCCGAGGCGAACCGGCTGTCGGCCGATTCGATGTTGATGACGGGCACCTCCGCCTCCGGGGGGAGGTCCCGGCGCACCTGGTCCACCTTCGAGCTGATCTCGGCCAGGGCCTTGGTGGAATCGTAGTTGAGCCGGAGGCGCGCACTGATGGTGGAGAGGCCGAGGGCGCTCTGCGATTCCATGTACTCGATGCCGTCGGCGGCGGCGATGGCGCGCTCCAGCGGCGAGGTGACAAAACCGCGCACCAGGTCGGCGCTGGCGCCGATGTAGACGGTGTTGACGGTTACCGTCGCGTTCTCGCTGCGCGGGTACTGGCGGACGTTGAGGGTCCGGATCGCCTGCAGACCGGCGATGATGATGACCAGGTTGACCACCAGGGCCAGGACGGGACGGCGGATGAACAGGTCGGTGAATTTCATCGATCAGCTGTTCTCCGGCCCGGGATTTTCCCGGAAGGACGGGGCGAGCGTGTTGTCAATCACCACCGCCTGGCCGTTGCGCAGTTTGAAGACGCCGGTGCTGACGATGGTTTCCCCTTGCTTCAGTCCGTCGGTGACGGCCACGAAGTCGCCTCGCTTCTCGCCGAGTCGCACGAACTGCTGACGCAGCGTCTTCCCTCTTTTTCCCTCCTTGTCATCGACGACAACGAATACCGAGTCCCCATAAGGAGCGTAGAGCACGGCCGTGGCCGGAATGGCCAGCACCTTTTGTCGGACCGGGAGGCCGACCGCCACGTTGACGAACATCCCCGGCCGGAGCTTTTCCTCCTGGTTACCCACCGTCGCCTGCACCTGGATGTTGCGGGTATCCGAATCCACCAGCGGGTTTACGGCCGTCACCCGCCCATCGATCGTAGGACCGGGCAGGCAATCGCACGTCACGCGGACCGGCAGGCCGGGGCGCAACCGGGCCAGCTCCTGCTGGGGAAAGGTGAAATCGACGTAGATCGGGTCGAGGGCTTGCAACGTGACGATGGGATCGCCTTCGCGCAGCAGCTGGCCGAGATTTACCTGCCGGATGCCCAGACGGCCGCTGAAGGGGGCCCGGATCGTCTTCTTGGCGATGGTCGCGCGAATCTGGTTGACCAGGGCCGTCGCCTGCTCGTGGTTCGCGGCGGAGGTATCGTAGTCGACCTGGGAGATGATCTGTTCCGCCAGCATCTTGGCGTCGCGGGCGAGGATGGTCTGCGTCAGGTCCGCCTGGGCTGCGGCGCCGGGCAGCTGGGCTTCTTCCACGCTTGTGTCCTGGCGAACCAGCAGGTCCCCCTGTTTCACCTTCGCTCCCGACTGGAAGGCGATCTCCACGACCTTCCCCGACAGCTCGGAGGCCACGGTGACCCCCTGGACCGCGGTCAGGGAGCCGACCGCCGTGAGTTTCGTCTCCCACGATTCCGCGGTGGCCACGGCGGTGGTCACCGTCTCCGGCGGAGGCACAGCCTCCTTTCCCTGCGCGATCATCGCCCGGATCTGGAGGGACTTGACGCCGGCAAGCACGGCGATGACGACCAGCAGGGCAAGGAGGACAAATAGAATTCTCTTCTTCATGGTTGGACGACTCCGGTATCTGGTTTTTTCAGTCGTTCCTTGATGTCGATTTCGTGCCGCCTTCCGACTCCCGGTTCCACCAGCCCCCGCCGAGCGCCTGGAAAAGCGCCGCGGTGTCGGCAAACCGCGTCGCCTGTGCCTGGACCAGGCCGATCCGCGCCTGCTGGTGCTGGCGTTCGGCGTTGAGCAGCGTGAGGTAACTCGCCGCTCCCAGATCGAACCGCTGTCGGGCGAGCTCGAGAGCCGCCCGAGCAGCGGCTTCGGCATCTGCCTGCGTCATGAGCGCTTGCGCGTCCCTCTCCAGGGCGCTCAGCACGTCGGCCACACTCTGGAACGCCGCAAGAACGGTCTCGCGGTACAGAGCCTCGGCCTGGTCATATGCGGCAATGGCGGCACGCCGTTTTGCGGTCAGTTCCCCTCCCCGAAAGATCGGCTGGAGCACCCCGGCGCCGAGATTCCAGACACCCGTTCCAGCGCTGAACAGATCCCGGACCTTTTGCGCCTCCGACCCGAAGCTGCCGGTCAGGGTAAGCTGCGGGTAGAGGTTCGCCGTGGCCACGCCGATCCGGGCGGATGCCGCATGCAATAGCTCTTCCGCGGCAAGGATG
>JBAULH010000201.1:0-2545 GCA_049578085.1 Candidatus Deferrimicrobiaceae bacterium
TCCTAATGGGGCACGACAATCGCGTCCAGGATCTCTCCTTGCGGATCGGCAAACGACTCGGGCTCCCCGATGTGAAACTGACCACCCTGGGATCTGCCGCCGCTCTGCACGACATCGGGATCGTCGGCATCCCGGGGGAAATCCTTACTAAAACCCGGAAGCTGTCCGACAGGGAGCTGGAAATCGTACGGAAACACCCTTTCCTAGGCGCCAAGATGCTCGAGGGGATCCCCGGCATGGAGAAAGCCGGACGGATTATCCTTGAGCACCAGGAATACGTTGACGGATCCGGGTATCCGTATGGATTGCGGGGGGAGGAAATCTCGCTGGGGGCACGGATCGTTGCCCTGGCGGAATTCTACGACTCGATCACCTCTTCCCGCCCGCATCGGGGGGGATTGCGCAAGGAGGAGGCGCTCCAGCTTGTTCGGAACAACATGGGCGCCAGATTTGATGAGGGGATCTGCCGGGCGTTTCTCGAGGAAAGCAGGGACCCCCTGCGTTCCTGAACGGAAGAGATAAGGAAAATCCGCTTCGGGATATTCTTACGCCACGAAGTTGCGGTAGATCTTCCAGTTGATATTCAAGGTCTGTATCTTGTAGTTGAGCACCCGCGGGGATATCCCCAGTAGCTGCGCCGCTTCCTTCTGCACACCACGGGTTGCCTGAAGGGCCCGGATAATCCCTTCGCGCTCCCGTTTTTCCAGATTGAGCGTTTCCCCCCAGGTCATCTCCCCTTCTTCCGCCGGGGCTTCCATCGTCAGGTTTTCGGCCTCGATCACCTCGCCATCGCACAACAGGACGGCGCGCTCGATCGCGTTCTGCAGCTCCCGCACATTCCCCGGCCAGAGGTACGACCGCATCTTCTCGATCGCCGGTGGCGAAAAGCCCGTCACCTTCTTCTTGAAATCCACCGCGTACTGGTTGAGGAAGAACCTCGCCAGCGGAAGGATATCCTCCCTGCGCTCCTTAAGAGACGGAACCCGTAGATTCACCACGTTCAGCCGGAAGAACAGATCCTGGCGGAACCGCCCTTCCTTGACCTCGACGCGCAGATCCTTGTTGGTGGCCGCCACCACCCGGACATCGACGCGGATGCTTTTCCCGCTGCTTCCCAGCCGTTCGAACTCCTGTTCCTGAAGTACGCGCAGGACCTTCGACTGCGTCGTCGGACTCATGTCCCCGATCTCGTCGAGGAAGATCGTTCCCTTATCGGCCTGCTCGAAGCGACCGATCCGAAGCTTCTCCGCGCCGGTGAAGGCCCCTCTCTCGTGGCCGAACAACTCGCTCTCCAGCAGATTCTCGTGCAGGGCGGCGCAATTCACCTTCACAAGGGGGCCGCTGGTTCGCGTGCTCCCGAAATGCAGGAGGGTCGCCAACATTTCCTTCCCCGTCCCGGTTTCCCCCGTGACGAGAACCGTCGCAGGAGTAGGCGCCACCTTCCGGATGACGGAGAGAATATCCTTCATCCCGCGGCTCTCGGCCACAAGCGCCCCGCTTTCCAACGCGTTCTGATACGACGCCTTCTGGTAGAACTCGAGTTCCCCCCGCATCTTTCCCATTTTCAGGGCGGTGCGCACCCGGTGCTTTAGGTGCTCGAGTTCGAACGGCTTCTGGATGTAGTCGAACGCCCCGAAGTGAAGCGCCTGGATGGCCGTCTCGACGGTTCCGTACGCGGTCATCAGGATCACTTCCGTACCCGCGTTTACTTCCTTTGCTTTTTTCAGGATATCGACCCCGGTCAAATCCCCGAGCTTGATGTCGCTTACGACGACGTGAAAGGAATCGGTCTCCAGCTTGCGGACCGCCTCCTCCCCCGTGGCCGCCTCCTGGAGGCGGTATCCGGACTCTTCGAGGGATACGCGTATTCCTGCTCGAAGCGTTTCGTTGTCTTCTACGATCAGGATCGTGTCCGCCATTCCTGCCTCACGGGAATCTTGATGATGAAGTCCGTACCTTTGCCGGGCTCGCTTTGCAGGTCCAGAACGCCGCCGTGCGCATGGATGATCTTCTGGGCCAACGGCAGACCAAGGCCGGTGCCGTTCTTCTTGGTGGTAAAGAAGGGAACGAAAATCTTCTCCTCGATATCGTGCGGGATCCCCGGTCCGTTGTCGTGGATGGTGATCCGGACGAATTCCTCCTCTATTCCCGAATGGCCGTGAACCATCGGATCCCTCTTACTGCCGAACCGCAGGAGATCGCTGAAGTGCCGGGAGATCCCGAAAGAGACCTCCACGGTTCCGTTCTCCCCGCAGGCGTACACCGCGTTGGCGATGACATTGTTTATCGCCTGCTCGAGCAGTCCCGCATCGACCTCGGCCTGAAACGACACGTCGCCCTGCTTCTTCACCTTGTATTCCATCCCCGGGTACAGGGTGCGGAATCTCTCGAGGATGCCCTCCACCACCCTGTCGACCTCCATCTGTTTCAGACCAAGTTCCGCCGGGCGGACGAAATTCAGGCACTCGCGAATGATATATTCCACCTTGTCGACTTCCCGGGCCATCATGTCGACGGAAGTAAGGAGTTTTTCGTTTTGCGACAG
>JBAULH010000202.1:0-2014 GCA_049578085.1 Candidatus Deferrimicrobiaceae bacterium
AGAACTGAGAGCATTTCCAAACATCAGTTTCTTTGAATGGGTTTCAGTCTTATATAAGAAGGAGCGCAACATCGTCTTTCCTATGAGTTGCCCGATGAAAACATTGTCAACATTCGGAACTTCTTTCTACCGCAACAAATGACTGATAAAAACCCCATCCGCGTTGTCCTCGTTGACGACCATCTCCAAATACACGGTATCGTTCAGGTGACCTTGGGCGCGATATCAGATATTAGACTGGTGGGGCAGGGCGCTGCCGGGCAGGAAGGGATTGACCTATGCGAATAATATCAGCCCGACATCGCACTCATGGACGTTCTCATGCCGGTAATGGACGGCATTGAAGCCACGAGAGTATTGCATGAGCGCCTTCCAGAAATAAAGATTTTGGTCTTATCAAGTTTCCAGGATCATGAGAGTGTGTATGCCATGCTGCGCGAAGGCGCCGTGGGCTACCTCACCAAGGATTCGCTTGCGGAGGACTTAGCGGATACCATCCGCGCCACATTTCAGGGCAAGATGGTGTTTTCCAGCGAAGATGGCGCTCATCTTGTTGCACCGCCCCAGCCTGCCCCGGTGATTGAGTCCCTGGAATGGATCGCCGCGCACCGTGAAAGGCGCGATCCGTCTCAGCGGCAATTGTTCGCCGCCATCGCCAATTGCGGCTTTCCCGAAGCGCACCACTGCGTCACTGCGCTGGCGATATGCGAGACCTTCACCTGGCAGGCAGGGTTTGAGTGGGCGGGCTCGCTGGCGTTGGGTGGTGGTGAGATGGTCAACGGAGCGGCACTGGTTGAAGCGGGCGGGATGACCATCCGCATCCGTAAGGCGCTGGAATTAGCCGCCGAAGCGCTGGCGCAGGGGCAGGCTGTTCCCAAAGCTGTGCAAGAAATGATGGCCACGCCTGTTATCCCCAACTGGACATACCGACTGATGGGCGGGTTGGGCTGGCTGCAACGAGCGAAACACTACGGCGCACTAAAACAGCTGAGGCGGAAGCCGTATTTGACGAAGACCAATTGACACAGGTTGTCATAGTTGCCGGCGCCTCCCTACGGTCATCTTGGCACATTAATACACCAAGTAAGAATTCGACCGGCTTTTTGAACCTCTAATTTGTCGAAACTCGTCCAAGGAGAAAACATGAAGACCGAAATTCGCCGAACCAACTTCATGATGTTGGTAATCTTGGGGTTGATGTTCGTAACGTCTATTGCGGAGGCAGCAGCCAAATCCAACCTGGCGAAACGGTATCCGGCTCCTGGCCAGTTGGTGGATATAGGCGGATATATGAATACATCCGTTGCATGAGTTACTGTAACCATCGACCGGGTCTTCGAAGTAATTATGAATCAAATGCAGCATACCGCCGGCATCCTTATGCTCTGTTATTGGATTGGGCTCATCCCATTCATTGTGAAGAAGTTTGCCCACATCCTGCCCCTGGAAAACGCACCCGCGCTTAGACAGATCCAGCTGCTCCAGCAGCTTTATTTAAAGACCCGTCCCATGGTGATCGAAAGCCGGCAATCGCCCAATGGAGATGGCGAGCCGAGGTTTCGCGCTTTGAGTGCGTCGTAGTAAATGAACAGGAGCCGGTCGCCCTGAATTTGCTGCGCGTAGTGCGGATCGAACTTTCCTCGCCCACCGCGAGCCTGCTTGTGCAACTCGGGCGTTTCCAGGCTCAGCGATGAAAACAGCGCGCTGTGGCGCTGTACCTTCGCCACGCAGGGGCTGCCAAAGGTATCCGAACGCGGGTCGGCGCCCCCCGTTAGCCTTACCTGCGCAGGTACAAAAGATAGCGGCGCAGCCACAAAAATGGGCGCAGCAGCCCATACAAGGGGTAGAGCGAATCGGGCAAGGGCATATCCTGCCAATCGTAGGGTGCGATCCAGAATTTGCGCAGGGTATTCCATTTATAGCGCCAGCTACGCTTGAGCTGCGTGGCGTACAGGAGGTGCCTGAACCGCTGCAGTTTGCCGAATTCTGACCCATGATGGCTCAGATCCTGGAT
>JBAULH010000203.1:0-4496 GCA_049578085.1 Candidatus Deferrimicrobiaceae bacterium
CCGTCACATGAAATGGTACAGGGGTGGAATGGCAGGTAGGGTACAGAAATATGCTCCTCTAAGTACCCGGATTCATCCTGCCTGGGGAGCCAAACATATTCGGATCAGGGACACCATGCTCGTCTGATTCCCCTACTCCAATCCCATGCCCACTTGACAGAAAAATGCGGTTATGAAAAATTCGCTCCAATGATCGTGGAATATACATTACCAGACGTAAGCCTGTCGCAACGGTTCGCCTGCATCACACTTCCCACGTACGTTCTTCGAATGTTTTTCCGGGAAGATCCGCCTTGAACGTCCCGTACATGGGCCACCGCTCTCCAGCTGCGCCCGGGCGAACGATCGTCAGGAAGAATTCGACCATCTCGTCGTCCGCGCATCCGAGTTCCTGAAACGGCACACCGATCTCCAGCACTTTCTGGAACCCCGCCCGGAGCCCGCCCGGCGCGGGGGATCTTTGTCGGGATGAGGCGTTCTCTCCAATCTCCCCGATCGATGCGCTGACGGAAGACTCGAGCGGGGAAAGGACCAGGCGGATCTTCCTGTTCTTCTCCGGGAAGAAGATTTCGGCTTCGAACGTTTCCGGGATGTCGGAAAAGAATCGGTGAAAATCCAGGCGGAGATAGATATTTGCCTCGTCAAACCCGTAATAGAGGCACTCCAGGGCTATGGCGGTAGCCCGGTGCATCGTTCCGATTTCCGGGCTGGGGTAATAACGTGCCGCCGCGCCCCATTCGGAGTACAAAGTAAGTTTCCCGTCTATATTCGGCCGGATATATGTCCTTAGCCCACCGAGAAGGTTCGCGTCCTCCGAAATCTTTTCCGGCCGGATAATGGGGATGTCGATCGAATCGGGCAAGGTCTCTCCGAGCTTTCGGTAGGCCGCCTTCACGTGACTTCGGAAGAGGCGGTCAAACTCCGGACCGTGGGGGGTGTAATGGTCGTCCCCATACCACCAGCACCAGTCCGACCCTTCCGCGGCAAGCAAATGATCGTAAGCGGCCGCCAGGGTTTCCGTTTGCGACCGGTCGGCACCCGCCACCTTGTCGGCGTGCCTCTGCCAGAGGGCTCTGGCATGAGCCAGCATCTCCCACGCCGCGTGATCTTCCCGGTGCCCTATCCAGATCCTGAACGTTCCGTCGATCCAGGATCCCGTTGGTATGAAAGGTAATTGTTCAATATTGTTAGTTTTATCTAAAGCATCATTAAATGTAGTACATGATATTTCCGGCCCCAGGGAACCCAATTGTCGCATCAGCGAGCGGAGAAATACCTGTCCCGAATCGGGGAAATATTCCCACGCATTCTCTCCGTCCAGAATGACGGGGACCACGTAGGAGCTTTTACGTAGATGAGAGGGTATGGTTGATAGTTTCTTGTATATATTTTTGATTATATTGGTAAAATTTGATGCGGCCTCTGTTCCTTCCCAGCGGGAATACTCGAAACCGATAAGATCGGAGAGGTGGTGGTCCCGGAAAAAGATCCGGATCGGTCCTGAAGGCGTGGCGGCTTCGTAGGGACGGTACAGCCATGACGGATCCTGGGGAACGCCTTGGGAATCCCGCTGGACGTCCTTTCCCGTCACCTTCGACAGGAGAAACTCGTCCGTCGCCGTCCAGCGGAATCCGGCACGCGCGGCGATATCGAGGGCCGCGGGACTGATCGAGCCCTCGGAAGGCCACAGCCCTTGCGGGTATCTCCCGAAAAGAGACCGGATCACTTCCCTCCCCCGGGAAATCTGTTCCTCGGCATCACCCGGGTACGAAAAGGGGGTTTGCGGCAAAGGCGCCCCGGGAAGCGCATCCTGCGCTGCCCGGTTGTCGATCAGGAGGGGAAGTATTGGGTGATACATGGGCGTTGAGGAAAGTTCCCCGCCGTCGCTTTCCGCCACCTTTCGGTATTCCGCGATGACCGTCGCCATGACGTCGATCTGCCTGTCCAGAACGTATCGCTTCTCGGTCTCGGAGTAACCGCTTCCTTTTTTCCAGAGACGCGCGAGTTCAGCGTCCTCATCGCGGTGCAGGGGGTGAAACCAGATCAGGTTGAAAAGCGTCATCAGGTCGGTGTAATCCGACGCCCCGAAACCCCCCGGCGCCCCCGGTTTTTTCACCGCCCTTTCCCGTTTCTTGTACAGTTGCGCGTACCGCTGTTGGGGAAGGATCATGGTCGGCGGGTAGGCGGAGAAGAAATTGCGCAGAAGGAACTCCTCCTCCTCCTTCGAAAGGTCGAGAGCGTTTTTGCGGGAAAGGGCGAGGAAGACGTCCTCTGCGCCGTTTTCCACGTAGTCCTGAATCTGGACCAGCAGCGACGGGACCAGGTTGAAGGTATGACGGACTCCCGGAAATTCCCGGAAGAGCCGCGGAAGGGCCGCATAGTCCTTGATCGCGTGGAGCCGGACCCAGGGAAGGATATAGACCCCCGATTCGGGGTCCTTGTAATACGGCTGGTGCATGTGCCAGAGGAAGCAGAGATAAAGCTTCATCTGGCGTCTCCCCCTTCTCCTATCCCAGATGCGACAGTTTGATCTCGATAAGATCCTTGAAGGGTGTGTCGGGATTCTCTGCGAGGATCTTGCGGAACACCGCGGCAGCCTCGTCCTTGCGTCCCTGGAGAGCGAGCAATCTTGCCTGTCCCATCCACGCCTGGGTCCGTAGTTCCCCGCTCGCGAAGGAGGCGGCCTCTCCGTAGGCCTTCTCTGCGCTTTCGGTCTCTCCCTTTGCTTCGAGCGCCTGTGCGAGCCCTTCGCGCAGGAGGAAATCCACTATGGTCCTCTGCTCTTTTCCGTTGGTTAGGGCCGATCGGAATTGCGCTGCGCTTCGGTCATAGTCCTTCCGCAGGTAGGCAATGCTTCCCAGGTAGTACTTTGCGAAGACCGCCGCCCGGGTGCCCGGATGCTTTTTCACTTGGGCGGCCAGGAACTGCTCGAGCTGTGCAAGCTTCTCGCTGTCCGTGGCCGTCGGGTTCTTTAGATACTCCCGCGCCTGGTTCAGGTGGGGCCAGAGATCCCGGGAGGCCTTCGTCTCCTGCCACTGGAAATAGGAACGTGTCCCGAAGATTCCCCCCAAGGCGAGGAAAACGACGGCTAACACGGCGATAACCGTTACGCGGTTCTCCTTAATCCACAGCGTCACCCTGCCGAGCGTAGATATGAACTCGTCGGGGCTTTTCAGGTCTTTTCGCGTGTACTTGATCTTTCTCGCCATTCCGGTCCCCTCTCGTTTATCGTCCCCGCCTTTCCCCTGCTGCTGCCGGATACGACCAGGTATTGTACACCAGTCGGACGACCGTATTCGCCGGTATCCGCCCGATCATCCCGGTTTCTCCCGGAGATATTGCCGCACCACCTGGACGAAGGCCTCCCGGATCTCCTCCGGAGATATCTGCTCGAGCCTCTGGATCCTCAGGGAGCAGCCCAGTTTTTCCACCCGGCTCTGGAACATGCGAAGCGTGTTTTCCCCGAGCCCGAAATTCGTGAACGACTTCCCCATCACGGCCAGCACCTCGCGTGTCTCCGTCCCCCTCGTGTAATCCGATACGGCCAGAAGGGCATCGAGGGAGCTCGACACCTCGTCCTTGAGAAACGCCACCACGCCCAGGGGGCGGGGGACGAGGGCATACCAGAGGGGAGAGGTGGAACGGATATACGGGAATACGTAGAGGAGCAGATGCGAGCCCTCCCCCACCCGGATCTTTCCGAACATTCCGATGGGAAATCCTTCCTCCCTCCGCAGGGAAAAAAAAGCGGAGTCGAGCTCGAACTCGCGGATCTGGCCCAGGGCGAGGACGACCCTCTCCAGCAGTTCGGAGTTGGGGAGAAAAAGGACGATGCTCCCCTCGCCGCTCTCGGAGAAGGATCCGATCTCCTCCATTCGGGTGCGCAGCCGCGCAAGGTTCTCCGGAGGCAGGAAATCGCTCTTCTCCCGGGGGACCTCGAACATGCCGATCCGCAGCACTCCGCGCTTTCTCAACTGAAGCAGGGTCTCATAGACGACGAGGTCGGGGTAGCTGCAGTTGTTCACGATATCCTCCACGGTGTTGCAGAATTCCGCGAGAAGAATCACCTCGCGCACGACCCCCGACCCTCCGGTGACGGATCGTGGGCTCTTCGTGAGGATCACCGAATCGTTCATCGCCGGGAGATCCCCGCTCAGATTCTTGATTTCATCGAGGTGCCGCAATCCTTCGAGCAGGGCCTGCTGGCTGGAGATGTGTATCGTCCTCCGGACCTCCACCTTGCCCGGCAGGAACCGGAATCTCCCCTTCTGCAGGGAGATGAGCCGGTAGAGGGCTTTTTCCCCCGTGGTGTTCCGGGCCCGTGCGGAAACGATCTCCCCTTTATCGATGTAGATCGAACCTTCCAACCCTTCCCCGTCTACCTGGATAACGCCGCTTTTCGCGTTCAACGAGAGCATTTGCCACAGGTCGGGGAGAAAGATCTGGGCCAGGTTGCCGCTGATCTCGGAGTCACGCGCAGAGGATTCCCTGCTGTC
>JBAULH010000204.1:0-7957 GCA_049578085.1 Candidatus Deferrimicrobiaceae bacterium
CCGTAGCGCAGGCCAACAGGTTGCTTTTCGGGGAGCGCGATGTTCCCCGCTACCGGATCGGGAATGCCGATTTTCTCCTGACGGTCGGGGCGGATATTCTCGCGACCCACGTAAGCCCGGTTTCCTATACCCGGGGGCTCTCCCGGGCACGGAGCAGGGAGGGTTTCCGGTGGTTCCACGCGGAACCGCACATGTCGCTCACCGGGGCGAACGCGGACAGACGCCTCGTGGTACGCCCGGGGAGGGAGGCGATACTCCTTGCGTATCTCCTCCGGCAGATCCTGGACAGGGGCACCCGGAGGTCCGGGCTCCCGCAAGAGGCCGAAAGCGCCCTTCCCCGGTTCTCCGCCCGGATGGCCTCCGAGAAAACGGGTATTCCCGTGGAGGAGCTTTCGGAACTGGCGGACCGGATGACGAGCGCAAGGCATCCCCTGGTGATCGCCGGCGGGGTTTCCACGTCCCACCGGGGGGGTCTCGAGGTGGCGGCCCTGGCGGGAATGATCCAGTGGGTCACGGGGGAGATCCCCGGGCTGGTCGATTTCGCGAGGACCGAGCAGTACGGAGGAACGGGCACCTTCCGGGACATGGAAGCCCTCACCGCACGGCTTTCCAAGGGCGAAACGGGGGTGCTGTTTCTCTCCCGGACGAACCCCGTCTTCTCCCTGCCGGGGCGGGTCGCCTTCCGGGATAACGTACGGAACGCGAAGCTGTCGGTGGCCTTCGTCGATCTCCCGGACGAGACGATGCAGGAGGCCGACCTGGTCCTCCCCCTCTCCCATTCCCTCGAATCGTGGGGGGACGTCGAGCCGAGGAGGGGTGTGGTCTCCCTCGTGAAACCCGTCCTTGCGCCCCTTTACGACACGCTCTCCGAAGGAGACATTCTGCTGAGGCTCATGGGAGCGGTTTCGGGAGAGGGGCCCGCGACGGGATACCGGGATCATCTTCGCGTGGCGTGGACGAAGCGGTTCGGGGAAAAGGGGAAGGAGGAGTTTTTCCGGAAGGGTTTTGTCGTGGAATCCCTCCCCGGAAAACGCGTGACCCTCAACGGGGGAAAGGCGGCCGCACTCCTCAAGGAGGTATCGGCCGAAGGACGGGAACCGGAAACGCCTGTCCTTGTGCTTGTCCCCTCCCTGCGCACCTTCGACGGGCGCAGCCGTGGGTTGCCGCTTCTGTCCGAGATCCCGGACCCCCTGACCACCATCTCCTACGGGCGTTCGATCTCCGTGTCCCCGGAGACGGCGAAGAAATCGGGGTTTTCGGAAAGGGAGGAGGTCGTCATTTCCTCCGGGGACTGGTCGCAGGTGCTCCCGGTGAAGCTCCAGCCCGGCCTCTCGGAGGGGATTTTCGTCGTGGCTCGAGACGTCCTCGAAGCCCCCCCTCTCCGGACGGACGTGAAGACGGGAGAAGCGATCGAGTACCTCGACGGGATCCGGATCGGAAGCACCGGGAAGATGGCGGCCATCCCGATTCTCTCCGGCTCCCCGTCCCAGCGGGGCAGGGGGCTGATCCCCGATCCCTCCTACGAAAGAGAACGGCACCGTCATGAAGAGGAAAGCTTCTATCCGGAACCGGTCTACCCCAGGTACCGCTGGGCCATGGCCATCGACCTGGCGCGCTGCACCGGCTGCTCCGCCTGCGTCGCCGCCTGCTACATCGAGAACAACATTCCGGTCGTCGGCAGGAAGGATCATCTGAAGGGCCGGGAGATGTCGTGGCTTCGGATCGAGCCCTACTACGAGCGGGCGGGGGCGGTCGAATTCCTTCCCATGCTCTGCCAGCAGTGCGACTACGCTCCCTGCGAGACCGTGTGCCCGGTGTTCGCCGCCTACCACAATCCGCAGGGATTGAACATCCAGGTGTACAACCGGTGCGTGGGGACGCGGTACTGCTCCAACAACTGCCCCTACAAGGTGAGGCGGTTCAACTGGTTCTGGCACACGTGGAAAAAGCCGCTTGACCGGATGCACAACCCCGACCTCGACGTCCGGGGGGCGGGGGTCATGGAGAAGTGCACCTTCTGCATCCAGCGGATCCGTGCCGCCGAGGACAAGGCGAAGGACGGTTCCCGGAAGGTCCGCGACGGGGAAGTAACCACCGCCTGCGCCCAGAGCTGCCCCACGGACGCCATCACGTTCGGCAACCTCCTCGACCCGGAGTCGGCGGTCTCCCGGCTGGCGCGGTCCGATCGGGCCTACCGGGTCTTCGAGGGACTGGGGACGGGTCCGGCCGTGTACTACCTGCGCAGCGCGTGGGGCGGCCCCGAGAAGGAGAGCCATGGATAAGCCGGACAAACTGGCCCGGGTGGAGCAGGACGTCCTCGCCGCGATGAAGAAGCCGGGGTTCGCGTACCTCGCGGCCTTGGGATGCACGACCGCCCTCTTTCTCGCTCTCCTCGGGCTCTGGGGCTACCAGATGAAGACCGGCATGGGAGTGGCGGGACTCATGCACCCCGTGGGCTGGGGGGTATACATCACGAATTTCGTCTTCTGGGTCGGCATCGCCCACTCGGGGACGCTCATCTCGGCAGTGCTCTACCTGTTCCGTGCCCGGTACCGGACGAGCTTCAACCGTCCCGCCGAGGCGATGACCGTGTTCGCGCTCCTCGTCGCGGGGATGTTCCCCCTGATCCACCTCGGCCGGACCTGGAAGTTCTACTATCTCTTTCCCTATCCGACGCAGCGGATGCTCTGGGTGAATTTCCGGTCTCCGCTCATCTGGGACGTCTTCGCCGTGAGCACGTACCTGACCGTGAGCGTGGTCTTCTTCTACGTGGGGCTGATCCCCGACTTCGCCGTCGTGCGGAGGTACAAGGAAGGGCTTTCGAAACGGATCTACGGGGTTCTCTCTCTCGGATGGACGGGGACGAGAAGGCAGTGGAAGAACTACAACCAGCTCTACCTGTTCCTGGCCGCCTTCGCCACCCCGCTGGTGGCGTCCGTCCACTCCGTCGTCTCGTGGGACTTCGCCATGAGCATCATCCCCGGGTGGCACACCACCATCTTCGCCCCCTATTTCGTGGCGGGTGCGATCTTCTCCGGCACGGCGATGGTCCTCACTCTCGTCGTCCCCATGCGGAAGATCCTGGCCCTCGACCGGTACATCACCGACGACCATTTCGAGAGCATCGCGAAGATCCTCCTGTTTACCTCCCTCATCGTGACCTACTCCTACATCGTCGAGTTCGGCCTCGCCTTCTACAGCGGGAACCCCTTCGAGATGGAGGAGTTCCGGTACCGCGCCCTGGGCGACTACACCGTGATGTTCTGGATCATGATCTTCTGCAATTCCCTCGCCCCCCTGACGCTCTTCGTCCGGAGCCTGCGGCGCAACGTCAAATACCTGTTCGTCCTCTCCCTGCTGGTGAACGTGGGCATGTGGGTGGAACGGTTCGTGATCATCGTCTCGTCTCTTGCCCGGGACTTCGACCCTTACGCCTGGGGGGCATACACCCCCAGCTTCGTCGAGGTGGGGATCACCCTGGGGAGCTTTGGGCTGTTCTTCACGGCCTATCTGCTTTTCCTTAAGACCTTGCCCGTGCTTTCGATCACGGAAATCAAGGAGCACCTCTAAATGGAGAACCGGATGATGTTCCAGGACAGGGAGGAATTCCTTTCGGCCCTTCGCGACCTGGCCCGGGAGGGAGTCCCGCAGGAGAGGATCCGGGTGGAGACCCCGTATTACGTCCACGAGGTGGACGAGATCCTGCCGCCGAAACCGGCGAAGGTGAAAAACTTCGCCCTCCTCGGGGCCGCGAGCGGCACGACCTTCGGGTTCGCCTTCACGATCCTTACGTCCCTCAGCTGGCCGCTCATCGTCGGGGGGAAGCCGATCGTCTCCATTCCGCCGTTCATCATCATCGCCTTCGCCCTCACGATCCTGTTCGGGGCCCTGTCCACGTTTTTCGGGTTTCTTGTCCTTGCCCGCCTGCCGAGCGTGTTCGGCTTCGTTCCGAAGGAGGAGTTCGGCAACGCGTTCGTGATCACCGTGGAGCCGGAGGGGACGAAATGAACGGGCTCCCGGGAAAGACGGGCGGCCGGATCGCCCCGTTCGTCCTCGCAGGCGTCATCGTGGCGCTTAACCAGTTCGGCCCGCTTGCCACGGACGGCGGCTCGCTCCTGCTCACGCTTCTGTTCTGGGGTTCGGTCGTCGAGGGGTGCCTCGCGACAGTGGCCGCGTGCACGCTGATCAAGGCCAAGTGGGTGGCCTCCGTGAAGAAAGAGCTTCTGTCGGTCTACCCTCTCCTGCTGTTCTTCTCGGTTCTCTTCCTGTTCCTTGTGCCCTTCGTGGATACCTATCCCTGGGTCGGCCGGGAGGGGATCTGGTTCGACAAGGGGTTTTTCGTGGGGAGAAATTTCATCCTGCTGCTGCTCGCCTACTTCACGGCGAGAAGGTTCGCCGTCGCTTCCCACGGGGACGAAGAGGGCAGGGAACGGTTCGCCGCCGTCTATCTCCTCGTGTTCGTCGTTTCCCAGTCCCTCATGGCGTTCGACTGGGTCATGTCGCTGGCGTACCCTTGGGTCAACACGCTGCTCGGGGGCTATTTCTTCATCGAATCCCTGTTCGGGGGATTCGCATTGTCGGGTATCCTCTACGCGTTTCTCCACGGAAAGCCCGCCCCGGACCACGTGTCGGGAGGCCGCTCCGACCTGAAAGACATTGCCATCCTCCTCTTCGGGTTCAGCATCCTGTGGGTGGGGCTGTTTTTCGCCCAGTTCCTCGTGATCTGGTACGGGAATCTCCCCGAGGAGGTGAGTTATCTCCTGGCGAGGGTAACCTCGTCGCCCCTGCGGGAACTTTCCCTGTCGATCCTCGCCTTCTACTTCTTCATCCCTTTCCTTGTCCTGCTGCCCGCCAGATCAAAGACGAACCCGTTCGTTGTGTCCGCCGTGTCCGTTTCCATTCTTCTGGGGATCCTGGTCGAACGGTTCGTCTACCTTGCCCCCGTCGTTTCCTTACACCCGCTGGCGACGGCGATCAATCTACTTGCTCTCCTGGTTCTCTTCGTCCATGTCGTGATGAATAAAGAGGCGGGGACAACCATCCTCAAAGCGTAGCGCGGGGTCACCTGCCCAGGCAGAGTTTCGCGGACGGGATAACGCACAGGAAGGTGAAGGGCGTATCGCCGGCGTTGGCGAAGTTGTGCTTCTCGTCGCCGGGCACGAAGACGAAGGAGCCCGGTCCCACCTCCCGTTCGCCGTCCTTTTGCCGGACCTTTCCCCTGCCGGAGAGAATATAGACCTCGTGTTCCCACGCGTGGGCGTGAAAGGGGGTACGTCCGCCGGGGGCGATCTCGAAGTGGCGCATCGTGAAGGTGGGCGCCCCGACGTTTTCCCCCATCAGGACCCGGATGGTGACGCCCTCCGCGCCGGCGTCGGTGACCGCCTTTCCCTCGATATCCTTCCACTGTGCTGCGTACATGATTCCTCTCCTCTCCGACGGATTCTTTCGAACAGGATATCATGGGACCGGCTCCGCTGCCTCCCCCATCCGCAGCGGCATACCGCTGCTCCGGGGGACTTCGGCGGAGGAGAAGCCCCCGCGAGCCAGGGTCCTTCCGTCAGAGGAAACTGCCACGGGAGGAGACCCGGCGGCGGTTGAAAGGTCGCCGGGATTGGATTCGCGGCCGCGTTACCCGGCAGCGGGCAGGTATTTCCGGCACGCCTCGATGTTGACCACGTGTGCCTTGTGCATGTCGTCGAAGAACGACTTCTCGTCCGGGGTCATCTCAGCGGCCGGGATCTCGTCGATCTTCCGGACGACCCACGCCTGCCCCTTGACAAGAAGCGCCAGCCGCTCGGCTTCCCCCTCCAGGGCGAGGACCTTGTCCGCGAAGGTCCCGGTCCTGTCGGTGGGGGTTCCCTTCCGTTCCCGGATGAGCCGGTACAGACCGGCGCAGAACCGTCCCTCGTCGTTCCGGAGGAACACCAGGAATTCCTTCTTCTCCCCCTTCGGGGTCTGGTCCGCCATCGCCGCGAGGCATTTCACCCCCGCGCGCTCCGCCTCGAGCAGTTCCTGCATTCGGTCGATCATTGCGCCCTCCGCCAGCGTTAAGAGCCGGCCGCCCGGTTCAAATCGGTCAGGATTTCCTTCTCGTTCACGTTGTGCATCATCGCGCTCTGTTTGACGCTCTCGGTCGCCTGGCCGGGGCAGGAGAAGCACCCGTCTCCGTAATACTTCCGGAACACCTTCTCGGTCTCCGGGTAGGCCGAGAGGATGTCGCCCAGGATGTTCTCCGCGCGGATCGGCTCCCCGCGGGAGAGTTTCTCCCTGCGCCCCGCCCCTCCGGCGGAGGCGGTCCGGATACCCGCGGCGGGCGCGGCCTGCCGGGGCGTTCCCCCGGCGGCGGTAATCAGCAGGGCGACCATCGGTTCGAGATCGACGTTGTGCCGCTGGCACGCCATCCGCAAGGTGATGGGGATCTGCTTCACCTGCTCCCGGTGCTCGGGGTTCCCCAGGGAGGCGAACCCGTTCGCCACGAAGACCTCCACCGTCTGGGGCCACCGAGTCAGGATCTCTCCCACCCGCATGTCGGGGTGGATATCCACCTGCGGGGGAGAAGGGGGGGACGGGGCAGACGACGCCTGCGGACGCACGGGAATCTCCTCCTCTTTCTCCTCCACCTCCGCCGGAGCGATGAGCATCGTCGCGCCGAGGTTGGCCACGAACATCGCCGCCGACACGACCGACAGCCCGGCGAACAGGGCGAATCCCGTCGAGGGGCGCTCCGGGGCCGTGGCCACCATCCCGATCAGGCCGACGTTGGCGGCGTAGAAGTGGAGCGGCACCCACGAGGGCCAGTGGAGAGTGCGGCCGTTGAACCGGGGGAGAATGAAGTATCCCACCCCGTAGATCATCATCGACATGAACCCCAGCAGGTTGAAGTGGACGTGGGCGAACCGGACCCACCCCGCAGGCGTGGCGGACCCCATCCAGGCGCCCAGTATGGCAGCCAGGAGAAAATATACGAGCGCTGCGACAACGAATCCCTTGGTGTATCGATCCATCGTTCCTCCCTATGCCTCCCGCTTGGCCGGCCGCAAGGTGAAAAGGTCCGTGACGGTGGTGAGCAGCCCGCCCAGGAAGAAGACGCCCGCGACGACGGTGACGAGCATCCACAGTCGCATGTACGACTGCGCCGTCATGTACCCCATCCCGAGCACACGCTCGATGTACGCCTGCAGGACGCCGGCCACGCCGAAGGTGAGCCCCATGATCATCATCGCGGCATTCATCGTCCAGAACCCGATCTTTCCGCGCCGGTCGTCGAAGATCTCGATCCCCTTGATCTTCGGCATCGCGAAGTAGAAGGTCGTCAGGTTCAGCAGGGCGTAGGCGCCGAAGAACGCCAGGTGCCCGTGGGATACGGTGACCTGGGAGCCGTGCGTGTAATAGTTGATCTGCGGGAGCGTGTGCGCGAAGCCCCACACCCCGGCGCCGATCATGTGGAAGACGGCGCAGCCGATCGCGTACGTCCAGACGAGGGGGTTTACGATCTTCGTCTTGCGCTCCTTGACGTGCATCATCGTGTCGATGACCATCAGCAGGATCGGGAGCGGCTCGAGCGCCGAGAAGATCCCGCCGATCCAAAGCCAGTAGCGCGGGGCGCCGATCCAGTAGTAGTGGTGCCCGGTCCCGGATATCCCGGTGAACATAAAGAGGCCGATCTCGACGTAGAGCCACTTCTCCACGACCTGCCGGTCCACTCCGGTGAGCTTCATCAATATGAACGCCAGAATCGCTCCCGTGACGAGCTCCCACGCCCCCTCGACCCAGAGGTGGATGACCCACCACCAGTAGTACCAGTCGATCACCTCGTTCTTGTAGAAGGGGATGCCGAACAGGTACAGGAGGGCGAGGAAGACCAGGCCGCCCAGGAGCGTCCCCTGGATGGCGGTCCACCGGTTCGCCTTGAGCATCGTCATCCCGATGTTGAACAGGAAGATCAGCGCCCCCACGA
>JBAULH010000205.1:0-2066 GCA_049578085.1 Candidatus Deferrimicrobiaceae bacterium
GGCCTACCCTCACCAGTACCGGGGGCATATCCTCGGGCACCCGATGGGAGGGAGCGCGAGGGACTGGTTCGTCGAGTCCCGCTATTTTCTGTCCCCGGACTCGATTGCCGGGGTTTCCTACGAGAGGGTCCTCCACGACAGCGTCGACCGCAAGGGAGAGCGACGGGAGGTCGTCTCCGCGGGGATTATCGACTGGTTTTCGAAGTCCTGGCGCGCGGAGGCACGCGCCTCCTGGGAGCGGGTGACCGGCGAGGGGGGCGTCCCCGGCCGTGCCGGGACCGACGTCGCCGCCTGGGTCGCGCTCTCCTGGCAGACGGACGTGCTGGTCCCTTCGGACGAGGAGGAGGTCCCCATCAGGGAGATCCAGGGGGTTACGCGGTGATATTCCGATTGGGCCGGCATAAGGATAAAACGAATCATAATCCGGCGGCTTTCCCGGCTGAACGCATTGATAATATTATGATATATTGGAAATAACCGTATTTTATTTCGTCAGATTCATCTTGCGGTTTTTCTTCCGTACTGGTACACAATCTTTCAGGTGCAAGGGAGGGGAAGTTTGTCGACACGTTTGCCGATGTCGCGCATCGCCGCACTGGCGGTGTGGATGATTCTGGCATTCCCTGCGGTAGCCTTGTCCGCAGGCCCGGAAATCTTCCTCCAGGAGGAGCCGGAGACGTATCTCATCATCGACAAGCTGGAAGGGATCGGTTTTCTGCCGGGGCTGATGACGGGTGACCGGGGTCTCGAGGCACGGGAAGTCGCCGGAGAGGCGGACAAGGTCGATGGCACCGGGAATCCGTTTACGGACGGGATGCTGCGCTTTCTTCAGCTGGGCGCCGCCTCGAGGTATGATTTCCGCGTTCGTGCCGGACTGGAGCATTCCGGGGATGAGCGGGTTCCCCCGAACGCACAGGGACTGCCCGTGCTCGAGGGTGGCGATCTGCGGTTGGGGGGGTTCTTCCGCGCCGCGCCGACCGGTTGGCTGGCTCTGCAGGGCCGGGGGGACTTTCTTTGGGGGTTCGACAGCGACACGATCAGTCGGATCGAGGAAACCTCGATTCGGCTCGGATGGCCGCAGGCGACGCTCGAAGCGGGACGTTTCTCCCTCTGGTGGGGGCCGGGCAGGCACGGGGCGCTGCTCTTCACCACGAATGCGGAGCCGCTGATCGGAATCCGGATCCGAAATCCACGGCCGATCCCCCTGGGATGGTGGTTTTCGTTCCTGGGCATGATCCAGTACGACCTGTTCGTCGCACGGCTGGAGGAGAGCCGTCCGGTCCCCCGTTCGATCCTGTCCGGGATGCGCCTTGCGGTGAAGCCGGCACCCTGGCTGGAAATCGGGGCCTCCCGGGCGATGCATTTCGGGGGAGAGGGAAGGGGAAACGGCTTCTCCGACTGGTGGGAGGCGTTCAAGGGAACGAAATCGAACGATCCGGGAAGCGAGGATAACCAGCTGGGGGGATTCGACTTATCGGTCAAGCTCCCCTTTCGGGCACAGCCCGTTAGTCTTTACTTCGAAATGGCGGGGGAGGACCAGGCAGAAGGGCAGATTATACCCCTGCCCACCAAATGGGCGGTTCTTTCAGGGATCTTTCTCCCCTCGATTGGGCGAAACGCGCGGTGGGACTTCCGGGTCGAGTTCGCCACGAACCAGATCCGGGAAAGCGGCCCATCGTGGTATGTCCACCCCGACTACCCGCACGAGTACCGCGGCCAGATCCTGGGCCACCACATGGGGACCGACGCGCGGGACCTCTTCCTCGAAGCCCATTATTTCCTTCTCCCCTCTTCCTACCTCGAAGCGAACGTCGATTTCACGCAAAGGGATTCCCCAGGCCCCGAAAGGGAGGAGACCTGGCGTGTGAGCGGCGCCATCGTCGCGTGGCTGACGAAAAATTTTCGGGCCGAAGGAAGGCTGGTATATGAGAGTATTTCCAATGAAAACGGAGTGGCCGGCAAGGACGCAACGGATGCCGTGTTCCAGGCAGCGCTTTCGTACCAGTACCGATGACGTTTTCCAGGAGTTGACCGGATGAAAAAAACGTTCCTCTCGTTCCTTCTCC
>JBAULH010000206.1:0-9370 GCA_049578085.1 Candidatus Deferrimicrobiaceae bacterium
CCCCCGGCGGATCTCCCTGTCCACCGCCTCGCGGATGACCTCTTCCGAGAAGGGAAGGACGAATGTCCGTATCGAAAGCCGGTCCTCCGGAGGGGTCGCGATGACGCTGATGTCGCGGATGCCGGACATCGCCATGTGGAGAGTCCGGGGTATGGGGGTCGCGGTGAGGGTCAGAACGTCCACCGAGGCGCGCATCGCTTTGAGCTTCTCCTTGTGGGAGACACCGAACCGCTGCTCCTCGTCGATGACGACTAAGCCCAGGGCCCGGAAGGAAATGTCCTTCTGCAGCAGCCGGTGGGTGCCGATCACGATGTCCACTTTTCCCGCGGCCATGTCTTGCGCCACGGCGGCCTGCTCCTTCCGGGACCGGAACCGCGAAATGCTCTCTATCCGTACCGGATACCCGGAGAGCCGCTCCCGGAAGGTCCGGTAATGCTGCTCCGCGAGCACGGTCGTGGGGACGAGGACCGCCGCCTGCTGCCCGTCGAGAACGACCTTGAAAGCCGCCCGGACCGCCACCTCCGTCTTCCCGTACCCCACGTCACCGCAAACGAGCCGGTCCATCGGCTTCTCCGCCGTCAGGTCCGCAAGGACTTCCTCGATTACTCTCTGCTGATCCGGAGTCTCCTCGTGGGTGAAGCCCGCCTCAAACTCCCGGTAGGCCGCATCCGGCAGCGAGTTCGGAGGCCGGGTAGCGACCTGTCTCCTCGCGTACAGTTCCACCAGTTCCTGCGCCATCGACAGCAGGGAATCCCGGACTTTTCTTTTGGCCCGCTGCCATGCGGTGCCGCCGAGGCGGGCGAGACGCGGATGGGCCTCCTCGGAAGCGATGTACCGCTGCACCCGGGACATCTTCTCGACCGGAACGAAGAGCCGGTCCCCCCCGGCATACTCCAGCACGAGGAAGTCTCCTTCCACGCCCGCCGCAACGCGGCGGAGCAGTCCGCGGTATACTCCGATGCCGTGGTCGACGTGGACCGCGAGGTCGTTCACCCGCAGCTCCCGCAGCGAGAACTCCTCGAGCGGCGCGACGGTTTCCTTCCGGCGTTTCCGGGCACGCGTCTTTTCTCCGAAAACTTCCGCCTCGGTGACCACCGCCACGCCCAGCTCCGGCAACCGAAACCCCCTCGTCACGTCGGCGCGGCAGAGTGCCACACCCACGCCTCCCGTCACGAATTCCCCGAACGAATCGACCCGGGCGAACGGAAGGGGGTAACGAGACAGGAGCTCCTCCATCCGGTCGACCTGCGAGGGGGAGAGCGACGTGATCGCAAACCGGGCTCCCCTTTTCCACCACTCCTTCGCCTCGGTCACCAGCGGGAGGAGAAGCCCCTCGGAGGGGGAGGACGCGGTTCGTCGGCGGATGTCCTCGTTCCCTTCCGCGTCCATTTCTCCCCGGAGAGGAACTTCCCGCCCGAAGGGTGCAACCTCGAGGGAGTCGAACGATAGAAGGGGGAGCCCTTCCAGGATGCGGACCAGCTCCTCCGGGGGCACGAAAAGCTCGCCGGGGGCGGGGAGATGTTCCTCCTCCCCCGCGAGAACGAAGTTCTCCTCCGCCTCGTGGAAAGCGTTCCGAGCCGCGGCGAGGCACCCCGGGGAGTCTTCCACGACGACGATGCTTCCTTCCGCAAGATGATCGAAGACCGGGGAGGCCCGTCCGTAAAGACGGGGGACCATGATATCGACCCCGTGGTACCGGATCCCCTGCCGGAGAAGGTCGGAGTTGGGCCCGCGGGCCGCCTCCGTTGCCGCAAGGAGGAAGTCGGAGCGGGTGATGACCTGGGAGCACGGAATGACGGTCAGCTCCCCACCCTCGGCCGCCGTGCGCTGGGTCACCGGATCGAACCATCGAATCGAATCGACCCGGTCTCCGTCCAGCGAGATCCGGGCGGGGCGCGAATGGGCGGGGCTGTACACGTCCACGATCCCCCCGCGGACGGAATAGTCCCCCGGATCGGATGTGGCGGGCAGCCGGGCGTACCCCAGCTCGGCGAGGCGACGGAGAACGTCGTCCCGGTCGATCTCCTCGCCGGCCGTTATCCGGAAAACCGTCGCCGCGAATACGTCCGGCGGAAGCGTTTTTTCCAGTGCCGCCTCCACCGGGCACACGATGACGGGGGCCAAGGCGTTCGCGCCGTCCCCGCGGGCAGGAAACAGGCGATAGAGAGAGCGCATCCGGTAGTGAACGGCGACCGGATAGGGGGCATGGGTTTCGTACGGGGCGACTTCTCCGGAAGGGAACAGGAAGACCCTTTCCGGCCCCAGGTAGGCGGAGATCTCCCGGAACATCTCCTCCGCTCCGGCGTCCGACGGGGAAAGGAAGAGAATCGGGCGATCCAGCCGGCGGGAGAGCGCCGCGATCAGGAACGACCGCGCCCCGGGGGGAACGTTCATCGCCTGTACGCAGACGGGACCCGCTCCTTGCGCGAAGGCGCGGGCGATATGCTCGAACGACAGGGTCGGGATGGAACGCAGCATCTTACGCTCGGCCCGTCAGGAGACGTCGCGCGGAACGCGGAGCATCGCTTCCAGGGCGGACAGCGCCTTCCCGCGAATGTCCGGGGGAACCGTTACGACGGGGGAGAGGTTCACAAGGGCGTCGCGGACGTCCTCGAGCGTTGTGATCTTCATGTTCGGGCAGATGAGGGCGCGGGACGCGAGATGAAAGACCTTCCCGGGGTTCTCCTGCCGCAGGCGATACAGAATTCCCATTTCGGTCCCGATGATGAACTCCCTCGCCTCCGAGCGACGGCAGTATGCATACATCCCCGAGGTGGACAGGACGGCGTCCGCCATGTCGACCACCTCGGGAGGACACTCCGGGTGGACGACGAGAAGCGCCCCGGGGTGCGCCTCTTTCGCACGCCTTGCGGCCTCGATCTTGAGACGCTCATGGGTGGGGCAGAAACCGTCAAACCAGGTAAGCCGCCTGCCGGCCATCTTCTCCACGTATCGGGCGAGGTTGCGGTCCGGCACCATGTAGATCTCCCGGTCTTCGGGGATCGAGCGGACCACGTTGATCGCATTCCCGGAGGTGCAGCAGATGTCGGAGAGGGCCTTGACCTCCGCGGACGAGTTGACGTAGGTGACCACCACCACCTCCGGATGGGCGGCCCGGTAGGCGCGCAGGTCGTCTCCCGTGATCATGTCGGCCATCGGGCAGCCGGCGTCCATCCGGGGCAGAAGCACCGTCTTGCCGGGCGAAAGGATGGCGGCGCTCTCCGCCATGAAGTGCACGCCGCAGAATACGATCACCTCCGCCTTGCACCGCGCCGCCTCCTGGCTTAAGCCCAGGGAGTCCCCCGTGATGTCGGCAATCTCCTGAATCTCGTCCCGCTGGTAGTTGTGCGCGAGCATCACGGCATTGCGTTCGCGAAGCAGCTCGCGGACCTCCTGTTTCAGCCCATCGTGTTCCGCCATGCGTCAATCCTTTTCCCTGCGCAGATCTCTCGCGAGCAGTTCGGTGACCGCGGCCCTGACGTCCTTCCCCTCATGCAAGATGAGATGCACCTGCTCCGATATCGGCATCGCCACCTCCGTGCGCCGGGAGAGGTCGAACGCGGCGCTTGCGGTCATCACTCCTTCCGCGATCATCTGCATGCTCGCGAGGATATCGTCGATCCTCTCCCCTCTTCCGACCCGCATCCCCACCATCCGGTTCCGGGAGAGGTCGCCCGTGCAGGTGAGGACGAGATCGCCCAGCCCGGACAGGCCGTAGAACGTCTGCGGGTCCGCGCCCAGGCGCAATCCCACGCGGGCGATCTCGGCCAGGCCGCGGGTGATCAAAAGGGCCCTTGCGTTGTCCCCGAATCCGAGTCCGTCGGACATCCCCGCGGCGATCGCCATCACGTTTTTCAAGGCTCCGCCGATCTCGATGCCGGTTACGTCCGTGCCGGCGTAGACGCGGAACCGCTTTCCCGAAAACACGGCCTGCAGGGCAGATGCCACCGTCGGGTCCTCCGACGCCACGGTTGCTCCGGAAGGGCTCCCGTGCGCGACTTCCCCCGCGAACGTCGGGCCGGACAGGACGGCAAGCCGGGGCCGGGACCCCGGCAGGACCTGCGCCAGAACTTCCGTCATGCGCAGGAGCGTCCCGTTCTCCAGCCCTTTCGCCAGGGAGACGACGACGGCTCCCGAAACGAGGTGCGGGCCGCACAGACCCGCAAGGTCGCGCATGTGCTGCGAGGGAACCGCAAGAGCGATGATGGTTCCCCCTGCCAATGCTTCCTCCAGGCTTGTCGTGGCGCGTATGCCCTCCGGCACCTTCACCCCGGGGAGAAACACCCGGTTTTCCCGATCCGAGCGGATCGTGGCGCACACCTCCTCCTCGCGAACCCACAGGGAGACGTTCTTGTGCCGCTCCGCCAGCATGGCGGCGAACGCCGTCCCCCACGACCCCCCTCCGATAACCGCTATCCGTCCTACGCTTTCCGCTGTCATTCGCTGCGCCCTCCGGACATCTAAGCCCATGGGGGAAAAGTTTACCGCGTTTCCAGCCGTTTTTTCAGGCGATCCACCTTTCCCGCGAGAAATTCGGGGTTCTCGTAATCCTCCCGGATCGCCTCGTACAGCAAAAGCGCCGCCGCGAGGTCCCCCTGCCCTTCCCTCGCCTGGGCCATCCCCCATCGCGCCCGCGCCGCTTCCTTCCGGTCCGAGACCAGGGAGAGGATCTTCTCGAATTCCCGGTCCGCCTCCGCGTACTGCTCCTGCCCAAGGAGTGTGTAGGCGTTCATCCACCTCCCCTCCATTGCGCGCGGGGAATCCGGGTATTGCTCGATCAGTTCCGACAGGACCTTCGCCTGCCTCGCAGGGTCGGGAAGCCCCCGGTATGCCTTTGCCAGGAGCAGCATCACACGGTCCATTTCCGCAAATCCGGGGTACTGGGTCCGGACAATTTCGAGATCCGCCACGGCGGTGGCGTAGTCGAAAAACTGCTGCAGGTGGATCTCCGCCCGGCGCATCACCGCGCGCGGGGCCTCCGGGGAGCCGGGGTAGTTGAACAGGAGCGAGGTGTACACCTCCACGGCGGCCTCCGCATTGCGGTAGTACGATCCGTAGAGATCCCCCTGCCGCAGGAGAGCGGGAGGCGCATACCGGGACTGGGGGAAATCGATCGGGATCGACCGGTAGTCGGCCAAAGCGGCGTCCATTTTCTTTTCGAGGAACGCCTTCTCCGCCCGCTCGAACCGCGCCCTCGCGGGGTCGGAGCAGGACACCAGCACAACCGATGCCAAAACGGGCAGAAGAAGGAAGGAGGCGAAGACGGCGGGGTGCCTCATGGCACGATGTGCGTTGCAAAGGCCGCGGAGTGTCTCATGTCACAAAGAGGGTGTCGCCCCGACCCGTCCTTCGCTCTTCGCATCAGCCGAAGGCCGGCACTTCGGCGCTACGGAGGGTCGCCATCCGAAGCCTTGGCGAAGGAGGGCGAGGACGTCCCCTGCAGCGGCGGCCGAATGCAGCCATCTTTGGGATATGAGGCACGCCGTGGCCTATTCTTCCTTTTCCGCCAGGCGGGCGAGGGAGGCGACATGCTCGTTCTCCTCCATCCCGATCAGACGGACCCCTTGGGTGTTCCGCCCACTGATGCGGATCTCCCGGACCGGCATCCGGATGATTTTCCCCCCGTCGGTGACCAGCATCACGTCGTCGTCCTCGGACACCTGCGCCACTCCGAGAACCGCCCCCGTCTTCCCGGTCACCTTCAACGCAATGACCCCCTTCCCCCCGCGGGACTGGATCCGGTACTCGTCCACCGCCGTGCGCTTCCCGTACCCGTTGACCGTAACGGTAAGCAGGTTCCCGCCGGGCTTGAGGAGCTCCATTCCCACCACCTCGTCCCCCTTGCCGAGGGAGATCCCGCGGACGCCCACCGCTGTCCGTCCCATCGAGCGGATGTCGTCCTCGTGGAACCGGATCGACAACCCGTGCCGGGTGGAAAGGAACATCTCATCCCTCCCGGAGGTGATCTCCGTAGCGATGAGACGATCCCCCTTCTTCAGCCCCTGCGCGATGATTCCGCCCGACCGGGGGCGGGAGAACTCCATCAGGTCGGTCTTCTTCATCACGCCGTGGGCGGTGACCATGAGCACGAATTTTCCCTCTTCGAACTCCCTCACGGGGAGGATGGCGGAGATGGACTCGCCGTGCGACAGCGACAGCAGGTTGACGATCGCCTTCCCCTTTGCCGCCCGCCCTGCCTCCGGAATCTCGTGGACCTTGAGCCAGAAGACCTTCCCCGTGTTCGTGAAGAACATGATGTAGGTGTGCATGGAGGCGATGAAGACCATCGAGACGAAATCCTCCTCCTTGGTCCCCATCCCCACCTTCCCGCGCCCCCCCCGGCGCTGGGTGCGGTAGAGGCTGATCGGATTTCGCTTGATGTACCCGGAATGCGAAACCGTGACGACCATCTCCTCGTCGACGATAAGGTCCTCCAGGCGGAGCTCCTTCACCTCCCGGACAATCTGGGACCGTCGCTCGTCCGCGTACGCCTCCCGGATTTCCCGGAACTCCTCCCCGATCACGCGGAGCAGCTCCTTCTCCTCGGCGAGGATCTTCTTCAGCCGGACGATCTCCGCCTTCCACTCCTTCAGCTCCTGCACGATTTTTTCCCGCTCGAGCCCCGTCAGCCGCTGCAGCCGCATGTCGAGGATGGCCTGCGCCTGAATCTCGCTCAGCTCGAACTTCTCCACCAGGCCTTCCTTCGCCGTTTTCGGGTCCTTCGACGCCCGGATCAGCTTGATGACGACGTCCAGTCGGTCCAGCGCGATCTGCAGGCCCTCGAGGACATGGGCTCTTGCCTCCGCTTTCGCCAGCAGGAAGATGGTCCGCCGCGTGATCACCTCTTTCCGGTAAGCGAGAAACTCCTCGAGCATCTGCTTGAGCGTGAGCGTCCGCGGCCGATTCTGCACGATCGCCAGGAGCTGGACACCGAAGGAAACCTGCATCTGGGTGAGCTTGTAGAGGTTGTTCAGGACCACTTCGGAGACGGCGTCCTTCCGGAGTTCGATGACGAGGCGGGTCCCGTCCCGGTCGGACTCGTCCCGGATGTCGGTGATCTCCTCGATCTGCTTGTCCCGCACCAGGTCCGCGATCTTCTCGATGAGCCGGGCCTTGTTCACCTGGTACGGGATCTCGGTGACGACAACCGACTCCCGGTCCCCCTTCTTCGACTTCTCGATGAACGCCCGGGCCCGGATCTGGACGTTTCCCCTCCCCGTCCGGTAGGCGTCGCGCACCCCTTCAAGCCCGTATAGGATTCCCCCCGTGGGGAAGTCCGGGGCGGGGATATGCTCCATGAGGGCGTCGACGGAGATGTCCGGGTCGGCGATGAGCGCGGTAAGCGCGTCGATGACCTCCCCCAGGCTGTGGGGGGGGATGGAGGTGGCCATGCCGACCGCAATCCCCGAGCTTCCGTTGACCAGCAGGTTGGGGATGCGCGCAGGGAGGACGCGCGGCTCGTTAAGGGACCCGTCGTAGTTGGGAACCATCTCGACGGTTTCCTTGTCGAGGTCGGAGAGAAGTTCCTCCGCGATCTTGGCGAGCCGGACTTCGGTGTACCGCATCGCGGCAGCCGAGTCGCCGTCGATCGACCCGAAGTTCCCCTGCCCGTCGACGATCGGGTACCGGAGCGAGAACTCCTGCTCCATCCGGACGAGGGCGTCGTAGACCGCCGTGTCCCCATGCGGGTGGAACTTCCCGATGACATCCCCCACGATGCGCGCGGACTTCTTGTACGGCTTGCCGTATTCGTTGCCAAGCTCGTACATCGCGTAGAGGATGCGGCGCTGAACCGGCTTGAGACCGTCCCGGACGTCGGGGATCGCGCGCCCCACGATTACGCTCATCGCGTAATCGAGGTAGCTCCTGCGCATCTCGTCTTCGATCGTCCGCGAAACCGCCGGCCGGGAGAACAGCTCCATGGGTTTACGTTGCTCCTGTCAGGTCAGATGTCCAGGGAGGATACTTCAAGGGCGTTCTTCTCGATGAATTCCCGGCGCGGCTCCACCTGGTCCCCCATCAGGGTCGTGAAGATCTCATCGGCCTCGACCGCGTCCTTCACGTCCACGCGAAGAAGAACGCGGGTCTCCGGGTTCATCGCCGTCTGCCACAACTGATCGGGGTTCATCTCCCCCAGCCCCTTGTACCGCTGGATCGTCTGCCCCTTCTTCCCCGCCTCCAGCACCTGACCGAGAAGGCACAGGGGGCCGTCCGCTTCGGGAAAATTCCCCTCCCCCTCGATCCGATACGGCAGGGGGAGCGTCTCCTGGATTTGCGCGGAGAGAGACTTCACCTCCCGGAGGTCCGCCGAGTCCAGGAGGCGCCGGTCGATGAGGCACGACATCGGAAGCCCGCCCCGCTTCCAGCTCAGCAGGGCGCGGACCCCTCCGTTTTCGCCGTCGGGGTCCGGATCGATCGAGATGGCGGCGGAGGACACCTCCGGGCGGCTCCCCTTCCAGTCCTGGATCAGCGAGGAGAAGAAGCGGCGCGCCGTCTTCTCGATGGCGAGGACTTCGCTTCCCTCCTTTGCCCGGGCCCCCAGCGAGACCAGGACGAAGGCGGGCAGCCCTCGTCGTTCGGCTCGTTCGACGATCTCCTCCAGCCGGGAGATCTTCCTCAGCCAGGCGGTGAGCCTCTGTCCGGACAGGGCATTCTTTCCGTTTTCCCCCGTCACCCGCCGCCCGGACGCGCCGAGCTCGATCAGGTGCCCCCGATAGGCGCCGTCATCCTTGAGGTAGATCGTCTCTTTCCCCTTCCGGATCCCATAGAGAGGCGGCTGGGCGATGTAGATATTGCCCTTTTCCACCAGCTCCTTCATGTGCCGGAAGAAAAACGTGAGGAGCAGCGTCCGGATGTGCGCTCCGTCGATATCCGCGTCGGTCATGATGATGACCTTCCCGTACCGCAGGCGGGACGGGTTGAAATCGTCCTTGCCGACGCCGGTGCCAAGCGCCGTGATCATCGTCCGGATCTCTTGCGACGAGAGCATCTTGTCGATGCGCGCCTTTTCCACGTTCAAGATCTTCCCCTTGAGCGGGAGAATGGCCTGGAACCGGCGATCCCGGGCCTGCTTCGCCGAGCCTCCCGCCGAGTCCCCCTCGACCAGGAAAAGTTCACTCTGGGCCGGGTCCTTCTCCTGGCAGTCCGCGAGTTTCCCGGGGAGACCGGCGGAGTCAAGCGCCCCCTTGCGACGGGCGAGCTCTTTCGCCTTCCGCGCTGCGTCCCTCGCCCGTGCTGCCTCGAGCCCCTTCTCGATGATCTTGCGCGCCACCGAGGGGTTCTCCTCGAAGAAGGAGGATAGCTTTTCGTAGACGAGCGAATCGACAAGCCCCTTGACTTCGCTGTTGCCGAGCTTGGTCTTGGTCTGTCC
>JBAULH010000207.1:0-12370 GCA_049578085.1 Candidatus Deferrimicrobiaceae bacterium
TCGAGACGGCAAAAGACGGCATACTCCTTCTGGACGCGGACACGGGAAGGATCACCGACGTCAACCCATTCCTCATGAGCCTGCTGGGGTATTCTCACACCGAGTTGCTCGGCAAGAGGCTTTGGGAAATCGGCCCATTCAAAGATATCACCGCCAGCCAGGACGCTTTTCGGGAATTGCAAACCAAAGAGTATATCCGTTACGACAATCTGCCGCTGGAAACCAAAAAGAACGAACACATTCAGGTGGAGTTCGTCAGCAACCTCTACCTGGAGAATGGCACGAGAGTGATTCAATGCAACGTTCGCGACATCACCGGTCGCCAGCGGGAAGAGGAAGCATTTCGGAAGACCCATGAAGAGCTGTTGGCTTTGGTGGCTGAATTGAAGAAGGTTGACAGTGAAATGAAGTTGCTCAACCGCATGAACGAACTGCTTCAGACCTGCACTACGCGGGAGGAAGCATTTCAGGTGATAGGTGTGATGATGAGTGAACTGTTTGCTGGGCGAAACGGTTTTCTGGCGATCTTTCACTCTTCGGATCAGAACCTTCAGAGGGTCGCGCGCTGGGGTGACGAAGCCCTGGTGGAGGACATTTTTTCGTTGGAGGATTGTTGGGCGTTACGGCGCGGCCAACCTCATAGCGTCATGGATCCCCAGAATGGTTTGCTGTGCCGCCATTTTGTCCATCCACCGGGGGTCCGCTACTTGTGTGTGCCGTTGATGGTACAAGGCGAAACACTGGGGCTGTTGTGTTTCATGGGTGTTGCCGTGAAGAAAGGGGAACCTCCAGTCATCAAGCAACAACTGGCCCTGATGGTGGGCGAAGCGATCAAGTTGTCTTTGTCCAACCTGAAGCTGCGGGAGAAACTGCGTAAACAGGCCACCCGGGACCCGCTGACCGGCCTATTCAACCGGCGCCACCTGGAAGACAGTCTGTTGCGCGAGCTGCATCGTGCTCGTCGAAGGGATTCCCAGCTGTGCATCGCGATGCTCGATCTCGACCACTTCAAGAATTTCAACGATACGTTTGGGCACCAGGCAGGCGATTTGCTGTTGCGCGCGACCGGGCAAGTGCTGCGTGAGAAGCTGCGTAAGAGCGATATCGCGTGCCGATTTGGCGGCGAGGAGTTCGTGATCGTCATGCCCGATTCATCGCTTGAGGACACCTTCCAACGTATGGAAGAGATCCGCGTGCTGGTCAAGAAACTGGAGATTCGGCACGGCGGCCAACTGCTTGGCATGATAACCATTTCGGTCGGCATCGCGGGGACGCGGGAACACGGCGGCATTACCATGCGTGAATGTCTGCACGCCGCTGACACCGCCTTGTATGCTGCCAAGCAGGCCGGACGCGACCGTGTCGTTGTCTACCAGGAGAAGGAGTGATCGGTTCGAACGCCATTCGTTCTTCGTCGGGGAGCGATATCCTTCCAGGGGCCATCCTTCCGCTCCTTAAACCTTTCCAGCCGCTGATGTGGATTTCCGAGAAGAAAATGATTTCCCAAATCGAGCAGGCAGGTGGCGCGAAGGCCCCTGAAATTCCCCGGGCGTTCACCGCCGGTGTCGGACGATTTCTTCACCGACCCCTTCCCAGACTACGAACCCCAGTAAGACGACCGGGGTCTGGACTTCCCACTTCTACCCCTTTCACCTTGTCGCCCGACGTGTGGCAGGGGTTTCAGGTTACATCCCTCATATGGTGAGTATCCTGACGGCGAAAGGCCGCCGGAAGCGGCGTTGCGCGAAGTCAAGGCGGCGATGATATCGAGCTGGTTGGTTCAACCCCCGACACTCGACGGCCGAACAGGTCTCCAAGGCTTCCAGACCATCCCTATGGGCTATCGTATCTACGGCAACGGGTATCCCCTGGTGATGATCATGGGCTACGGCAATGCCATGATTTCCGTGTGTCTCATTTGATGTGTCCAATTTCTTGGGAAGGCAACCGAAATCTCCCGAAATCTACGGAGTGTGTAATGTTAGCATGGTGGCAACTATTTAATAATAAAAGGAATTCGAATGAATTATAAGATTGGACCGGCTTTGAGGGGGTGGTGGGGAGACCTGTGGGGGTTCGAGTCCCCCCTTCGGCACTACTTGAATAACTAAAGGGAATTTGGCCCCGCGCCAAGCCCCCTTTTTTCGTAAAAACGGCCCGAGTGGCTGATTTATGGCTCGTCACCGTACATACGGAGAAGACATGGGGGTATCGAAACAGCGATATCATGTCCTGTACGGTGGTGCGCGCATTCCCGAGGCGAACACACTTGTCAATTGAGGTTGGCCATGCGGATTCACTTCACGCCCTCACCCGATCTCTACCCGTTCAGATCGCGCTGGTTCGACAGCGCCGTCGGGCGTGTGCACTACATCGACGAGGGAAAAGGCCGGCCCATCCGGGAAGTATCCTCCCGGGAAAAATTACACATGTGGAATAAAGAAAATACGTCCGGTACCGGGAGAGCTTGTACGTTGAAATCGATAAGTAGATTCTGCCTGATATACTTGACCCGATAGCTCAATCCTTCTCTCTTCTCACCACCACCCCCGGATCTATGCCCCCGGGAGATCCGGACGGGGTTTCGGGTTTACTCCCCCCAGGGGGGGTGAGCCGCTGGGTGATGGGGGCAGGGGCCTCGGGCCGTCCAGGAGCTGCCGGCCTCGTCGATCGTCAGGCGCCCGGATCCCCCGCCCTGGTCGAGGCCCGGCTCCGGCGGGGCCGGGTGCTGCGGGAACTGCTCAAGCAGGATCGACGTGCCCCGTTACCGATTGAGTATCAACTGGCCTGGCTCACCGCCTTTAACGAGGGGATACTCGACGGGAAGCTCCCGGAAGAAATCCCAGACCTGAAAAAACGGCTCGCCGCCGCAACGGCCGCCGGGCGGCTGCACGTTGGAAAGCGGCTGTGACGCATGGTGTAAACTCGTAGCCGATACGCTGACCGTGGAGGAGGAGGCACATGGGCGGCCGGAGTGATCTTGACCGGGGGCTGCGCGCCCTGGGCGACATCGGCGCCATCTTGGGGGTTATGAAAAACCTGGCCTTCGTGGAGATCGGCAAACTTTCCTGGATCCTTCCTGCCCAACGGGGGATTGTGGAGAGCCTGGAGGCGACCGCCGCGGATTTCCTCGCCTTTCATCCCCAGCCACGCCCCGCTCCCGGCGACATGATCGAGGTCCGGCTCCTGGTCGGTTCCCAGTGGGGATTCTGCGGCGAGTTCAACGATCTTCTCGTCACCGCGGTGTCACCTCTGACGGAAGACGGCGGACCCAAACCGCTGCGCATAGCGGTCGGCGGCAAGCTCGCCGGACAGTTGCAGGCCGACGTTCACCTGTATGGGCCCCATGCGGTCGAGGATACGTGGGAGGTCCTCCATGAGGTCAGGAGGAGATCATCGAAGAGATCGAGGCGATCCTTGCGGCCGCCGAGGCGAGCGAGCTGAATGGGGACGCCCCGGCGAACTGACGGAAAGGATCATAACAGACGGCGCATTCCATAGTGGAATAAATGACGGCGGGAGTCCCTCGCCTGGACGAGGGACTCCCTTCTCATATCCCTATCTTCGCCACCCGGCCCAGGCGGGAATGCCGTTTTCATCCCGCAGCTTCAGGACATTGTCCCCTTTTTTCACCTCCGCCGCGATGATCGCCGGGTTGCCGTCGTACGTTATACGCGACCCCTTCACCTCAATCGCATCTCCCTTGGCCAGCTCCGTGTCGAGCCGTTCGATGTACCACTCCGGCCCGAGGTGGACGGAAACCGTCCCTTCCTCCGTCTTGAGAGCCACGTGCACGCCGGGGTTCATCCCCTTCATCGGGGCGATCCGGTCGATGCTCTCGATCGTCCCGGTAACCGTCTCCACTGTCGCCGGATTGTACATTCTCTGGTACCCGCCGCCCATCCCCCAGCCGCCGCTGCCTCTCCAGCCTCTCCAGGGGCCGGCCATCGCCAGGGACGCTGACATCGCCACCACCGCAAGGACCGCCACGCCGATCAACGCTTTTCTTTTCATCGTTCCTCCTTCCCCCGGCTGTCCGAAAGCCCAGGGGTTATATTGATGGATGTTTATATGAACCCGGAATCGCGACGAAGGTTTCGTCGGATGACTCGCGATGAGGGACATATTCACCGCGCCTCCTCAAGGGGGGTCCCAGCGGGGCGCCGCTTTCCGACAAGCCTCTTCGCAAAAAGCACGGCATCTTCGAAAAGGGTGTAGAAAATCGGCACGTAGAGGAGCGTCAGGAACGTGGAGACCATCAACCCCCCGATGGCGACCACAGCCAGGGGGGAGAGGCGCTCCAGGCCGATTGCCCGTTCCATGGCGATCGGCAACATCCCGACGGCCGTGCCGAAGGCAGTCATCAGGATAGGCCGGGTGTGCACCCGGACGCTTCCTTTCAACGCCTCGATGGTGGTGGCCCCTCTCCTCCGGGCGGCGTCGATGAAATCGATCAGCAGGATCGAATTTTTCACGACGATCCCGGCCAGCAGGATCATCCCCATGAAGGCCGACATGGACTGGTGTTTGCCGACGAGCAGCATGGACCAGATCGCGCCGATCAGCGCCAGCGGGATGGCGGTCATGATCGTCAGGGGATGGACGAACGATCGGAACGCCGGCACGAGGGAGAAATAGAGCAGCACTATCCCGATCATCAACGCCGACGTGAGGGCTGCGAACGATTCCTCACCCTGCTTGGAGTCACCCTCCTGGGAAATCGCGTATCCCGGAGGGAGCTTAAGCACCTTCAGTTCCCGTTGCACGTTTCCCATGATGTGGGATACCGCCGCCTTCTCCCGGTAACCGAATACGTCGACCGTGTTCTGCATGTTCTGGCGAGTAAGAAGCATGGGAACGTAGGAGGTCCTGGTGTTTCCCAGGGCAGCGAGGGGAACTTCCCCGAGCGGGGTGCGCACCGTGAGCTGAGAAATGCCTGCGATGCTGTCCCGTCCGGACGCATCGAATCTTGCCCGGATCAGGAAGCCGTCCTCCCCGGCGACCCGGAAGATGGAGGCGGCCCCGCCCTGGACCGACGCCTGCACCTGAGAGGCGATCTCCCGTGGGGAGACGCCGTAGACGGCACACTTCTCCCGGCTGGGGAGGAAATCGACCTCCTTCTTGTCGGCGGTCCAGGAAAGGGAGACCGACTTGAGTCCCCCGACGTTCTCCAGCCGGCGCTTGATGTCCCGGCCGATGCCGTACAGCACCTGTGGATCGGGGCCACTCACCATAACATCCACCGTGGAGCGGATCGACGAGAGAGGGGTGGCTCCGTAGTCGAACACATCCACCGACTTCATCCCGGGGATGCCGAGGAACTTCCTGCGCATGTCGTCCTCGATCTTCCACATGGACTGTTTGCGGTGGAAGCGGTCGACCAGGTTGACGGTGATGTTCCCCTGCTGGGGGTTCTTGCCGCTGCCGAAAGAGACCACCGACGGTTCCGAACCGAGGGTGGAACTGACCGATACCACCCCCTCCTCCCCCCGGATGATCCCCTCCATCCGGGAGAGGATGGCGTCGGTCTGGAGGAGGGAGGAGTTGCTGTCCGCCTCGAAGTTGATCTTGACGATGCCGGTATCCATGGGGGGCATGACGTCTTGACCAATCAGCGGTTTGACGAACTTGCCGCTGATGCCAAGGATGACGAAACCGGCCAGGACGAAGACAATGCGATGCCGCAGGGCAAAATCCAAAGAGTTGACGAAGAAATCGCGGATGGCGTTGACGAAGCGGGCGCTCCCTTTCCTGACCCAGGCCTCGAACCGGTTTTCCCGGGCGTTTCGTTTCAGGATGTATGGCGCCAGGATCGGGATGATGGTCACCGATACGACGTACGAGGCGATCAGGGCGATGGTCAGCGACAGGGAAAGGGGACGGAGCACGGTCTGGACATACCCACCGATGAAGATGATCGGCACCAGCACCACCACCGTGGCGTAGGTGCCCGAGAAGATGGCGAGCATCACCTCCTCGGTGCCGCCCGCCACCAGTTCGGTCAGCTCTTTTTTGGATTCACGGTAGTTCCTTTCGATGTTCTCGATCACCACGATGGCGTCGTCCAGGAGCATCCCCACCGCCAGGATGACGCCGGTCAGGGTCACCATGTGGAACTCGAAGCCGAACAACCACATGAAGGCGAAGGTGATGAGGTAGGTAAAGGGGATGGAGATGGCGCAGAGAAACATCGTCCGGAAGTTGCCCAGGAACAGGAAGATGACGATCATGGTGATGGCGATCGCCTCCCGCAGCGCCCCGAGCATGTTTTCCACGCTCCGATCGATCAGGTCTTTCTGGGTGTAGCTCACGGCGAAGTGGATGAACGGATATTCTTTGGCCAGATGAGGGATGTAGGACTCGGCGGACCGGATGGCGTCCAGGGTATGGCCGTTCTGGGCCCGCAGGATGTTGATCCCGATCGCCTCCTCCCCGTTGCCGTGGTAGGCCGACTGGGGTTCCTGCACCCCGGCCCGGACCCGGGCCACGTCCCGCAAGTGGACCGTCCCCCCCTCCTTCCGGGCGATCACGAACTCGTTCAATTCTTCCGGTTTCCGGACCTCGCCGGCGGTCTTGAAGAGATACTGCCCTTCTTTCCGGATGATCAACCCCTGCGGGATGTTCTGGTTCTGGGCTGCCAACGCGCCGAGGACGTCTCCCATGCTCACCCCGAAACGGTCGAGACGGTCCGGGTCGATGGAGACTTCCACCTCCGGCTGGTTGGCGCCGAAGACCTCCACGTTGGCCACGTCGGGTAACCGCAGCAACTCCTCCTTGATCGGGTTGTCGGCCAATTCGCGGATCTTGCGCAGGTCCACAGGGTACCCCGGCGCGGGGGTGAGGGAGAGGGTCATGGTCGGCTGGGTAGCCTGGCTGATCTTGAAGATTTGCGGCGGGCGGATCCCTTGGGGAAGCCGGGCGGTCACCTTGCTCAGGGCGTTGGCGACGTCGGTTGCGGCGGCGTCGAGCCCTTTGCCGTATTCGAACTCGGCGGTGACGACCGACACCTCGTCCTTGGAGGTGGAAGTGACCCGTCGGACCATGTCGATCGTGGAGACTTCCTTTTCGATCGTCCGGGTGATGTCCGATTCCACATCGTTGGACGCGGCCCCCGGCATGACCGTGATCACGCTGATTTGGGGGCGGTTGGTGTCGGGGAAGAGATTGAAGGGCATCCGGTAGTATCCGATGATCCCGACCACCGCGAGGAGGAGCACCACGGAAAGTACCAGATGGGGCTTCTTGATGTACCTTTCCACGAACTTCATGGTTTTCCCCCGGCCGGAATACCGTGTTTCCCCGCTTCCGCCGGCGTAACCCTGCTCCCCTCCCCCAGCGTGAGGAGCTTGTTCTCCTGCGCCACCGCAACCTGGTCACCGACATGAACCTCCCCGCTCACCGCCGCCTTGCCGCTCCCCATGCCGAGGAGCCGGACCGGAAGGAGATGCACGACGCCGTCCCTGACCAGGCAAACCGACGCCCCCCGGGGGCCCGTAACCACCGCCTGCTCCGGGACGATGATCCCCTTAACCCGGCGAATCACCAGGTCCATGCCGACCGTCGCATCCGAGGGGAGGTTGAACGGCGATGACTTCGTGATTACCTCCACCGTTGCCAGCATGTTCTTGCCCAGCGCGGGGTAGACCCGGTTGACGGCAGCCTCGATGTGCTGGTCGCCGTTTCGCAGGTGGACCGGGGTTCCCGGGCGGATCAAGGCCAGCTCCTCCTGGGGCACCTGGGCCAATACCTTGTACGGGGATCGCTTCTCGATGGTCAGAATCGGTTTCCCCGGCACCGCGAGGTCTCCCGGCTCGTTCCAGCGCCGGGAAATCACCCCGTCGAATGGTGCAGTGAGGCGGGCGTACCCCGCCTGCGTCCTGGCCACGGCGGTGTTCATGGCAAGACCTTTCAGGCTCTCCTCGTAGGCATCCGCGGCTGCCTTGGCGCTGTCCAGGGCCGCGCGCGAGCGATCCAGCGCCTCCTGGGAAATGGCCCCGGCTTTCTGCAATGTCACGTCACGCTCGTAGATGGACTTCTGCGTCTCGTAGACGCTTTGCGCCCCGGCCAGCTTCTGGCGGGTGGACAGGACTTCGGCGTTCACCGCAACGATCCGGTCGGCAAGCTCCCGGTCGTCGATCGTGACGAGCGCTTCACCCTGACGCACGACGTCTCCCTCCCGCCTGGCGATGGTCAAGATGTTTCCCGAGATGCGCGACGAGATGTCGCTCCTGGTGAAGGGAACGATATTCCCCAGGTAATGCACGGTGACCTCCAGATCGCCTTCGGCCACCGGCGCCACTTCCACGGCGGGAGGGGGGGCCTGCGGCTTCGCCAACCGGGCGATCTCCCCCTGTTTCCTCATTACGAGCGCGACCCCCCCGACGACCAGGATGACCGCAACCAGGACAAAGATGACAATGCGTTTCATTTCAGGTACTCCTCCAACGTGCCGGTAGCCCTGCGGTAAGCGACCACGGCCGCGTTATAGTCGTACAGCGCCTGGGTATAGTTTGCCGCGGCCGTGATATCGGCCGCCTGGGCAAGGAGCAAGTCCGCCATCGTTCCGGCGCCGCTTCCGTATTTCAACTTTTCGATGCGGAACGACTCGTTAGCCTGGGACACGGCTTTTTGCGCCGTATCGATCCGGCTCCCGCTGTCGGTAAGCGAGGCGAGTGCGGATTGGATGTCGAGTCGGATCCGGGAATCTACGGCCTTAAGCCTCTCCTTCGCTTTTTCCCGCCCGATCCGGTCACGGGCGAGGTCGGCCCGAAGGGACTTGTCGAACAGGGGAATGTTCAGGTTGATCCCGATGGACCAGTTCGCCTCCTGGTACCAGGGGTGGAACCCGACCTGGTCGATGTACCCCGTCGACGCGGAGACCGAGGGGAGGAGTTTCCCGAAGGTGATTCGCTCCACCGCGGCTGCCTCTTCGGCGCCCTTGGCCGCCAGCAGATATTCGGGCCTTCGGGAGTGGGCTTCCGCAATGCCGGACGGGAAATCGGCGCGGACCGCCGGACGGGAAAGGAAGTCGGAAAGGACAAGCGGGCTCCGGCTCTCTCCGATTTTCTCGCCCATGAGGAAACGAAGCGTCGCTTCAAGAGTCGATAGGCTCTCCTCCAGAGTCAGGAGCCGTTGCCTTTCATTTGCAAGCTGTACCTCCACTTTCAGCAGGTCCACCGTGGCCGCTCTGCCCACATTCACCAGGAGCTTTACGTTTTGATCCTGCTCCGCCAAAGCCGCAACCGAGGCGCGCTCCGATTCCCGGAACGCCGTGAGCTGTAGGATCTTGTTGTACGTGTTCACGGTGTCGGCGATCAGATCGTTTCTCGTCAGCCCGGCAGCATGTTCCTGGATCTCCTTCCGGATCTTCGCCAGTTCGATCCCCTTGGCGATCTGGCCGCCCTGATAAAGCGGTACGGTCAGGGTCGGCCCCCACGCAGCGAACGTATCGCTGAAATGGGGAGATATCGTCAAGGCTTGTGCGGGGATATAGGGAAGCGCGTCCTGCCGGAAAATCTGGGTCGCATCGAAGGAGAGTCGGGGGTAGCGGCGACCCTCCGCACTTGCGATACCTTGTTCCGAGGCTCTCACAGCAAGCAGAGATTCCTTGAACGAGGGATTATCCGCCAAAGTTGCTTGAAGGCACTCCCTAAGAGCCAGCCCGCCGCCGCGAGCCGGCACCGCCAGCGCGGCCAGGATCACCAGGCCGAGGATTCCCGGAAAAGCGGTACGGATCCGCATGATCACCTCCCTCCGTCTGCCTGCCAGCGACCCAACACCTCCGTCTCCCCGCATCCGCACACCTCCGGCTCCAGGGTAGCGTGGGTCACCCCCCACTCTTCGCGGAGATAGGATTTCATCCGTTCAAATAGCGACTCAATATTCCGTCCGTCCATATCCTGCCCCAATGCCACATGCGCGGTAATGATCCGCTGTCCCGGCCCGGTTTCCCACAGATGCACATGGTGAAGTCGGGTTGGGGCGAAATGCGTCTCCATGCGCTCTACAAGCTCTTCCAGGTCCACATCTCCGGGAGATCCTTCGAGCAGCGTTGAAACCGTTTCCCGGACAAGGGAATATCCGCTTCGCATCACCACGATGCCCACCAACAGCGCCGCTGCGGGATCCACGTATGGGCCGAACCGTGTGCCGGCGAAAAGCGCCGCGATCACCACGACAACGGACGCTAGCGCGTCCTGTGCCAAATGAAGGAAGGCGCTTCGGACATTCACGTCGTTCTTTTCATGACGATGGAGGAGCAAAACCGATCCTGCGTTGGCCAACAACGCCACGATCCCCACGCCGAGCATGAGTCCCTGCGCTACGGGCTCGGGGTGCAGGAAGCGATGGAGCGCCTCCCGGGCGACCAGCACGGTCACCGCGAGAAGCGCCACGGCGTTGGCGAGAGCGGCGATCACTTCCGCCCTGCGGAAACCGTAGGTGTGGCGGTAGGTCGGGGGTTTACGACCCACCTTCCTCGCCCAGATGGCCAGGGCGAGAGAGACCACATCGCTGGCATTGTGGGCCGCGTCGGAGAGAAGCGCGAGACTTCCCGAAAGCAATCCGCCGATAAACTCCGCAAGGGTGATCGCAACATTCAGAGCTGCGCTCGCCCACAGTTTCCGGTCGACCGGATCGTTCCTGTCCGTACCTTGAGGTTGGTGCATACTCGTCCCTTTCATCCCCTTTCAGGGTGTGGTCAGTTTCCAGGCCATATGCGCGGCGATGACATACAGGATGATGCCGATCGTCTTCTTCACCTGTCCGCTCGCGAGCTTCTTCTGCATCAGCCAGGCGCCGAGGAGAGATCCCGCGACGGACCCGGCCGCAGTCCAGGCGAGGAGCCTGCTATCCATGCCCGCAACGGACGCCTTACCCAAGAAACCGGTCAGCGACGAGAAGATCACGATGAAGGCCGTCGTGGCCGACGCCTTCTTGGGGTCGAACCCGAGCCATACGAGTGCCGGGACGACGATGTTGCCGCCTCCGACACCGAGGAGACCCCCGACGTAACCGGCCGTGCCCCCGACGACCGTGCCGTATCCGACGGTTTTCCCCCGGGAAAGACCCGACTCGTGAGGCCTCGCCTGGTAGAAGAGCATCATGGAGGCCGCAAAGAGCAGAAAGCCGACAAAAAGCCATTTCAAGAGCGGGATGGGCAGGTAGATGCTGGACCATGCCCCCAGCGGAGACAGGACCGTTGCAACGATCAGAATCGGCAAAGCCGCCCGGAAATCGACCAGCCGCGCCGGAATAAACCTAAGACAAGCGAAGAACATGGCAAGGGCATTCAAAAGGAGGGCGGTGGCCATTGCGGTATGCAGGCCGATCCCCAAGGCAAGGAAGACCGGGATCAATATGAACGCCGCCCCGACTCCGGCGATCGTCAGGACGGTCGTGAATGCGAACGTAACCGTCCCGGCGATTAAATATACAGTTCCCGCATCCATGGGTACCGTTACCGGTCGTACCCCGAGCAGGGGATGCACACCAGCGCTCCGCCGTGGACCCGGAGCTTGTCGGCAAACACGATCTCCCCGCATTTCGCGCACGGTTTCGCTTCGAAGACTCCCTTCTTTGCAGGGAACGGATAGTCCACGACGGGGCCGACCGCAAGAAACTGCTCCTCCGGAAGCCCCGCGATCTTTTCCACGAGGGGATCCGTAATCCGGGGATCGATGTCCTGGGGCAGAACCCCTGCCTTGCGTTGGGCGACGAACGGACCATCGAGGGCGGCTGCGAAAAACGCCGGCTTCAGTGACACGCGCACGGCCTTCTGCCTCCTTGCATCGATCAAGGTAAAGGCCATCTTGTGGTAATGCCGTTTCTCGATGTTGCCTTTCCCGAAAGTACACCCCGTGGCGGTCATAACGCCGTCCAGGAAGCAGCCCGCCGCGTGTCCTTCTCCCGTTTCGCTGATCGCATAAAGCTCCTTGTCCTTGGCCCGGTCGACCCCCAGGGCCCGCAGGGCTGCCAACCCCGCCCGCAACCCCATCGGCATGGCGGGGCATTTGTGCCCATGAAACTTGAGTCCCAGTGACAACAGTTCTTTGTCAAGCATCATCTTCCCCTTTCGCGATTCCGCCTCCACGCGATTGATGGTTGTTCATCGAGACGGTCGTCCCTACAGTCAGGAAGTCGAGTATCATACCTTTCTTTGCCCAGTGGCATCAGAAACCCGTATTGGAAGGAAACCAGTGTCTCGTGCGGTTGCAGAAGGAGCACACCGAGAGCATTACGGGAACTTCCACGAGTACGCCCACTACGGTGGCCAAAGCGGCGCCGGAACCGGCCCCGTAAAGGGCAATCGCCGTGGCTACCGCCAGCTCGAAAAAGTTGCTGGCCCCGATCAGGGCTCCCGGCGCGGCCA
>JBAULH010000208.1:0-7365 GCA_049578085.1 Candidatus Deferrimicrobiaceae bacterium
GTGATGGACAGGGTCTCGCCGGGGTGAAGACCCGACAGCAAGGCGGTTCCCCTCCCCACGACCTTATAGACGAATTCGATCTTCCCCTGCCCACGCGTCCCCCCCGACCGGAACACGGCAAGAGGACGGGGTAGAAGCGGGTCGTTCCCCGGCCACCCCGAGACCATCGCGAACTGGCCTGGAACGAACCGCAGAGGTTCGGGAATAGCAGCCTCGATGCGGTAAAAGATCTCCCCCCGCGCCTCGTTCCGCAGGATCCTGCCCGTGACAAACCGCGGGCGGTTAGACAGCATCCTCTTCCCCGATCTCCCGTGAGAACACGATCGCATCCTCCCCAGTGTCCGTATAGTACCCTTCTCTGATGCCTACGAAGCGAAATCCCTCCCGCCGGTACATGCGGATTGCCTGCTGGTTGCTCAGCCGCACCTCGAGGTAGATCCTCCTTGCCCCGGCTTGCGCGGCCCTGCGGAGGCACTCCATGAGAAGGGACCTGCCGATACCACGACCGCGTGCATCCGGCCGGACCGCAATGTTCAGCAGGTGAGACTCCTCCCTGACGGTCCAGCAGATCGCGTATCCGGCCACCCTCCCCCCCGGTTCCTCGACAACAACGATGGCGTCGGAAAAGTTGCGCCCGATCTCCTCCTCGAAAAGCTTGTAGGACCAGGGGGATGGGAAAGAGGCCGTCTCAATGGCCATCACGTCGTACAGATCCCCCGGATCGAGGTCCCTGAACCGGAACCGCGCGGGGCCCTTCCCGATCACCAGCGGATCAGGGACGAGGCCCACGTGAACCCCGATCCGAACGCCGCGAGGCAGACGACATCTCCCTCCTGGATCCTGCCTTCCTCCACACATTCGTCGAGGGCGATCGGCACGGAGGCGGCGGTGGTGTTTCCGTACTTCTCGATGTTGGAGAACACCTTTCCCGGGGGGAGGCCCAGGGCTTTCGCCACCGCCTGGGTGATCCGCAGGTTCGCCTGGTGCGGAATGACGACCGAAAGGTCCGAAACGGTCATCCCGTTTGCGGCAAGGGCTTCCTGAATCACCTCGGGGAACCGCCTCACCGCGTGGGTGAACACGGACCGGCCGTTCATAAATCCCAGATGCTTCCCGGCCTCGAGCATCTCCTTGCTGATCCGCGGATTCTCGATGGAGGACGGCGCCTCCACCATGAGCTCGCGGGCATACTTCCCCTCCGAGTGAAGGTGGGACGAAAGGATTCCCACCCCGGGCTCCGAAGGGCCGACGACCACTGCCCCGCCGCCGTCTCCGAAGATGACGGACACGTCCCGCCCCGCCGTGCTCATTTCCAGGCCGGTACTCTGTACCTCCGCCCCGATGACGAGGACGTGATCGTAGAATCCCGCCTTGACATACGCCTCCGCAACCGACAGTCCGTAGAGGAACCCGGTGCACTGGGTGCGGACGTCGAGCGCACCGATCGTATCCAGCCCAAGCTTCTCCTGCACGAACACCCCGCAGCCCGGGAAGAACAGGTCGGATGAGAGGGTGGCGAAGACGATGAACTGGATGTCCTGCGGCGCGAGTCCCGCGCGTTCGATGGCCACCCGCGCCGCCTCCACACCCAAATCGGAGGTGCTCGTACCCGGCTCGACGAACCGCCGTTCCCGGATCCCCGTGCGCTGCACGATCCACTCCTCCGTGGTGTCCATCATTGTGGTCAGTTCGGCGTTGGTCACGACACGGGGCGGCAGCGCCCGTCCCGTCCCGAGAATTCTCGCTCCTCTCATCGGTTCCCCCTCACAGCACTAAGACGGCGGCTGCGATGACCGTGGCGTACTCGTCCTTCACGATAGCCGACTGGGTGATGTTGAACGACCGGTAGATCTTCCCGCTGATCTTCCAGACCTCCTTCTTTTCGTCCCAGCTTTTCTCCTCGTCGAACTCGATGCCGAGGGTGGAGGCGAGCATGGCGGCGGCCAGGTCCTCGGCGTAGTCGCCCGCCACCTTTTCCGGTTGCCCGTAGGCGTGATGCTCGCTCAGGTATCCGTACACGGAACGGTCCGAGGGAAGGGCGCATCCCACGGAGGCCGCGATGAGGCGGCGGGGTTCGTCGCTCTGGCACTTGCTCATGACAACGAACACGATTTCGCCTGGGGTCAACTCCCGCAGACCAACTTCCTTTTTGATGATACGGCACTTGGGGGGGAATATGCTCGACACCTGGACGAGGTTGTACTTCTCTATCCCCGCGTCGCGAAGGGCAAGTTCGAACGACGTCAACTGCTCCCTGTGCCGCCCGACTCCCTTGGTGAAAAATATCTTCGACGGCACGAACATCGGCGGCGCCTCCTTTGACGGGAATCCCCCTACCCCTCCTGCCGCTTGGCGAGAATCCATCCCATCAGCCGGTAGCACAACTTCGCCGCGAGGAAATCGGGTGCGACGATTCCCGGGATGGGAGAAAGCTCCATGATGTCGAATCCGACGATGTTGCAATCCGCGCGCATCACGTCCCGCAGGATGTCGATCACCTCGAACCAGTCCAGCCCGCCGGGCTCCGGCGTGCCCACGGCAGGCATGATGCCCGGGTCGAAGACATCGAGGTCGATCGAGATGTAGACGTTTCCGGAGAGACTGCTCACGATCCCCCGGGTGACATCCGCGAGGCTTTCCCGGACCTCCGAGGCGTAGAACGTCTTGACGTTCTCCACCCTGCGCAGGAACCGGTCCTCCTCCTCCGAGATGCTGCGCACCCCCACTTGGACGAGTTTCGCTCCGGAATCGACGATGCGGCGCCCCACGCAGGCGTGGTTCCAGGGCGTGCCGAGGTAGCTGTCCCGCAGGTCCGCATGCGCGTCGAACTGGAGGACGGTGAGGTCTCCGTATTTCTTCTTCAGGGCGGAAACCGCTCCGCACGTTCCGGAGTGCTCCCCGCCCACGATGACGGGGAACTTCCCGGCCCGGATCAATGCCTTGATCCGCTTTTCCAGCTCTTTGAGCATGGCCAGCGGTCCCGTGGTCAGCACCGGGATCTCGGTGGACACGAAGATCCCCGCCCGGTACGGTTCGATCTTGTTCTCCTCGTCGAACAACTCCATGTGCCCCGACGCCTCGATGAGGGCCCGGGGGCCGTTGCGTGTCCCCGACACATACGTTGTGGTCAGGTCGATAGGAAACGGAACCACGACAAACAACGAGCCCTTCCAGGAGGAATACTTGTCCGGGATTCCACCGAAACTTACGGAATACGACTTCACGGCACGACCTCCTTCATCTCATCCCTTCCCGTCGCGCCGATTTTATCCTGACCGCGATGCGGTAGACAACCACGTAAGCTAGCACCGCCGCGGCCAGACCCACGATCGTCGTGCCTAGGAACAGGGGAGCAGCGTAGGGGACGGCCGCCTTCAGGACGGCCTTGAGCGTGTAGGTTTCGAATGACGGCGGGGGGATATCCATCCCCAGGATCCATTCCCCCAGACGGAAACACCCGTAGAATACGAAAGGCATCGTATAGGGATTGTTCACCCAGACGCCCACCATGGTGGTCATCTTGTTTACCCGGAGGACGACAGCAACGAGCAGCGCCAGGACCATGTGGAGCGTCACCAGCGGGCTGAAACTGAAGAAGACGCCCACGGCGAACCCCGCGGCAAGGCTTCTTTCATCGGAATCGGCCGCGACCGCCTCGTGAAGTTTGCCCCAGATCTTCCCCCAGCCGATCACGGAACCTCCCCGACCGGAATTCAGAGGCCCGCTGTGACGGATCCCACCGGGAGTCCGGAGGGACGCGCGTCGATCAGCCGCAGCCGGATCGAACGGTTCCCCCGGAACACCGTCCATTGGGGGGTGAACAGGATATCGAGTGAGCCGCCCGGTCCCGACGGCAGCTCCGAGCGGTGAAACGCCACCGCCTCGAAGGAACGTGCGTCCCCCGAGAGCTCGGCTCTCAGATGCCGGATCTCTCCTCCGAACAGGGAATGCCTCTTCACGTGCACGTCCCGCGCGAGCAACACCGGCTCCTCGTTTCCCATTCCGAACGGGCGCATGCGATCCAGTTCCTCCATGAAACGCGGGGAGATCTCGCCGAAGCGCACCGGCGCATCGATCTCGACGCGGGGAACCGTGTCCCGGCCCGACGCGTACTCCCTCGCGGCCCGGTCAAATCCCTCGCGGAAAGCAGTGAGATTCCCGGCGGGAAGGGCGATGCCGGCCGCCTGCATGTGCCCCCCGTACCGGGTCAGGAGTTGCGAAAGCCCGGATAGGGCGTCGACCAGGGGAAACCCGTCCGTGCTACGAAGAGACCCCCTCGCCTCGTCCCCCTCGATCTGAAGGAGAACCGTGGGGCGGTGGTACCGCTGCGCGATCTTGGATGCGACGATGCCCAGGACGCCCGGATGCCAGCCGGAGTCGGCAAGGACGATCGCGGAGAGGGACGAGAGCGCGGGGCCCGACTCCACCGCGGCGCTCGCCTCGCGCATGATCCTTTCCTCCTCGCGTTGCCTCCGGGCATTGTCCGCGTGAAGCTCCTCGGCCATCCGGAGAGCCCGGTCGAAACTGTCCGTCACGAGAAGCGCCGAACCGCGCATGGCATTCCCCACCCGTCCCGCCGCATTGAGGCGGGGCCCGACGCGGAAGGCGAGGTCGATCTCGTTCACGCTGTCCTGCGGTATCCCGGAGACCGAAAGGAGCGCTCGAATCCCGGGCCTTGCTCGATGCCGGATCTCCTCGAGTCCGGCCTTCACGAACAGGCGGTTGTCGCCCCGCAGGGGAACCATGTCCGCCACGGTGCCGAGAGCCACGAGATCGAGATATTTCCGCAGGACGGGTTCGTCCTCCCGGGAAAACGCCCCCTCTTCCCGCAGCAGGCGCCTGACCCCGCACATCAGGAGGAAGACCACGCCCACCCCCGCAAGATCTTTCTCGGGGTACGGGCAGTCTCGCCGTTTCGGGTTAAGAACGGCGAATGCGGGAGGCAATGTTTCCCCCGGGACGTGGTGATCCGTCACGATGACGTCCATTCCCGCCGCTGTGGCATGCCTTACCGCCTCCCCGTCGGTGATGCCGCCATCCACGGTGACGACGAGCTTCACTCCGGCCTTGGCGGCAGCCTCCAGGTGGTTCCTTTTCAGTCCGTATCCGTCCACGATCCGGTGATTCTGGTGGATTCGCACATCCACCCCAGGAAACAGGTCGGACAGGAAGAGCAGCAGGCACGCGGCGCCCGTGGTGCCGTCCGCATCGTAATCGGCGTACACCAGGATCGGCTCCCCCGTTCGCGCTGCGTCCACGAGCCGGCGGGAGGCCTTCTCGAGGTCCTTCATCGGGAAGGGAGAGGAGAGATCGGTAAGCGTTCCGTTGAGAAAACTATCCGCCTCGCGGGGAGCGGAGATCCCGCGGTTCACCAGGAATCGGGAAGCGACATCCGACAGCCCGGTCTTTTCCCGGATCTCCCGGACGAGCGATTCATCCGGCGCGCGGAGCGTCCACTGTCGTATGGCCTGCCCGGCCAACCCGCGTGATTACCTTTTCACCTGGACCATCTTCTCGCCCCGCCACCTCGCCACGATCGGACTGGCCACGAAGACGGACGAATAGGTCCCGATGATGATGCCGAGGGCGAGCGCCAGGGAGAAATTCTTCAGGACGACACCGCCGAACAGGAGGAGCGCGATGCACGCCATGAACGTGGTGAGGGAGGTGATTACGGTGCGGCTCAGCACCTCGTTCACGCTGAGGTTGATCGTCTCGGAGAAGGTGCTCCTCTTTCGCAGGCGGATATTCTCCCGGATCCGGTCGAAGACGACGACGGTATCGGTGAGCGAATACCCACCGATGGTGAGAAGGGCGGTGATGAAGAGGAGGTCCATTTCCCGGCCGAGCAGGTAGAAGATCGCCACGAGCACGATGACATCGTGAAAGGTCGCCAGCGCCGCCGCCACGCCGAACTTGAACTCGAACCGCCAGGCGAGGTAGACGATGATCGCCAGTGCGGAGATCGCCAGGGCGAAGAGCGCATCCGTCCGAAGCTTTTTCCCGATGGCCGGCCCGATCTCGGCGACGCTCTCCACGGTCTGCGGGTTGGAGGGAAACCCCTGCCGGAGGATGGTCTCGACCTTTTCTCCCACCATCCTCTCTTCGGTCCCCTTGGCGCTCACTTTGATGATGTAGATATTCTCCCCGGGGACCGACTGAAGGCTCGCCTCGGGGAATCCCCCGGAGGTGAGGACCTTCCGGACCTGGTCCTCCTGGACCTGCTGCTCGAACCGTACCTGGAGGGAGGTTCCCCCCGCGAGATCGATCCCCAGGTTCCCGCCGCCCGTAAAGATCTGGAAGACGGCGTACAGCCCGATCAGCACAACCGCCCCGGAGAAGGCGAACGAGTATTTCTTGAGCCGCATGAAATCGATCTTGGTTTCCTTGATAATTTCGAGCATCGTCGTCGTTTTCCCCTGTACCCCGTTTTTCTAGCCTGTCGACGCGGCCGGTCAGATGCTCAGCGTCTGCATCGGCCGCCTCGCATTGAGATAATCGAACACGACCTTGGTGCAGACGAGCGCCGTGAAGAGGTTGATGGCCACCCCCATCGAGAGCGTCACGGCAAATCCCTTGATCGGGCCGGTCCCGAACTGGAAAAGGATCATCGCCGTGATGAGGGTGGTGACGTGGGAGTCCACAACGGTCCAGAAGGCCTTGTCGTACCCCGCATCGATCGAGGCCCGTACTGTCTTTTTCGACCGGAGCTCTTCCCGGATCCTCTCGAAAATGAGGACGTTGGAGTCGACCGCCATGCCGATGGCGAGGATGATCCCCGCGATCCCGGGAAGGGTGAGCGTCGCCCGCAGCAGGGACATCCCCGCCAGCAGGTACAAAATATTGAAGATCAGGGCGATGTCGGCCACGAGACCCGCGAAGCGGTAGTAGACCATCATAAAACCGACGACGAGGACCGCCCCGATAATCGCGGCCCGGATCCCTTTCTCGATGGAGTCGCGCCCGAGGGACGGGCCCACGGACACATTCTGGATGATCTTCACCGGGGCGGGAAGCGATCCCGCCCGCAGGACAATGGCGAGGTCCGAGGCCTCTTCCGGGGTGAAGGAGCCGGTGATCTGGGCCTCCCCCCCCGAGATCCTCTCCTGGATCACGGGCGCCGAGTAGACCGTGTCATCCAACACGATCGCCAGCCGCCGCTTTACGTTCTCCGCGGTCACCCGGTCGAATATTCGGGCACCCCGGTTGTCGAAGGAAATGCCGACGTACGCCCCCCCCCGCTGCGACTGGAAGTTGACCCGGGCGGTCTTGATCGTGTCCCCCGTGAGAACCGCGCGCGCTTTCACGACGATCGGGGTTTTGGAGATGCGCCCGGTCTGGGAATCTACGTTCTTTATGTAGAGG
>JBAULH010000209.1:0-5411 GCA_049578085.1 Candidatus Deferrimicrobiaceae bacterium
GATGCCATTCCACCGGTGATAATCTAAGCCATTGATTGAGTTACGAAAGGAGATCGTTAATGGCGGACAAGGACGGCATTCCTCCAGATACCCAAAATTATTTCGTGGACATACCAATGGCAAACGAGCCGTACACGCTGCGGGGTTCCAACTCTCTTGACTGGGGGTTCAAGAACCGGCTGTCGAAGATATTTCAACCCGAGACGGGCCGAACCGTGATGCTCGCCATCGACCACGGCTATTTCCTGGGTCCAACCGCAGGGCTTGAGCGCGTGGACCTCACGATTGTCCCCCTTCTCCCTTACGCCGATACCTTGATGTGCACCCGTGGCATATTGCGCTCGTCCATTCCACCGACATTCACGAAAGGAATCGTTCTGAGATCCAGCGGTGGGCCGAGCATTCTCAAAGAACTTTCGAATGAAGAAATCGCCGTTGATATCGAAGACGCCATTCGATTGAACGTCGCCGCTATGGCGGTTCAGGTATTCATCGGTGGTGAGCACGAAACCAAATCCGTACACAACATGACGAGGTTGGTGGATATGGGAAACCGGTATGGTATCCCGGTCCTCGGAGTAACGGCGGTTGGCAAGGACATGGTTCGGGATGCCAAGTACTTGCGACTGGCTACAAGAATATGTGCCGAACTGGGGGCAGCATACATCAAGACCTACTATGTCGCCGAAGGATTCGACACCGTTACGGCATCCTGCCCTGTTCCGATTGTGATCGCCGGGGGTAAAAAGCTTCCGGAACTGGATGCTTTGAAGATGGCGTACGACGCCTTGCAGCAGGGAGCCGCGGGTGTCGATATGGGCCGAAACATCTTCCAATCCGAAGCCCCCGCCGCGATGATCCAGGCGGTACGGAAGGTGGTTCACGAGAAGAGGAAACCCCATGAGGCGTACGACGTGTATCAGGTCCTGAAGAGCGGCAAGAAATAGGATGTGCCGCTCTCCCGAACCCAGCGGGAACTCTCATGAAAAATAAATGGCGGAAAGAAAAAGCGTCCGAGTATATCGCTCGATATGAGGCGCGGTGGGGAAGAGATTTAGCTCTCCGGACCTACACGGGCAGGCTGATCGGCGAGGAAAAGGAACTCGTTCTCCACGGGGGAGGCAACACGTCGGTCAAATCAACATATGCCAATGTCCTTGGCCAACACATTCCGGCACTCTTCGTCAAAGCTTCGGGAAATGACCTGGCAAGCATCGAACCGGATGGGCATGTGGGGCTCGATCTCGAATACCTGCAGCGGTTGCGATCCCTTCCGGAGCTCCCGGATGCGACCATGGTGAATGAGCTGCAAACACACCGACTAAATGCAGAAGGAGCGAGACCCTCCATCGAGGCGCTGATGCACGCTTTCATCCCTGCGAAATACGTCGATCACACCCATCCCGACACAATACTGGCACTTACCAACCAGCGCGATGGAGACCGAGTCATCAGGGATGCGTTTGGCGGAGATGTCATCGTACTCAACTATATCAAGCCCGGCTTTTTACTGGCAAAAGCCGCCTCCGCCGCTTTCGACGGTGCTCCCGGTTGCACAGGCATGGTTTTGATGAAACATGGGTTGCTCACTTGGGGCGACGATGCTCGTTCGTCGTACGAAAAAACCATTGAATTGGTAACGCGCGCGGAGAAATACCTGACGAGAAAAACCAATGAATTCCAGAAGGTTAGAAGGGAAACATCCACGACAACAGCCCGCGAAAGGTATCTGAAAATCGCCCCGATCCTGAGAGGACTGCTGGCCATACCGACGGAGGATGCGGATCGACCTTACCGAAGGTTTGTTCTCCAGCCGTTGACAAAGGGTGATGTACTCGATCTTGTCGATTCGAATCGGGGCAAGGAGATAGCGGTCTCTCCCCCTCTGACCTCCGACCACCTGATTCGAACGAAGGCACTGCCGCTTTGGATCGACAACCCTCCCTACGACGACCATCAGAAAATTCGGGAGAAAATCTCGAACGCGATCACCGACTACGCGAGACAGTACGATGCCTATTTCAAGCAGCATGCTTCGAAACTTTCCCCCGGGCTCGAACGATTCGACGCCATGCCTCGTGTCATTCTCATGCCGGGACTCGGCGCCGTATGCGCGGGGAGCGATGCCGCGGAAGCCAGAATCGTCCGGGATATCACTGCGCAGACACTGAAAACAAAGATAAAAATCGACACCGTGGGCACCTACGAAGGCTTGGGCGAGGATCATCTCTTCGACATGGAATACCATAGCCTGCAGCATGCAAAGCTTGCCGAAAACAAGCTTCCCTTGCATCGGTCCGTGGCGCTGATCACAGGCGCCGCGGGGGCAATCGGCGCGGGAATCTGCCAGGGGCTCCTGGAAAACGGATGTCACGTTGCCGCAACAGATTTAGCTGGGGATCGCCTGACCGGGCTGGTTGAGGAGTTGAAGCGAACGTATTTTGACAGAATCATCGGTGCCCCCCTCGATGTTACGAAACCGAAATCCGTTGCCAAAGGATTTTACCAGGTCATTCAAGAGTGGGGAGGGATCGATCTGCTCGTTGTCAATGCAGGCGTTGCGCACGTCTCACCGCTTGCCGACATGGATACGGAGGCCTTTCGAAGGTTGGAACGGGTAAACATCGACGGAACACTCCACGTTCTGTCCGAAGCCGCACGACATTTCAAGAACCAAAACACCGGTGGGGATATCGTTTTGATATCTACCAAAAACGTGTTTGCGCCGGGTGCAAAGTTCAGCGCTTACAGCGCGACCAAAGCAGCTGCGCACCAGCTTGCTCGGATCGCCAGCATGGAACTCGCGGAGATCGACGTTCGCGTGAACATGGTATCCCCGGACGCTGTCTTCTCTCATGGGACTCGCAAATCCGGATTGTGGGCGGAAGTTGGGCCGGACCGCATGCATGCACGAGGCCTCGACGAAAGGGGACTCGAGGAATATTACCGGAAACGAAATCTTCTCAAGGCGAAGGTAACGGCTACGCACGTGGCAAGGGCCGTTCTCTACTTTGCCACCCGACAAACACCCACAACGGGGGCAACCATCCCGGTCGATGGCGGTCTTCCGGAGGCAACACCAAGGTAATCCCTTGTCGGAAATCGGGAGGCGGTCGGTCAGACCCGAAACTCGGTAAGCGCCAGGAATGCGCCGAGGCGATCCGAGATGTCCTCCGGCGTCAGGTTCTGCAGTCTCTCGGTGCTGAACGCCTCCACGGTGAACGAGGCGATCGCGCTCCCGTACATGGTGGCCAGCCGGAAGTCACTGTCGGCGAGGCCCCCCGCCCCCCGGCTGGCCAGGTATCCCATGAATCCGCCCGCGAAACTGTCGCCCGCGCCCGTGGGGTCGAAAATCGTCTCCAGAGGATATGCCGGAGCGGCGAACATCGTGCCGTCCGACAGGTGAAGGACGCCGTACTCGCCGCGCTTGATCACCACCCGGCTCGGACCCCACCCGATCACCTTCCGGGCGGCCCTGACCAGATTGTACTCCCCGGTCAGCATCCGTACCTCCCCTTCGTTCACCATCAGGATGTCCACCATTTCGATGACCTCGCGCAACGGCCCGGGGCTGCTCTCGATCCAGTAGTTCATCGTATCCAGCGCAACCAGCTTCGGCCGGCGCATCTGCCTCAGGATATCCCGCTGCAGGGAGGGAGCGATGTTGCCGAGAAAGACGTAAGGGGTGTCCCGGTATTCCTCGGGGAGGACGGGGGCGAAATCGCGGAAGACATTGAGCTCGGTCGTCACGGTGTGGGCCGTGTTGAGATCGTACTCGTAAAATCCCTTCCAGTGGAAGGTCTTTCCCTCGGCGACCGTGAGGCCCCTCGTGTCGATCGACCGGGAGCCGAGCATCCGGATCACCTCCGGGGGAAAATCCGCCCCGACAACCGAAACCAGGCGCACCGGGGCAAGATAGCTTGCCGCCAGGGAGAAGTACATGGCGGACCCTCCCACCACCTTCTCGACCTCCCCGAAGGGAGACCGGATGCTGTCGAAAGCCATCGAGCCGACCACCAGAAGACTCATTCCCTGGCTCCTTTCCCGCAAGGCATATGGTCCTATCCTACTCCCGCGCGGGGGGGCCTTGGCAATACACCCCTTGCGTCGAGGCGTGATCGGCGTAGCAGCCGAAGGAGGGGGGGCCGAGCGGAGCTTTTCCGGGAGGAAGGTCAAGCGCAGACTTGCGGGTTCATCGCAAGGCGAGCGACGGAGCGATCGCCCCCCCCCGAGGATGCGAAAGCCGAAACGCCTCAGTACAAGGGACTCGTCGACACGTCCACGATCACCGCCAGCAGAATTCCCATCATGTACAGGATGGAGGCTCCGAACGCCCGGCGATACCTGCGCCGGCCGACCACGTTGCGATAGCAGGACAGAAGAAAGAAGCACCAGAGGACGATGGCGATCAGCGCGAACACACCCGAGCAGTAGCCGAACGCCCAGAGGGCGAGCGTCGTCGGCAGGAGGCTGACGGCGTAGAGGAAGATGAGGATCTTGGTGTACGGCTCGCCCCGGGCGACGGGAAGAACGGGAACTCCCGCATCCCGGTACTCCTCCCTGTGCTCGAGCGCCAGGGTCCAGAAGTGGGGCGGCTGCCAGAGGATCATCACGAGGAACAGGATGATGCCGTCCATCCCGATGCGGCCGGCCACTGCGGAATACCCGATGAGAACGGGAAGCGCCCCCGGAATTCCCCCCGGAATCGTCCCGTAGGGGGAACGCCGCTTGAGGAAGAGGGTATACAGGAGCGTGTAAGACAGGACGGCGGCGAGGACGAGAACGGCGGTAATCCCATGGAAATAGCGGTAGGAAAGGAAAAGCGAGACCAGGATCAGACCGAGGGAGAGGGCAAGCGCTCCCTCGCTGCCGACCCTTCTCATCGCCTCGACCCGGCCCGACACCCTGGGCATCCGGGCATCGAGCGGAGTGTCGAGGATGCCGTTGATGACCGCGGCCCCGGAGGCGGCGCCGATGACGCTTGCGAGGCAGGGGACGACGATGCCGGCGGCGGGCATCCCCCTTTCGGCCAGGACCATCCCGGCAAGACCGGCAAGCCCGATGCCCGACACGATGCCGGGTTTCGAGATCAGGAGGGCCGAGCCGGCCAGTTCCGCCGGTTTTCCCCTTTCCTCCCCCTCGGCGGGTTTTCTTGTCAGGGCGGTCGCCTTTATGACGACGTCCCCCCGGGGGAGAGTTCTCTCACCCACATCCGGGCAAGCATCATGAGCATTCCCAGCGCCACGGCCAGGTGCAGGGCGGTCGAGAGGAAGTAGAGCCGTGTCAGCACCACGACGCCGCCGACCGCAACCTGCGCAAGGATCAGGAGGACGAGCCCCCCGGCCATCCGCCTGTGCTTCCTGAGGTGGTCGTCCAGCCGCGTCGCCGCCCAGAGCGCCACGACGGTGAGC
>JBAULH010000210.1:0-2968 GCA_049578085.1 Candidatus Deferrimicrobiaceae bacterium
GCTCTAATCAAGGCGGACCCGGAAGACATCTTCTTCACAAGTGGCGCCACAGAGTCGAATAACCTCATCCTTTGGGGCGCAGCTGCGCGTCGAGGTGAGAGCAAGGTGCTGGTGACTTCCGAAATTGAGCATCCGTCCATCCTGGAGACTGCTGGGGCCCTCGCGGGAGAGGGTGTGATTGTCCGGCGTGCACATCCAGATGCGAGCGGGCTCGTTGAGGCCAAGCACGTCGCTTCCCTCGTGGATGACACCACGTTCCTCGTCACCGTGATGCTTGCGAATAACGAGATCGGCACTATCAATCCCGTGAGGGACTACACGCCGATAGCCAAAAGGCACGGTGCGCTTTTCCATAGCGACGCCACACAAGCGGTCGGGCACATCCCCGTGGACGTTGGCTCACTAAGCGTGGATCTCCTGTCGTTCTCTGCCCACAAGATGTACGGTCCCAAGGGCGTGGGTGCGATCTATGCTCCCCGGAAGGCTCGCCAACGCCTGGCACCTCGGATGATCGGTGGAGGGCACGAGCGTGGACTCCGCAGCGGCACGTTAAACGTCCCGGCGATCATCGGCTTCGGCGTAGCCGCCGATATCGCTAGCCGGGAGATGGATGAAACCGAACGCCGCGTCGCTTGTCTTCGTAATCTTCTCCTAAAGCTATTGCATGATATGGCTGGAAAAGTGGTGTTGAACGGGTCCTTGGAAAACCGGCTCCCGGGTAACCTCAGCGTGTCCCTGCCAGGCGTTGATGCTGAGGCCCTGATCGTTCGTCTGAAACATGTGGTGGCTTTCTCGACAGGCGCCGCTTGTTCCTCGGCGATGTTCGAGCCGAGCCATGTTCTCGTCGCACTGTCACAGGACGATGACCGCGCCTTCAGTTCGGTTCGGTTCGGGATAGGACGAGGAAACACGGAGGAGGAAATTCGCATTGTAGCGGAAGCCGTTGCGAAGGAGGTACGTTTCCTACGAGGCTGACGGCTCGCCTAAATTAATCCTTGAGCGCCCGCAGGTTAGCAGGTCCCGTTTCCAAGTTGGGAGGTCAGTGGGTTTTTTAGGAGAAGGGTCAGGTTTACTCTACATTATCGGGCTGCCATCGAGCCCGACGGAATTCGCGGGAAGTATTTTGTTTCGCCCGTCACGTTTTGCTCTGTACAAAGCTTGGTCCGCGGCGTTGAGTAAATCGGTAGTTGTTTCCCCATCGCCAGGAAACGTAGCAACTCCCCCGCTAATTGTTATATGAAGCGGATTATCAAGGCCCGGGATCTTTGTCCCTGTGGCAGCAATTTTTTCCTTCAAGTTGGTTGCATAGGAGAGAGCCTGTTCTTTATTCGCAGAGGTCATCACTACTGCAAATTCCTCACCGCCGTACCTTGATATGAGATCGGAGCCGCGGGTGTTCCGCCGGGCTACCTCGGCTACTTTTCTCAAGACCAGATCCCCGGCATGATGTCCATGGGTGTCGTTCACTTTTTTGAAATGATCGATATCGAACAGGAAGATGGACAGGGGGGTCAAGTAATTCCTGGCACGTCGTATTTCTGTCTCGAACCACTGTGCGAAATACCGCCTGTTACATAATCCGGTAAGATCGTCGAGAGTGACAGAGGACTCCAATAATTTGCCTGTAATTGCGTTTTGGAGTGCGGCACTAAAGAGATCCGCCAACATCGCGACATTTTGCCGTTCATATGCGATGTCAACGCCGCATCCGCCGAGGACGAGGACTCCTCTGGGTATTGAATTCACTATAATCGGGGCGACGAAATCCAACTCCATCACTGCATTAGAAGTGCTTCCCGATTTCGTTCCGGAAGGGGCAAGGTCTTCCCTGGAGGCAACCATCTTTTTCCGAACGGCCGTGCCAAGAATCCCTTCATCAGCCGGCAGCCTGATCCTCCTCATCATATCCGGAGGGAAACCTGCAACATCCATCAAGGTATACTCGCCCGTCTCCTCCTGGTCCACGAAATACCCTACCCTCAATGCGTGAAAGAATTCCTTTGCAAAACGCACTACGATTGGTGGAATGGCGCTTTCAGGTAAGGTTTTGCTTAGATTTCTCACAATGATCGGGATTTTTTCGGCAATTTCCTTTTTCCGTGCCAGTTCTTCCTGGTTCGTTTTAAATATTTGGGACATGTCCTTGTATTGCATCTGAAGCAGTTTAATTTTCTCAGAATATCTTTTTTTTGATTTTTGTTGATAGATCAAAGCAATGAGAAACCCGATTAAAATAATCAGTACAATTCCTAAAGGAATTTCTAAGAAAAAAAGCCTGAAATCCATTGCCACAACATTCCCCCAATCTATTTATGCGATCTGATGTTTCCTATATACCTGTTGATAGTTATTTCGGATGAAACGTATAAAATATTGAACTTTATTCCTGGCACTTTGTCCGATAGGGATTTGGTGGGATATCTTCGCCGCTTGGGGACGAGTACGACAACACCTGGCGGCTCCTGGCCGCCTTCCCTATTTCCTCCTGTTGATCTAATCTGGTCATGGGCACGAGTTCCGTGGGGGGGGAGGCGTTCATGGCCGTCCAGGTGAATAGCCCGGCGCCGGCGTTTGAGTTGTCGGGGGTCGTGGGGAAGGAGTTCCGGAAAGTCAGGCTGTCCGACTACCAGGGGAAGTGGGTCGTCCTGTTTTTCTACCCGCTGGATTTCACCCCCATATGACAATCGGAGATCCTCGAGTTCTCCCGGCGGGAGAGCGAATTCGCAAAAGCAGGCGCGCAAATCCTCGGCGTCAGCACGGACAGCAAGTTTTCCCACCTGGCGTGGGTCAACCAGGAGCTGGGGAATTTGACTTACCCTCTCCTTGCCGACTTCACCAGACAAGTTTCGAAGGAGTACGGGGTCCTGCTGGAGAAGCTCGGGGCCGGGCTGCGGGGTACGTTCCTCATCGGTCCGGACGGGCTTCTCCGGGCCTACATGGTGCAGGACCTGACCGTGGGAAGGAACAT